>JAYUVC010000038.1:0-7647 GCA_043754325.1 Hyphomicrobiales bacterium
TTCAATGGCGAGGACTTTGCCCTTGACGACCTGGCCTTCGGATACGGGGCGGTCGAGGTAGCTCTCTTCGAGCAGGGACATGAAGTCGTCAACGGTAGGGGTCATGGAAACGGCAGATTTTGCCATAGGGGGTATATCCTAAAAAAGCAGGGACCAGATGGTTGTGGGAGCTGCTTCAACTGGCGGCGGGGCGGAAAGCCTCACAGAACCGGCAGTTCTGGGTTAAGGGCGTTTAGAGTGCTGTGATGCAATTTTCGAAGCGAAATTGCGGGGCATTCAAAACAATTCAGGGTGATATCCGGATTGCTCCAGCTTCGAGACGAGTGGGCTATAGCGGAACGGTTGAGGTGGGGCAAGTTTTTATGCGGATTCAGAAATTGCCCCGTTGAAAGGCAAGTCTGACTGTCAAAAGCGCCATCACAACGGGCCAATTTTCGCCATCGGCTTGAGAGAATTGAATTGACATTGCTCATCCACGATCTGAATAGCGCCGCAAAAGAGGTTTTCATCGTCAGGTAGTGGTGATAAGAACGGCAACGCGAAGCTGATTGAGCTTGAAGGCCACTCTGATCACCGGGGGTCATTAGTGTTTTGGCAATGGGTGAACGTTATGCAGGAGCTCATATAGTCTTCTGGATTGAAGACGATGACGTCATCTAAATCAGCAAATGGAGCCAATAAAGGCGTGATAAATGATTCTAGGAAGGCGTTTGTTTCTGTCATCTTACCAGCCTTCAATGCGAGCGCATGGATAGAAGAAACATTGCAGAGTTTGGTTTCGCAATCGCATGAGAACTTCGAGCTGTTAGTGCTGGATGATGGTTCTACAGACAACACGCTTGAGATCATTCGCAGATTTGAAAGGCAGGACAATCGCATCAGGGTTTTTGTTCAAAAAAACATGGGGGTAATTGCCGCTCGAAACAAATTGCTTGATGAAGCGCGAGGACAGTATGTCATGTTCCAGGATGCAGATGACATCTCTACTCCCGACCGCATGGAAAAGCAGGTGGAGTTACTGCAAGAAAATCCAGAAGCAGTAGGTGTTTCCTCCTGGATTGAATATTTCGACAGCAAGCCAGGCGCTGAAATCAAAACACGAAAGATTCTACGTAAACCGGAGCGCGTTGATGTCCACTGGCCATCCTCAATCAAAGACGCTTTACTTGGATTTTCATTGCCAGGAAGCACAATCAACTATAACCACGCCCTTGTAAAACAACTGCGATTCAGGCCGTTCTTTAAGGGATCTGAAGATGTAGACTTCAATCTCCGTTTGCTGTCACTGGGTGAATTGATGAATACCCAGACTGTTCAATATCGCTGTCGCAGGCACGGAAAAAACACTGCAAGCAGGATGCTATACAATAAAATAGAGTCTTCGGTTTTGGCGCGCGTGTTTGCTTATAGAAGGTACCACGGCCGTACAGATCTCGTGTTTGGCCAGCAGACACCTTTCTTACGTCTTTTTTGCAACGGGCTGACAGTCCATGAATTTGTTACTTCCCTGTTTTTGATCGGTCGCCGCTTGGTCAAGCGGCTTCCAAAATACATTGTCAACCGGATGTGTCACCCTCGATAAACGGGAAATACTACCTTTCCGACCCTCTATTTGAATAGAGGCCGACTTTTTTGCAAAGCACTCCGGGTTCAGATCGAAACGAGTTTTAACAATTTCCTGTAAGTGCGGCGAAGTTTCGCGCGCGTATCGCGTTTTCTTACGGTGTCTTTAATGTGCCTTTCATCGCCAATATGCCAACACACACCTGGTACCATTCGACCTGTTGTCAAACCAAGTGAGCGGACTTTGTCGTTGATGTCTCTTTCATTGAAGTGTTTTTTGAAGGGTCCAACTTTTACCCATAGATCTTTTCTGAGAAGAGAAGGGTTGAATGTGAAATGACCCCAGTCCTTTTGTAGAAGTCTCTTGTATTTCAGATAGCTCAAAGCCGCTGTCTCAATGACAATCTGATTCTCAAAGACGACTTTGCTGCGATCAAAACACGAAGATTGACGAACAGCGACTTGGCTGAGTATATCGTCACGAGTTAAAATTTCCAAACATCTAGGTACGAATGCGATGGGGTCAAACTCCCAATCATCTTCGCAATGAAAAATATACGGGGTTAGAACTTGATCATACATTTCGTCAATTGAAGCGTGGTGCCCTTGTTGCGTAGAGTGGAAAATCAGTTTTGCGTCTGGTAGGTGCTTCAGAACGATACGATTGGTTTCCTCGTCGCCTGCATCATTCGTTATCAAGAAATCCGAAAAGAAAATTTTATTGTGGCTCAGCAAGGTGGTCAATGTACGATCAAGCAGATCTGGACGCCCACCAGCAGTCAAGCACAATGAAATTCCGCTTGCCGCATTAAGGTTCATCGAATACTCATTAGAACTGAATTCATGATCTAAACTACCGCAGGATTGCTGGAAGATTCTTGTTTGAAGTTAAATGGCAATTTTGTTGTTGTCTATACTTGGTGTAGTAATTTTGTTCAGTTTCGGCAGGCGGAATGCTGTGTCGCTCGAACACTCTCAACCACCCATATGATCCGCAATCACGCCCATCACAGCGGCAATCACTTCTTCCCTATCCAGTTCCGACGTATCGATCATGATCGCGTCATCAGCCTGCTTTGTCGGCGCACTCACGCGGTTGGCGTCGCGTTCGTCTCTGGCCATGATGTCATCGAGGACGGTTTCGTAGTCGGCGTGGACGCCTAGTGTTTTCAGCTCGGCGCGACGCCGTGTGGCGCGGACCTGGGTTGAGGCGGTGACGAAGAATTTGAGGTCGGCGTCGGGGCAGACGATGGTGCCGATGTCGCGGCCATCCAGAACTGCGCCGGGTTGGCGTTGGGCGAACTGGCGCTGGAATTCGAGTAGCGCTGTTCGCACTTCGGGGATGGCAGCGACTTCGGATGCCATGGCGGCCACGGTTTCGCTGCGGAGGTCGCGGTCTACGACTGACATGGGATCGAGTGTCTGGGCGAATTTCACGGCTGCTTTCACATGGTCAGCGGATTTTTGCGCCCGCAGCATTTCCAGCGCGACCATGCGGTAGAGCGAACCCGTATCGAGAAAGTGGTAGCCCAGATGCGTGGCCACGGCGCGGGCGATGGTGCCTTTGCCAGCGGCTGAGGGTCCGTCAACGGCGATGATCATGCGGCGGCAATCCTTGCACCAAGGCCATTCAGCAGCCCGGCAAATCCGGGGAAGGAGGTGGCGATGAAGCCGGCGTCATCGACTTTGGTTTCGGCTTTCGAAGCCAGCCCCATGACGAGGAAGGACATGGCGATGCGGTGGTCCATATGGGTGATGACGGTGCCACCACCGGGTGCGCCACCGCCCTGCACTTCCAGCCAGTCGGGGCCGGATTGGGTTTTGACACCGTTCGCATTCAAGCCGGCTTCGACAGCGGCGAGACGATCAGACTCTTTCACACGCAATTCTTCCAAGCCGTTCATGCGTGTGGTGCCCGTGGCGAAGGATGCGGCCACGGCGAGGATGGGATATTCGTCAATCATGGAAGGGGCGCGGTCGGCGGGCACAGAGACGCCGCGCAATTTGGATGACTTGACGCGCAAGTCGCCCACATCTTCGCCGCCTGCCGTGCGCGGGTTTTCAATTGTGATGTCGGCCCCCATGTCCTGCAGGGTGGTGATCAGCCCGGTGCGGGTGGGGTTGAGCATGATGTTCTCGATCAGAATATCAGAACCTTCAGTAATGATGGCTGCCACCATGGGGAAAGCAGCCGACGACGGATCCCCCGGCACTGAAATCTTTTGCGCCTTCAATTCATGTCCGCCGATGATGGAGATGTGGCGGGCGCCGTCTTTTTCGACGGTGGTGATTTTCGCACCAAAGGCTTTCAACATGCGTTCGGTGTGATCGCGGGTGGCCACGGGTTCGATGACGGTTGTGGTGCCAGCGGCATTGATGCCCGCAAGAAGAATGGCGGACTTCACCTGCGCCGAAGCCATTGGCAAGGTGTAAGCAATGGCCTTGGGCTTTGGCGCACCATGCAGGGTGAGGGGCAGGCGCTTGCCGTCCGTCGCGTCAAAGCGCGCACCAAACAGAGTGAGCGGGTCAGTCACGCGGCCCATGGGGCGTTTGGACAGGGACGCATCACCAATGCAGCGGGCCACCATGGGTGTTGTACACATCAGGCCCATGGCCAGTCTCACGCCAGTTCCGGAATTGCCGAAATCCAGCGGTGTGCGGGGTGAATGCAAGCCTTTGATGCCCACACCCTTGATGCGCCATTTGCCGTCGACACCCTTTGAAACCGTTGCACCCAGTGCGGACATGGCTTTTCCGGTGTTGACGACGTCTTCGGCTTCGAGAAGTCCCTCCACAATGGTTTCACCCTTGGCGATTGCGCCGAACATCAAGGCGCGGTGAGACATGGACTTGTCGCCGGGAACGCGCAGGGTGCCTTTCAGGCTGGAGGCTTTGCACGAGACGAGGGGTTGTGGTGTGGAGGCGTGTGACATGACCCGTCCCTACACGGAAGGCAGCGCAGTGTCACCACCCCCAAACCGGGTTTTGACATTCGCGGGCGGGCGTGGCAAGGAGCGGCAACTTTCCGTTTAACCACTACGAGGTATTCCCATGGTCAGTGCCGAACTGGGCACCAAGCGCACCTGCCCCAATTGCGCCGCGCGTTTTTATGATTTGATCAAAGACCCCATCACCTGCCCGAAATGCGGCACGAGTTTTGTGGCGGCCGCCATTCTGCCATCAAAGGCAGATTATCCGAACGCTGCTCCGCCGCCACCCAAGCCACGGGTGGTTGAAGAGCAGGAAGATGCCGAAACCGGCGATGTTGAACTGATCAGCCTTGAGGACGTCGAAGAAGACGGCAAGGACGATGATGAAACTGCAGGCATCGAGGATGTTGACCTCGGCGAAGACACCGCAGACGACGCCGAAGAAGACGACACCTTCCTGGTGGAAGAAGAAGACGAAGGCGGCAACATGTCTGACCTGATCGAAGGCGGGCCTACCGAAAAAGAAGAAGAAAATTAAACTTGATCAGGGCGGTGATGCCGACTATTCACCGCCCGCGCCTGCTGGTTCACCAAGCCACGGGCAGACTGAATGGTTAAAGGGGTCATAGCTCAGTTGGTAGAGCGCTTGCATGGCATGCAAGAGGTCGGCGGTTCGATTCCGCCTGGCTCCACCAATCTTTTCAATGAGAGCATCGGACGCTCATTTGAACTCATCCCACCGCCGTATTGTCATTGCCGGATTTATTCCGGTAATCCATGGTTCAGCAAGCGGGATGTCTCCTGTAAAATCCCGCTCGCACCACAATGGATTGCCGGAATAAATCCGGCAATGACAAACCTAACGTCTGAGTTCAGTTGATCGTCCAACGCTCTAGCTAGCAGGTGGTACTTTGCGAAGCTTCATGCTGATTTTCCTTCGAGACCTGCAAGACGGAAAATGTCTTTCACCATGACAGACGGGTTCCCGGTTTCAGCTGCCCGCTGCATGCTGTTCAAAGCCAATTGAAGTTCTTTCCAGCCCAGGAAAAACTCCTGGCAGCGCATGATGCGGGGGTGGGACGTCATGGAAATGTTGTTTCCGATCTGCAGCTCTTCGTAGAGCTTTTCACCGTCGCGCAATCCGATGAAATTGATTTCAATGTCACCATCGGGAGTCTCTTCGGTTTTTCGGGTGAGACCTGCAAGCTCGATCATGGTTTCGGCCAGATTGATGATCTTGATGGGTTCGCCCATGTCCAGAACGAATACCTCCGCACGATTGGCCATGGCACCGGCCTGGATCACGAGCTGGGCGGCCTCCGGAATCAACATGAAAAAACGTGTGACTTCAGGATCAGTCACGTGCACGGGGCCGCCTCTGGCGATCTGCTCCCGAAACAGCGGGATGACGGAGCCTGTTGAACCGAGCACATTGCCAAAGCGCACGATGGCGAACACTGTTTTGCAGCCCTTGCTGTCGGCCAAAGCCTGCACCACCATTTCAGCAACCCGCTTTGAGGCACCCATGATACTGGTGGGACGAACCGCCTTGTCAGTGGAGATAAAAATGAAGAGCCCCACACCACAGGCAATCGCTGCTTCTGCAACCGCCTTGGTTCCCCAGACATTGTTCTCTATGCCGACTGCAGAATTCTCCTGCACCATTCGCACATGCTTGTAGGCTGCGGCGTGCAGCACCACGCTGACCTGATGTTCCTGCATCAATGTTTTCATGCGTGCGGAATTTTGGACATCGGCCAGAAGCGGCACAAGTTCGGGGTTGGTTTTTGCTGAATGGAGTTGCGCTTCCATCTCGCGGTGGATTTCGAACAGGCCAAACTCGCTGTTGTCGACCAACAAGATTTTCCTCGGAGCAAAAGCAGATATCTGCCGGACAAGTTCTGAACCAATGGAGCCGCCCGCACCCGTGACCATGACAACCTGGTCCTTGACCGCCTTTTCCATCAAGGCCTGATCAGGCGGAACGGGGTCCCGACCCAGAAGGTCTTCGAGGCGAACAGGTTGCAATGCATTGACGTCAATCTTGCCCTCGACAAATTCATTGAGCGCCGGGATGGTTTTGACAAGCAGTCCATTGTCGATCAGCATTTCGACAAGCACGCGGCGTGTTGCACGGTTCTGCTGCGGCTTGGCGATCATGGCCTGTTGCGGCTTCAGGCGCCGCACCAGTTCCGGAATTTGTTCAGACGAAAAGACGCGAAGCCCTGCGAGTGTGCGGCCCACAAGCGTATAATCCGTATCAATGAAAGCCACTGGCTTGTAGCGACCATCACTGTTCAGGCTGTCGGCAAGGACAATTCCCTCGCGCCCGGCACCGAAGATAACAACAGGAATTTTAATTCTGTTGCGCTCAATGCGGGTTGTCTTGCCGATCAGCAGCAGCCAGGCAGCGCTGCGCCGCAATGAAATCAATACCAGAATTGAAACAACGAAGTAGATGCCGACGATCGATCTTGGAAAATTTGTGGTCCCGGCGATATACAATACCAGTGCCCAAAACGGCAGCACACACAGTTGTGAGAATATGATTCTCTTTTCAATTTGCGCCGAGTAGTTTCTCGACACCGACCGATAGATGCCGAACAGTGCGAGAAACGATATGCTCAACAAAGGTCCGACCAGATAGATCAGCAATTTTTTTTCAGGAAAATTGAAAGATGACAGCCGCAGAACATATGAAACAAAAACAGTGATCACCAAAAACAGAAAATCCGTGACCATGAAAATGATGGCCTTGGTGTTTTGTTCGCGCAATTGCAGCCAATCCGAAACGGGCCGCCACGCATCCAGCATATATGTTTTCATCCTATCCCCCAGAGTGAGCAATCCCCGATCAGACTGCACTCCGCCCATCATGCAAACGGGCCAGCTTCAAAAATCCTATTGCGGTGTAACTGCAACGCTTGCAGGTTGCACAGTCAAGTTGTCATAATATGCAGTGCCTGAAATCTGCTGATCAAGATCCGCCCGTGCGTTGTTGGCCAGTCTCAGTTCCTGGGTATCACAATTGTCAGCCGGAACCGTAAAGTTCAGACCAAAATTTTTCCACGCGGCGGCCTCGATCAGTGGTGCAGTTGCGGCTATCAGTGCAGGTTCCTGTGAAATGCAATGAAAACGCCATACCAATCCTGAA
>JAYUVC010000039.1:0-3797 GCA_043754325.1 Hyphomicrobiales bacterium
CGCGCCCACGTTACCTTGCAATTGGGTGGCATTGCTGCTGCCTGCCAGGTTTACCAGACACAACCCACGCCAAATGTTCTCGTGGTTGAAACTCATGCCGGTCGCGATCAGTTGATGGCGGAACTCGGGCAACTTGCCGAGGTCTGTCAGGCCAACACCAAGGTTGTTGTGATTGGCCACGTCAACGACGTGTTGCTGTATCGCGAACTCATCAAGAACGGCATCGCCGAATATGTCGTGGCCCCTGTCTCGGCTGTCGGCTTTATCGATCTTGTGTCCAGTCTCTATGCCGATCCAAAATCGGCACCGCTGGGCCGTATCGTGGCGTTTGTGGGTTCCAAAGGCGGCGTCGGCAGTTCCACAATTGCCCATAATCTCGCCTGGATCACGTCGCAGAAGCACAACATTGATACCATCATTACCGATCTTGATCTCGCCTTCGGCACGGCCTCCCTCAATTTCAACCAAGATGGCGCAGGCGGTATTCTTGAAGCCCTGAATGCGCCAGACCGTCTCGACTCAACCCTGGTTGAACGCATGATGACCAAACTCGGCAACAAGCTGAGCCTGCTCAATGGCCCGGGCTCGGTGGACCGAGAGCTGAATATCGAAGGTCACGCCGTCGAAGCCATCCTCAATGTGGTGCGGGCATCATCCCCTCTTGTCATGGTCGATGTTCCCAACATGTGGGCCCCCTGGATCAAGAACACCCTGATGAATGCCGACGACATCATCATCACCGCAACGCCGGAATTGCCAAGCCTGCGCAATGCCAAGAACCTGATTGACCTGTTGCGCACCTCGCGCACCAACGACCGCCCGCCACAATTGATCATCAATCAGGTTGGCGTTCCCAAGCGACCCGAAATTGCTCCCGCTGATTTTGCCAAGGCATTGGGTGTAACGCCGCTTGCCGTCATTCCCCATGACCCCGCTGCCTTTGGCCTGGCCCAGGGCAATGGCCAGATGTTGTTTGAAGTCGCACCAAAATCCAGGGCCGCAGAAATTCTCATGGGCGTCGCTCCCATGTTCTCGGGCCAAAAGGTAACTGCGCCGGAAACCAAAAAATCCGGCGGGTTCCTCTCGAAACTGCCACGCCTCGGCAAGAAGTCATAAGACCGGAAGGACTGTCGCATGTTCGGCAAGAGATCAGAAAACGCAACACCGTCGGGCGCACCCGTTCCCGCCAGCGGCCCAGCACCAGCACCCTTACCTGCTGCGGCAAAGGCCACGAACATACCTGATATTGGTGTGCAGCAAAGCCGTGCGGCACCGCCTCCGCCCAAGGCCCCGACAGTCGAAGACAACGCACGCCGCTCCGATACTTACTATGATATCAAGAGCACGATCTTCAATGCATTGATTGACGCGATCGATCTCACCCAGCTTGCCCAGTTGGACCGAGAGGCCGCGCGCGACGAAATCCGCGACATCGTCAACGAAATCATCGCCCTCAAAGACGTTGTCATGTCGATTGCCGAGCAGGAAGAACTGCTCGAAGACATTTGTAACGACGTGCTTGGCTACGGCCCGCTTGAACCGCTTCTGGCGCGCGACGACATCGCCGATATCATGGTCAACGGTTCGACGACGGTATTCATCGAAGTCAACGGCAAGATGCAGAAGACGGGTGTACGCTTTCGCGACAACTCACAACTTCTGAACATCTGTCAACGCATCGTGAGCCAGGTTGGCCGTCGTGTCGATGAAGCCTCACCCATATGCGACGCCCGCCTTGCCGATGGTTCCCGTGTCAACGTCATTGTGCCACCTCTCGCCATCGACGGCCCCTGCCTCACCATTCGTAAGTTCAAAAAGGATCGCTTGAAACTGACGGACCTCGTCAAGTTCAATTCAATCACGCCAGAAGGCGCCACGATTCTTGAAATCGTTGGCCGCGTGCGCTGCAACGTGTTGATCTCCGGCGGTACCGGTTCCGGCAAGACCACACTGCTGAACTCTCTTACCGGGTACATTGACCACGACGAGCGCATCATCACCTGCGAAGACGCCGCTGAACTCCAGCTGCAGCAGCCCCATACGGTACGCCTCGAAACCCGCCCGCCGAACCTTGAAGGCGAAGGCGCCATCACCATGCGCGACCTCGTCAAGAACTGTCTGCGTATGCGCCCTGAACGCATCATCGTCGGCGAAGTCCGCGGACCGGAAGCCTTTGACTTGTTGCAGGCCATGAACACGGGTCACGATGGTTCCATGGGAACGCTCCACGCCAACTCTCCGCGTGAAGCCATCTCCCGTCTGGAATCCATGATCACCATGGGCGGCTTTGCGCTGCCCTCCAAAACCATCAAGGAAATGATCACCGGGTCCATCGACGTCATTGTGCAGGCCTCACGTCTGCGTGACGGCTCGCGCAAAATCACCCACATCACCGAAGTTGTCGGCATGGAAGGTGACGTCATCATCACCCAGGATCTCTTCATCTACGAAATCGTGGGCGAAGACGCGAACGGCAAGATCATCGGCCGTCACCGCTCGACAGGCATTGCGCGTCCGCACTTCTGGGACCGCGCCAGATACTACAACGAAGAACGCCGCCTCGCAGATGCCCTTGAAAAGGCCGAAGCACGGAACGACGGTAAACCTTAAAGACGGAAGTCGGGAGAATCCGGAATGGATTTCGGCGGCGATATCACAAATCTAGCCTTCATCTTCATGGTGGTCATCGCCGTGGGTGGTCTTGCCATTGCCATCCTTTATCCCATGCTGGGTGGCAACAAGACCAGCAAGCGCTTCGACCAGATTGCTGATGGCAAGAAGGACACAAAGAAGGACACTCTTCGCGCACGCTTTGCCGAAGACCAGAAAGACAATCGCCGCAGGCAAATCCAGGATTCCCTCAAACAAGTTGAGGAGGACCAAAAAAGACGAAAGAAAAAGATGACCCTGCGCATGCTGATCCAGCAGGCCGGTCTCGACATTTCGCCCAAACTGTTCTGGATCATGTCTGCTGTTGCGGGTGTTGGCTTCTTCATCGTACCATTCATTTTTGGTTTGCCGTGGTTTGTGGCCGCGGGCCTGGCATTTGTCGGTCTGTTTGGTTTGCCGCGCTGGTTTCTGGGCTACCTCCGCACCCGCCGCCAAAATACCTTCCTGAACGACTTTGCTGACGCCATTGATGTGATGGTGCGCGCCCTCAAGGCTGGCCTTCCGGTTTCGGAATCCATGAAGATTATCGCTTCGGAATCAGGCCCGCCAGTTGGCCCGGAATTTCTGGAGGTGGTGGAAGGCCAACGCGTTGGCATCACCATCGACCAGGGCATTGAGCGCATGGTGGAACGCATGCCCTTGTCGGAAGTCAACTTCCTTGCCATCGTCATGACCATCCAGTCCAAGACAGGCGGCAATTTGTCGGAAGCCTTGGGCAACCTGTCGCGCGTGTTGCGTGACCGCAAGAAGATGAAACAGAAAATCCGCGCCATCAGCCAGGAAGCCAAATCGTCGGCCGCCATCATCGGCGCACTTCCTTTCTGCGTGATGGGCGCACTCGCCGTTTTGAATCCCGCTTATTTGACGCCAATGTTCGACACCACGCTTGGAAATATCCTGCTGGTTGGCAGCGGAACGTGGATGACCATCGGCGTCCTCATCATGCGCAAAATGATCAACTTCGAAATCTAGAATCGGCAGAAAGCCAGAATGTCAGACCTCCTCTCAACGCTCTTCCGGGTCGAAACCATCTTCACGGTCCTCATCGCCTTGGCTGTTTTTGCCACGGTGGTAACAGTGGCTTCGCCTTTTTTTGAGACTGACAAGTTGAAGACCCGCATGAAAGG
>JAYUVC010000040.1:0-5816 GCA_043754325.1 Hyphomicrobiales bacterium
CGCCAATGTTCCTGCATTGGCCATGAAGGTTTCTGTGGTGGCCCAGGTGCGGTTGTAGACCGCGATGGTAAAACCTTTCTCTGCAATGTTGAGGGCGAAGTTGCCGCCCATCACGCCAAGTCCAATCAATCCGATTTCAGCTTGCACAGTTTGTTTCCTCAGCCAAGTGCCACGTCGTGCGGCAGTTCTAACACGGTGTGGAAGATACGACCTTCGAAGAGTTTCACCAAATCAACAGTTTCCGCACGGCTCTGGGTCCGCACGTTCGAAGAAGGCACAGCAAATGTATATGGGGTTTTCCGTGTTGGTTGACAGGCCCCACCCCTGCCCCTCTCCGATCTTCGGCAGGGCTATCGCATATGGCCAAAAAGGTCCCTCATCTGTCTCGCGCTGACGCGCGATCCACCTTCTCCCGCAAGCGGGAGAAGTGAAGGACGCTCACTTGTTTCACTTCTCCCGCTTGCGGGAGAAGGTGGCGCGAAGCGCCGGAAGAGGGCCTTTTAGGCCATAGAGCCGGGGGTGGGGTTTACATCTTGCCCCAGATTTTTGAGTAGGCGTCGCGGTAGCCGTTTTGTGGATCGAACTGGTTCGAGTCACCGGAGGCTTTCAGGCCGTCCTGCGTTACAAGCGCTGGCGATGTGATGTAGCCGGAGCAAGTTCCACCGGAGATGGCGCGATTCAATTCGTCCACCAGTTGCCAGCCTTGCAGGTTCAAAGGTTCAGCAACTGTGATGGCCTGGTATTCCTGCGCACGAATGCGCTGGAAGGCAGCTTCCGAACCGTCACCGGCGGAACCGGCTTTTGGACTTGCATTGCCCGCAATACCTGCGGCTGCAAGGGCTGGGCCCATGAAGTCGAAGTAGAGGTCATTGATGGCGAGGGAATGCGTCCACTTGGCACCGTGGGTTTGCAACAGTGTCGTGGTGAGGGGACCCATTCGCGTTGAGGTTTCGGCGATGGGCGTATCCACCCACTGCAGCACGGTGCCGCCATTGGCTTCAATGATTTCCTTCATCTTCGCCGCCTTGAGAATGGCGATGGTATAGGTGGAGTCGGTGAAGATCACGACGCCGGGCTTGCCGCCGCCATCAGCCAGGGCCCATTCCGCTGCCTTCTTGGACACGTCCATGGCATCCGTCGACACGTTGGCAAAAATGCCGCCCGGTGCATCGCAGCCGATCTTGGGACCGGAGTGCCAGGACACCATGGGGATCTTGGCGGTGGCGACACCTTCAAGGGCGGCTTGTTGTTCGGCAGCGTCAAAGCCGTTGATGACAATGCCGTCTGGCTTTAAGGCCAAGGCTTGGCCCACAGCGGCGGAACGGCTTTGCACCGAGCCTGCACCATCCAGCACTTTTACGGTCCAGCCGATTTTCTTGGCGGCTTCTTCAATGCCTGTGGTGACGCCGAGGATCCCACCGTTTTTCAGGTCGCCTGCAAGTACGACGATGGACTTGCCTTCGGCGGCTTTTGGTCCGTCCTTTGGTCCGTCAAAGTCCTCTGCCATGGCTGCAAAGCCGAGGCCCATCAACATGGAGCCTGCGAGCAGGCCGTTCAGGAATGTACGTTTCAGCATGGTTTCCTCCCGTTTGCTGTTTGGTTATTTTTTCGCAGCGCCTTTTCGTCTTTGTGCATATCCGGCGATACCGATGGCTACGATAAGCGTTACGCCGTTGAACATCGGCTCGACCCAGAATGAGCCGCCGAATTGCTGAATGCCGGAAATGCCGACGGCCAGAATGATGACACCGATCATGGTGCCCCAGACATTGACGCGGCCCGGCTTGATTGTTGTTGATCCCAGAAATGCGCCGACCAGTGCGGGCAGCAGGAATTCAAGTCCGACGCTGGCCTGGCCGATGCGCAGTTTTGCAGCAAGTAACACGCCTGCGAGTGCTGTCAGCAATCCTGATGCCACAAAGGAGGCCATGACGTATTTGCGGACGGGAATGCCGTTGAGGGCTGCCGCTTTCGGGGATGCGCCAATGGCATAGAGATAGCGGCCTATGGGCAGGTATTCGTAAATCACCCACATGATGAGGGCGATGGCGATGACGTAATAGCCGGTGATAGGCAGGCCGAAGAGCATGGTGGTGCTGAGGCCATAAAATTCCCTGGGAACCACGCCGACGATTTGCCGCCCTCCGGTGTGCCAGAGGGCCAGTGCGTAGAGGACAGTTCCTGTGCCGAGTGTGGCGATGAAGCTGTCGATCTTGGCAACTTCCACCAGAAGGCCATTCAGCACGCCCATGATGGCGCCGAGGGCGAGTACGATGAGGACCGCCGCGACCCATGGAATGCCGTACATGGTCTGCAAGGATATCGCGAGGATATGCCAGAGCACGATTCCGTAGCCCACCGTAAGGTCAATGCGACCCGCCGACATGGGGATCATCACACCCAGTGACAGCAGCATGATGATGGCTTTGTCGGAAATGATAGAGCGGAGATTGAGAATTGTGGGGAACGTGTCCGAGAGCATGATCGAGAACAGCAGGATCAGCCCGACGGTGAGAATGACAAGGCCATAGGTGGGCAGGAAGCGGCTGATCTTCTGGCCCGTGGTCAGACCCTGCAATTCGCTGCGCGTCGGCTCAAGGGCGGTGGATTGGAGGGAGTTCATGTTACGCTGCCTCGGACGCGGAGGCCGCGTGGATCAGATGTTGGGTGGTGAGTTTTTCTTGGGTGATTTCGGCGACGATATACCCGCGTGAGAAGACAAGGGCGCGATGGCAGATGTGGGCGACTTCTTCGAAGTCGGTGGAGACCACGATGACGGTCAATCCGGTTTCAAGGGCGCGGGCAATGAGGCGGTAGATTTCAGATTTCGCACCGACGTCCACACCTGCTGTTGGGTCTTCAGCGATCAGGAGTTTGCGTCCCGTGGCGAGCCAGCGTCCGACCACGACTTTCTGTTGATTGCCGCCTGACAAGGCTTCAACGGGCAGTGCGGGATCATTGGGTCGCAGGCCGACCTCTTCACCGATGGCGCGGGCGTTTTCTGCTTCGGCTTGGGGTGAAAGGAATGAGAGGAGATGACGGCCCATGGCAAGCGGGTTGAGATAGGTGTTCTCGCGTATCGAGAGGGAGGGTGCCACACTCTCCTCCGTGCGGTCCCGGGCTACGAGGCCGATGCATTGTTCGAGGGCGGCTTTGGGTGACGAGAGATCGAGGACTTTGCTCTCGAGTGTCACGCGGCCCGCGCTGTCTTGTGCGCCAAACAAGGCACGGCCTATGGCTTCTTGCCCAGCACCTCGCAAACCGACGAGGCCCAGCACTTCGCCCTGACGGGCTTCAAAGGATACTGGTCCTGCGCCGAAGGTTGTGAGGTCTGTGACTTTCAGCGTGGCTTTGCCTTTGGTGCGTTTGGCGCGGATGTAGAGGTCTTTCACTTCGCGGCCAACGATCATGTTGACGAGTTCGGAGGGTGTGGTTGACGCCACATCTTTTGCACCCACCAGCATGCCGTCACGCAACACGGCGACACGATCTGCCAGACGGAAAATTTCATCAAGACGATGCGAGACATAGATCATGCCGACGCCGCGCTGGCGCAAATCGCGTAGCACGGCGAACATGCGCTCCACTTCGTCGGCGGGAAGGCTGGCGGTGGGTTCGTCCAGCACCAGCACGTCGGCTTCCACGGCAAGCGCACGGGCAATGGCGACGAGGGATTTTTCAGTGCGGCTCAAGTCCTGCACGCGTTTGGTGGGGTCGAAGTCGCAACCTACTTTGGCGAGGGCTTCGGAAGCGCGCTGTTCGGTCTGCCGCCAATTGATGAGGCCGCCGCTGCGCGAGAAGCCCTGGGCAAGGCCGACGTTTTCTGCAACCGTCATCCATTCCACAAGGCCCAGGTCCTGATAGATGAAGGCGACTTTTTGCTTCTCGTTCGGCTTGGGTGGCTTGTGGCGATAGTCATCGCCTTTGAAACGGATGCGGCCTTCGTCTGGGGTGTGGATGCCTGCGAGGGATTTGATCAAGGTGGATTTGCCTGCGCCATTTTCGCCAAGCAGGGCGAGAATTTCGCCAGCGTTCAGATGCAACGACACATCGCGCAAGGCAGTGGTGCCGCCAAAGCGCTTGGTCACATTCTCAAAGCTGATCAAAGCTGCGGCCAATCCATTCTCCCAAATGCCGGAACTTCTGCGGTTCCAGTCAAATTGTTATCGATAACATTCTTAGACCCAGATTCGTTGGTGAGTCAATCGGGTTCCCGCCATTTTCCATCGAGCAGGCGCATGGCCACAACCTAGCAGGCGCGTTGCAATAGCTTTTCCCCTTATACCGGCCCCGATGACGGCAACTCTTTGCGGCATGTCAGATTTTCCGGTTGTGCAAGAAAGCGACTGCGGCCTTCACAATATCATCCGTAGTCTGATCAATATCAATGGTTACGGCGGCTTCATCGGCGCTTGGCATTTCCAGTGTTGCGAGTTGGCTGGCAAGCAGTGAGGGTGGCATGAAGTGACCCTTGCGGTTGGCGATGCGTTGCTGCAACACGTCAACTGAGCCATGTAAATGTATGAATTTGATTGATCTTCCGGCTGCTGATTGAATGGCCTTGCGGTATGAGTGCTTGAGGGCCGAGCATGACACAATGTGGCCTGACGTGCCTTGCAAGGCTGCGCCCACCTGTGCCAACCAAGGCCAACGGTCTTCATCGGTCAACGGAATTCCTGCCGACATTTTCGCAACGTTGGCCGGGGAATGCAATTTGTCGCCTTCTGTAAAAGGGACAGAAAAATACCCCGCCAGTGCTTCGCCAATGGTGGTCTTGCCGCAACTGGCAACACCCATGACGACGACTGCGTCAGAGAACCGAGGTGATGCCGCCATCGACATAGAGGATGTGTCCATTCACAAAGGATGAAGCGTCGGAGGCGAGAAAGATTGCAGCGCCCATCAACTCGTCGGTGGTGCCCCAGCGGCCTGCGGGCGTGCGCTTTTCCAGCCAAGTCGAAAATTCCGGATTGTCGACAAGGGCCTGATTGAGTGGCGTCTTGAAATAACCGGGACCAATGGCATTGACCTGAATGCCGTGCCTGGCCCAATCGGCGCACATGCCCTTGGTCAACATTTTGATGGCACCTTTGGTGGCGGTGTAAGGCGCAATGGTGGGACGGCCCAATTCACTTTGCACGGAACTGATATTGATGATCTTGCCGCGCTTCCTTGCGATCATGGCTTTCGCCACGGCCTTGCCGACGATGAAGGCGCTTTCGACATTGACGCGCATCAACTCGCGCCATTTTTCCAAGGGGAAGTCTTCGAGCGTCGTGCGAAACTGCATTCCCGCATTGTTGACGAGAATGTCGATGGGACCGAGGCGCGATTCAATGTCGGCGATGGCAGCGGTTGCTGCATCTTCATCCGTGACATCGAAGGCCGCGGTGGAGACGTGCAGGCCCTTGGCTTTCAATGTCGATTCGGCGCTGGCGAGTTTCGCTACATCGCGGCCATTCAGAACAACCTCAGCCCCGGCCCGCGCGTAGCCTTCGGCTATGGCAAGTCCAATGCCCTGGCTTGAGCCTGTGACGAGGGCGCGGCGGCCTTTCAAGCTGAACAGGTCCAGTGTCATGATGCTCCCCAAGAATTTGACTTTGCCAGTCTTGACCGGATTTGCTGGCATGACTATCATGTTATCGATAACACCTGCAAGATGACCAGTGAATAATCCGAGGACCGGACATGACAAAACCGACCGTCTTGATGACAGGAGCCTACCCGGACCGGGACATGGCCGCACTTGAAAAAGACTATGATATCATCAAGGTGTGGGAACAGCCTGATGCTGTGATGAGCCGTGCCGCAGAGGT
>JAYUVC010000041.1:0-4953 GCA_043754325.1 Hyphomicrobiales bacterium
CGTTTCGCCACGGGTGCCATGTCCTATGGCTCGATTTCGCGCGAAGCCCACACCACCCTTGCCATCGCCATGAACCGCATCGGCGGCAAGTCCAACACCGGTGAAGGCGGCGAAGAGTCGGATCGTTATGTCGCGTTGCCCAACGGCGATTCCATGCGCTCGGCCATCAAGCAGGTGGCATCCGGTCGCTTTGGTGTGACCACGGAATATCTCGTCAATTCCGACATGATGCAAATCAAGATGGCGCAGGGTGCAAAGCCCGGCGAAGGCGGACAATTGCCCGGCCACAAGGTGGATGCAACCATCGCCAAGGTGCGCCATTCCACACCGGGTGTGGGCCTGATTTCGCCACCGCCACATCACGATATTTATTCCATCGAAGACTTGGCCCAGCTCATCTACGACTTGAAAAACGTCAACCCCGCAGCACAGGTTTCAGTGAAGCTGGTGTCCGAAGTCGGCGTTGGCACAGTGGCCGCTGGCGTGTCCAAAGCCCATGCCGATCACGTCACCATTTCAGGTTACGAAGGCGGCACAGGTGCATCGCCTTTGACGTCGATCAAGCATGCAGGGTCGCCATGGGAAATCGGCTTGGCCGAAACCCAGCAAACATTGGTCACCAATGATCTCCGCGGCCGCATTGCCGTGCAAGCCGACGGCGGCATTCGCACCGGGCGTGACGTGCTGATTGCGGCACTTCTGGGGGCTGATGAAATCGGTTTTGCCACAGCACCCTTGATCGCCGCAGGCTGCATCATGATGCGGAAATGCCATTTGAACACCTGCCCCGTGGGCGTGGCCACCCAAGACCCTGAACTCAGAAAGCGCTTCAAAGGCCAGCCGGAACATGTGATTAACTTCTTCTTCTTTGTTGCGGAAGAGTTGCGCGGGTTGATGGCGTCAATGGGCGTAAAAACTTTTGTCGAACTCACAGGAGCCACCGAATGGCTCGACACCAAGAAGGCGATTACACACTGGAAAGCCAAGGGCCTCGATTTCGGCAAGCTGTTTGCCAAGCCTGATGTTGTCGAAGGCGTGGCCACCAAGCACGTCACCACGCAAGACCATGGCCTCGACAAAATCCTTGATCGCAAGCTGATCGCCGAAGCCATGCCCGCCCTCGAAAGCGGCAAACCAGTTGTGATTGAAACCACGATCCGCAACTCAGACCGCACCGCGGGTGCCATGCTCTCCGGAGCCGTCGCCATGCGCTACGGCCACAAGGGCCTGCCCGAAGATACTATTCACGTGAAGCTGTCTGGCTCCTCCGGCCAAAGCTTCGGCGCATGGGCGGCCCATGGTGTGACGTTGGAACTCACAGGCGAAGGCAACGACTACGTCGGCAAGGGTCTCTCGGGCGGCAAGCTCATCATCAAGCCAAAAGCCAAAATCGGCTTCAGGCCTGAAGAGTCGATCATCATCGGCAACACCGTGCTCTATGGGGCCATCACCGGCGAAGCCTATTTCTGCGGTGTTGCCGGCGAACGTTTCGCCGTGCGCAACTCCGGTGCCGTCGCCGTCGTTGAAGGTGTGGGTGACCATGGCTGCGAATATATGACGGGCGGTTGTGTGCTGGTCATCGGCAACACGGGCCGCAACTTTGCAGCCGGCATGTCCGGTGGCGTGGCTTACGTGCTTGATGAGGACAAAACCTTCGAAAAACGCTGCAACCTCTCCATGGTGGATTTGCAACCCGTTCCCGAAGAAGAAGAACTCCTCGAAAAGCACCAGCACCACGGCGGCGATCTCGAGTCCCACGGCCTCGTCGACATCACCACTGGCATGGACAAACACGACGCCACCCGCATCCATGAATTGCTGGCACGGCATGTGAAATACACGGACTCATCAAAAGCGCGGACCATCCTCGCCAACTGGGCGCATTACCTGCCGCTGTTCGTGAAGGTCATGCCGGTTGAATATGCACGGGCTTTGGCGGAACTGGAGAAGGCACAAGAGACGAGCAATGGACTCACAGTCGGCGTGAAGCGGAGCGCGTGAAAAACGTGGGGGTTTACTTGAAAGGGTTTCGAATCGTGACGCGGCCAAACTTTTGGCCGTGGTTCAAATCCTCAGTGTATAGGAGTTCGCATCCGGAGAGTTCAGCAGCTGCAACGATGTTGGCATCAAATGTGCCGATATCGGCAGCGGCCATGAATTGCATAGCGAGTTTGTGCGTTTCGAGTGTCAACGGAACGATTTCCAAATCTTTGGTTACCAGACCTAGCAACTCGCTGGCAGTTTGCGCGGGCAGCTTCAGTTTACGCCGTGCGACCTCAACAAATTCGTTCAATACTTGGACGCTGACGGTTCCTCCGCCGAATACCAATTCCTCGGCTAAAGGTGATTTGATTTCATCGTGGTCGATCAGATACAAGAGAATGTTACTATCGAAAAACCTATTCATAGACGAAGTACTTCTTTGGCCTATCGTAAAGTTCATCGCGGTTGAATTTGTATCCTTCAGGCCATTTCACTTTCTTGCGAAATTCCCTGAGGCGTTCAATACGCTCTTCTCGCGACAGCTCAAGTCTGAGCAGCACCTGCTTTTCTTCGGCAAATCCAGTCTGTTCCAAAAGCTCGTCTCCTTCCTTCAGCCCCAGCTTTTCCACAAGCCCAGCAGGCAACCGGATCGCCAAGCTATTCCCCCATTTCGAAACTTTCATCTCATCCTCCTCGGATATACATCAGACCACAATGTATATCATATAACAGCACAGGTGTAAACATGGGCAAAATCACAGGCTTTCTTGAAATCGACCGGCAGGACCGGAAATATGCGCCAGCTGCCGACCGCGTGCGCAATTACAATGAATTCGTCATCCCGCTGGGCGACGAGGGCACCAAGAAGCAGGCGGCACGCTGCATGGATTGCGGCATTCCCTATTGCCACACTGGCTGCCCGGTGAACAACCAGATCCCCGATTGGAATGATCTGGTTTACAACAACCGCTGGGAAGAAGCCGCGCGCAATCTGCATAGCACAAACAACTTCCCGGAGTTCACGGGCCGCGTCTGCCCGGCCCCCTGCGAAACATCATGCACGCTGAACCTTGAGGACATGCCCGTCACCATCAAGTCCATCGAATGCGCCATTGTAGATAAGGCCTGGGAAAATGGCTGGGTGAAGCCCATCATCGCGTCTGAAAAAACCGGAAAGAAAGTCGCCGTCATCGGCGGCGGTCCGGCAGGTTTGGCGGCGGCCCAACAACTCGCCCGCGCTGGCCACAATGTTCATCTTTTCGAGAAAAACGCCAAGGTCGGCGGACTGATGCGCTACGGCATTCCTGATTTCAAAATGGAAAAGCATTTGATCGACCGTCGGGTTGACCAAATGGAAGCCGAAGGTGTCACGTTCCACTACGGCGCCCACATTGGCGTGACGCAGGATGCAAAACAGCTCACCGATTCATTTGATGCCGTATTGATGTGCGCAGGTTCGGAAAAAGGCCGCGACTTGCCCATTCCCGGTCGTGACCTTGCAGGCGTGCATTTTGCCATGGAATTTCTGCCGCAGCAAAACCGCCGTGTGTCGAAGGAAGCACCACAAGACAATCACCCTATTCTCGCGACGGGAAAACATGTGGTTGTCGTGGGCGGTGGTGACACGGGGTCAGACTGTATCGGAACGTCGATCCGTCAGGGCGCCTTGTCTGTCACGCAAATCGAAATCATGGCGGCCCCCCCTGAAAGAGAAAACAAGGAACTCGTCTGGCCGAATTGGCCGATGAAAATGCGCACGTCATCGTCGCAGGCCGAAGGTGCCATTCGTGACTTTGCTGTTGCGACAGTCGCGCTCGAAGGCGAAGGCGGCGTCGTGAAAACCCTGAAATGCGCCCGCGCCGGATCGGACTTCAAGCCAGTTGCAGGCACCGAGTTCAACTTGAAAGCCGACCTCGTTTTGCTCGCCATGGGATTTGTCCATCCAGTCCACGACGGCATGGTGAAAAACCTTGGCGTCAAACTCGATCCGCGCGGCAACGTCGAAGCCAACATGAAAGACTACAAGACCACAGTCGAAAAAGTCTTTGCCGCAGGTGACACCCGCCGGGGTCAATCACTTGTGGTCTGGGCCATCCGCGAAGGCCGCCAGGCCGCCCGTGCAGTGGACGAATTCCTGATGGGTGCGACTACACTGCCGCGCTGAGAAAAAACTTATGGCTGTGCCGGGGCCGCATAATCATCAAAGCGACCAGTGGGCGCGGCACCAATTTCTCCTGTAGTAAACATCCGTTGTGCTGCCGTTCCGGGTTTGGCTGCCAGCCTGACATCAACTGGTGTCGGGGCAACGCCAGTCTCGCCACGCTGAACCACCTTAGCCTGGCCAGCAGGCTGAATGGCATCAGCCCGAAAGGTGATCTGCTCACCATCAAGACCATCCTGACCAAAACTCGGAACCCCCGTAGCTGCCGCTGGCGCTACGGGTCCAGCAGGAACAGCCGTCTTGGCCGTCGCAACATTGGACGTTGCATCGGGAGGAACACTTTCATTCGGAATGGTCATGTATTTTTTGATGTCAGCCAGAACCAGTTGCCCAAACCGGTTGTTGCCCTGCTTGAAAAACGTGATGCCATCACGCGAGCGGAGTTTGCGCTCCGTGCCCGTTTCATCCGGCCCCTTGTCCACATAGCTGCCATCGGCGGCGAGAAATGCCGGACGTACATCAACAAAATGCTCGCCTGCACCTGTCACCAGCTTGGCGTGAATATCGCTGAGGTAACGCATGTCGCCATCAAACGTGGGATCAGCCATGGGCGGAATACTCACCCAGAACACCTTGGCCGAAGTTGCTTTTGCCGCCTCCAGCAATCGGCCAACATTGGCTTCATAGCCCGTCACCCAATCGGGCGAACGGAACGGGTAGCGGAAGTTTGCCTTTCGAATATCCTGTCGGTCATTCACGCCAACCAAGACCACAACAGCATCAACAGGCCGATCAGACATGATTTTGGT
>JAYUVC010000042.1:0-5099 GCA_043754325.1 Hyphomicrobiales bacterium
CATCAGCCTCGCAATCCGCCCGCCTTGCAAGTTGCTGCGCACTTCCCACAGGCCTTGTCCGAGACTTTTGCAAAGCGGCATGCCAATCGGCCAGTTTTCCTGCACACGCAAAAGATCAAGCCCGATGTCGCGCCGATCCTGCGGTGCCAAATCGCGCAGCCATTCCAGAACAGGAATGCGGCCTGAACTGGATTTGTAGAATATGACCGATAGCATAAAGTGTTGTGTACATTAAAATGTACATACAATCAACCTGAAATTTTCAACTTGACCCCACCATAGTCAACTGATCCCCAAAAACACGGCCAGTGCCCGTGTCACTTGCAGCATCACATCCTCACCCGCTGAGCCCAGTCTTGCAGCAATGCGAGTGATGGGCAGGGTGGTGATTTTATCGATGGCAATTTGGCTTGGAAGATGAAGACCGTTTTCTGGTGTTGGTGCAATGGCGATGCGAAAAAGCGGAGCAAATGTTTGCAGGTCGCTTGTCAGTGGGCAAACGGTGACGGACGGCATGTGTGAAAATGCGTTTGATTGAATGACCAGATTTGGTCGCGGTTTGCCATAGTCGCCTGAACTGGCGGCCAAGACAATATCGCCGCGAGTCAAATTCACTCCGGCGGCCACTCGTAGACGCTTTCAATCCACGACAACATCTCATCACCCGCAGGGTCATGGGCCGCAATTGCAAGGGACTGGTCTTTTGCAGCTTTAATGAAGGCTGGCGACTTCGTATCGGGCAGCCAGAGTTGCACTTGGCGAAAGCCGGCCTTCTTCATGCGCGCACGATAGGCACTCATGCGGCGGGCCGGCGTCACGGGCTTGTTTTGCAGCTTTCCCATATTCAACCTTTAACACGTAACATGTTACGCTGCAAATGACCTGTCATCTCACCCCGCCCGCGCCGTGATCTTCAAATCCAGCGCCTTCATTACTTTGAGAATGGTCGCAAACTCCGGATTGCCTTCGGCACTCAGCGCCTTGTAGAGGCTTTCGCGTGACAGTCCGGTTTTGCGGGCGACTTCCGTCATGCCTTTGGCGCGGGTTACGGTGCCCAAGGCATGGGCGATATAGGCGGGGTCTTCTGTTGCGAAGGCTTCCTCAATATAAAATGCGATGGCGTCTGCATCGTCAAGATAGTCAGCCGCATCGAATGGTGTGGTTTTCAGCCTGGCTTTCATAATTCCAATTCCTTTGCCAAACGTCTGGCCAGTTTGATGTCGCCATCCGCAAACAGTCCCCTCTTTTCTTGCGTCCAATTCTGAGTCATGTTCCACCCATGAAACAGTCAGCACCTCCTGAAGTCCAGCCTGAGTTGTTCCCTCGCGAGCCCTTGTCCGACGATATGTTGGAATCACTCGACAGCCTTATGACGGGCATCGACAATGACGACTCACTTTTCGGTTCGAGACTTTAAGGTTACATTGCCGGTGTCTTGTGTTGTCCGGTGAAGCTCCGAACCAGCGAGTGGTTTCCATTCATCTGGGGCAGTGGGCAGACGGCGGAGTCACTCGGTGAGACGCAAATGGCGGTCGTCGTGCGGCTGGTGATGCAGCACTACAATCACGTCAAATCCTGCCTCGAAGCCCCTGATACCTACTATGAGCCGAGATTTGACGTCGATACCGACGGCTCACTCCTTTGGGAAATCTGGGCCGAAGGTTTCCGCGACGCCATGGAGGTGGGCCATCGCGGCTGGAAAAAAATCAACGAAAAAGCCCTCCAGTCAGAAATCGCAGCCCAAAGCTATACTTTGCTCTTGGGCCTGATTGACCTTGCGGACGGTGGTGACATGGTACCGGAGGACGAGGAAGACAACATTCGGGAATCAGCACCGACTCTGATTCCGGTGCTGACCAAGGCGATTTATGAACTGAACACCCGTGGCAAGATCACGCTTCCAGATGTACGCGACGATGACTTTGAAAAGCTGATCGCCAAAGTTGGTCGCAATGACCCTTGCCCCTGTGGTTCTGGCAAGAAGTACAAGAAGTGTCACGGCGCTTGATGTTGTGAATTTCCGTGACTTGCGCAAGTCTTGCAACTCATGCTGAGTTGACCCTCTCGAACGAGGTCTCCATGCGCAACAGTGTGTCCGTTGATACTGAAATTTTGATTGTGGGTGCAGGCGCGTCAGGCCTTTATGCGGCTTATCTGTTGCATCAGGCGGGTGTGAGCTTCAGAATCCTTGAAGCCAGGGATCACGCTGGTGGGCGCGTGCATTCGCGGCCGGAGAAATTCTCACATCTGGGTCTGGTGCTGGATGAAGGTGCGAACCTGATTAACTCAACCGACACCCTTGCCATTCGGCTGATGGACCGCTTCAATATTTCCTACGTCCGCCGCCTGAAAGCTGGCAGTGACAGCATGAATTTTCTCTATGGCGGCGAGAGTTTTGACCAGGCCGGATTTGACCGCATGCTGTTTCAGGACAGCCGCGCCGCCATCAACCATATGCTGCATGACCAGGACATCTGGCGCGCCGATTTGGAGCGGAACTTCAATCCGAAATTCATTGATGAAAGTATTTCATCCTATCTGGCCCGCATTGCAACCGGTCCGGTGTTGCGCAGCATGCTTAAATCGTTTTTCTGGAGTGAATACGGCCAAAGCATTGATGATCTGAACCTGCATGTGTTGTTTGACTATCTTGAACTGGATCTTGCGGGTCCAAGCTTCAGGCTGATCCCGCATGTGGATGAGGCCTATACGGTGCCGGATGGACTTGGCCAGATCACCACAGGGCTGGAAAAAATCGTGGGCCAGCACATCCGCTACGGCTGTCGTGTGACCGATATCCTGGAACAGAACGGCTATGTCAGTGTCAGGACAACCGATGCTGTGGGATCAAGCGTCAACCACACGGCGCAGCATGTTTTCTTCTCGGCACCCTTGCATGTTCTGGAGCACATCAACGTGACCGTTGCAGGCTTGTCACAACATGCCATCGACCAGGCCCACACGTCGAGTTACGCCAGCGGCACCAAGCTGCATCTGAAATTCGCGGAAGGTTACGAAACGATCTATGATTACTCCGGCATCATTCTCACAGATACAGGTGAACAGATCTGGACCTCGGGCACCGGACAAGGTGGGGCTGGTCTGTTGACAGTGCTCACGGGTCCCATGCCGGCGGGCCATGCCGCTGCTGTTGCCCATGCAGGGCGGGTGCTGTTGGCGCTTGATCTGGTCTACCCAAAACTCAGTGATTTCTATGTCGGCGTTGAGCGCAGCGATGCGCCCATGAGTTATTCAGGTTCGCTCCGTCCCGGTGAGATTGCCCATCTCGCCATACACAGCGGTGCGGCCCGCTGGACAACCATAGGTGAAGCCAGCAGCCGTGAACTGCAAGGCTACCTCGAAGGGGCCTTGCGCACGGCTGAGGATGGAGTGACGGCGTTTCTTATGGGCAAGCGTATGCGCAAGCGCGAAACCTAAGGTGAGCGCACCATGTCCTTGACCTGACCCCGGTTCTTGCCGCCCATTTCAGCAATCTTGCGGTCCTGGGTCATGATTTCGGTCATGGCGAATGTATCAATTTCATCCTTGTCCAAGCCTGCAGCGTTGATTTTGCGCCGAGAGCTTTTGGTGCCGTCTTCATAGGTGACGTCGAAAAACACAAAAGCGTCTTCCAGTTTTTTCTGTTTCTTGGCCATGGCCTCAATCCTTCTTGGCCGCAGATCGGGCGGCTGCATCTTCTTGTTCCTGCGCAAGCTTCCGTTCGGCGGCACGCGCGTCTTTTTCGGCCTGCTTTTCGGCGGCTTTTTGTTGTTTTGCCTTGTCGCGGTTATTGCGTTCCTGGCGGTAGTTCGGTGGAAAAGCCATGTCTCAAGCCTCCTTCGTTGAAGTTGATCATGATTCGGTGATGTGACATTGCGCGATGTCGCGGCGCGTTCACAGGGTTGCGGCAGCCTTAAAGTCTTTCAGGCTGCCGCGCTACTGAAATCATGCAGCGTCAGCGCGACGCTGCAACACCCAGTTTGGCCTGATGAAATGGCAAGTGTAGCCATGGGGTATGCGCTCAAGATAGTCCTGATGCTCCGGTTCGGCCAGCCAGAAGTCACCCACAGGTTCCACTTCGGTCACAACCTTGTCCGGCCAGAGACCAGAAGCGTTGACATCGGCTATGGTGTTGAGGGCTTCGGCCTTTTGCGCCTCATCCGTAAAATAAATCGCCGATCGGTAGGCTGCGCCCACGTCATTGCCCTGACGGTTTTTTGTCGTGGGGTCATGGATCTGGAGAAACAGTTCCAGAATGCGGCGGTAGGAAATGACCGCAGGGTCAAACGTAATCTCGATTGCTTCCGCGTGGGTGCCGTGATGACGGTAGGTGGCGTTTTTCACATCACCACCTGTATAGCCGACACGGGTTGAGACGACGCCCTGCAAATTTCGGATCAGATCCTGCATGCCCCAGAAACAGCCGCCTGCAAGTACTGCGCGTTGATGTGCCATTCAAATGCCCTCCACCAGGTTCAGGTAATCGCCATAGCCTTGCGTCTCCATGTCCGGTTTTGCCACAAATCGGAGGCTGGCGGAATTGATACAATAACGAAGTCCGCCACGATCGCGCGGGCCATCGTTGAAGACGTGGCCCAGATGGCTATCACCATGGGTGGAGCGCACTTCAATGCGTGCCATGCCGTGGGTGGCATCTCTCAGTTCGCTGATGAAAGCTTGGTCTATCGGTTTGGTAAAACTCGGCCAGCCGCAGCCTGACTCGAATTTGTCCGACGAGGCAAACAGCGGTTCACCCGAAACGATATCGACGTAAATGCCGGGCTTCTTGTTGTTGAGCAGGGGTCCAGTACCTGGATGTTCCGTGCCATTCTGCTGTGTGACGCGAAACTGCTCGGGGTTCAGGGCCGCGATGGCGTCAGGGGATTTCGTGTAGCTGTTCATACGGCTTTCCTTTGTCTTGTTCTTGCCCAAGCGGATGTGGGGTTGCAAGGGGTGAGGTGCAAGCTTGCGTATCGTCACATCAGCGTGAGAGGCAAGACAACCCGTTGGGTAGTCCCTCCTCACCAGGGCTATCGCTTATGGCCAAAGAAAGGCCCTCATCCGGCGCTTCGCGCCACCTTCTCCCGCAAGCGGGAGAA
>JAYUVC010000043.1:0-5273 GCA_043754325.1 Hyphomicrobiales bacterium
GCTGTGTTCCATCGCGACACCATCCATAGCAGGTGTCGCACTTGTGTCGTGAACCTAAGGAATCCAGACTTTCAACCAGCGAGATTGTGGAAAGTCTGGATTTCCGCGTTCGCGGGAATGACGGCGTTTAGGATTCATTTGACCATCCGACGCTCTAGCTCAAGCAGTTTTGTGGACTGCCACCGTAACCCGGACTGACACCGTAACCCATTTCCTTAACCTGACACCAGTGGACCAGTGGGCGTTGGCAAGTGACGCGCACAGGGCGGAGATTGTTCGCACGTCTCCTACCTCGATTGTTCCAGCACATAGATGTGCGGTGTGTTTGTTTTCGGCAATGTGGCGGCGGAAAGTTCCAGGGTTGAGCCCTTGATGCGCGTTACATTCTCCGGCTTGCAGTGGCCGAGAAAGGTTTCCACAGGTTCGATTTTCAACACACCCTTGGCGCTAAAGTAATGCATGGGAATAACGACCTTGGGCTTCAGTCTGGCAATCACCTTGTCCAGCTCGTCAAGCGCAATGGTGGCGTGGGCACCGGCCAAGGCGAGCAATACATCAACCTTGCCTTCAAGGTCTTTCAAGTGATCTTCGAGCACCGGAATGCCAGTGTCACCCATGTGCAGGAAGCGAATTCCATCCAACTCAAAATGATAGAGCGCATTGGCGTCGGGATCGCGGTTGTATTCCTTCTGATAGTCGAAGGTCATGCTTTCCCAAGCTGGGTATGATTTTACAAAGAGTTTGTTGTCGATGTTTTTGCCTTCTGTTGGCAACTCCAATGTATTGACCACGATGGGCTTGCCTTTGATGTGGCTGGGGTCCGAGTGGAAACTGTCGGTGGCTGAACTCATCAGCACAATGTCGGCTTCCTCGTTGATCGGGTCAAAGCCGCTGTTGCCGGG
Source organism: Hyphomicrobiales bacterium (assembly GCA_043754325.1). Taxonomy (GTDB): domain Bacteria; phylum Pseudomonadota; class Alphaproteobacteria; order Rhizobiales; family Aestuariivirgaceae; genus Aestuariivirga. The sequence goes on from JAYUVC010000043.1 coordinate 903, forward strand.
TGCGGGTGTGTAGGGATCCGTCACAATGGCAAGATCATCGGTTTCCAGACGAAAACTGGCATGGGCATAGAACTTGATTTTCATATGGCAATCCTCCGGTTCAGGAAACGTTGTGGCCGCTGAACAAGGTCCAGCTTTCGGCAAGATCACTTTGCATGGCAGCGAAATTGACGAGGTGTTCGGTCTTCATATGGGCTTCCCAATCGGCGCGTGTTGCCCAGTTCTCGTGGAACACATAAAGGCCGGCATCTTCGTCAGACTGGTGCATGTCATAGTTGAGGCAGCCCTTTTCTGCGCGGGTTGGGGCAACGAGTGTTTTCAGAACATCGCCCAGTTTTTTCTCAAGACCAGGCTTTGCCTTCAAGGTTGCAACGACTGTCAATGGTGTCATGGTGTTTCTCCTCTGAAAATAGTGCCGCGTCTCAAATTCCAAAACCTTCCAACACAATCTTGCCTTTGGCCCGCCCGCTTTCAAGAAGCATATGGGCGCGTTTCAGGTTTTCGGCATTGATGCGTCCGAAATGATTGCCGACTGTCGTTTTGATTCTTCCCGCATCCACAAGGGTTGCGACTTCGTTGAGCAGTTTTCCTTGTTCCGCCATGTCTGCGGTCTGGTGCATGGAGCGTGTAAACATGAATTCCCAATGTATCGAAACGGATTTCCGCTTGAACGGATTGATGTCGAAAACGGCTGGATCGTCGATGACTGCAAAGCGACCCTGCGGTGCAATCAGTTCTGCAATTTGCGCCAGATGTCCCTCAGTGGCAGTGGTGCCGAAGACAAATGCAGGGGCGGCAAGCCCTTGCTTTTGAAGTTCTCCAGTCAACGGTGCGCGGTGATCAAGCAACGCATGGGCACCCATGTCTTTTACCCAGGCGCGTGAGGTATCGTTTGAGGCTGTCGCAATGACGTTGAGTCCGGTCAGTTGGCGAACAAGTTGAATGGCGATCGATGACACACCTCCCGCACCGCCAATGATCAGAATGGAATTATCGGCACCAGCGACAGGCCGATTCACATCCAATCTGTCAAACAAGGCTTCCCATGCGGTGATCGCCGTCAACGGCAAGCCTGCCGCGTTGGCAAAGTCAAGGGATCGTGGCATGTGGCCCACAATCCGTTCGTCAACAGCATGGCGTTCAGCATTGGTGCCTTGGCGGGTCAAGTCGCCAGCGTAATAGACCTTATCACCTGGTTTGAAATTTTTGACATCGCGCCCTGCCCCGACAACAATGCCAGCTGCATCCCAGCCCAGAATTTTCCACGCACCAGATGCGGGGGCCACTTTTCGCCGGACTTTTGTATCAACCGGATTGACGGAGATTGCCTTGACCTCAACCAACAGATCCCGATCACCAAGCACAGGCTCAGGCATATCGACGTCGACCAGCGAGTCCGTTGCTTCGATAGGCCCTGCTGATGAATAGGCTACGGCGCGCATAGGTTTACATCTTTCTTTTCACGTATATTCTGACGGCTTCACCTCACAATATGGTGCGCGATGTCTTAGCCACCGGACCTGACAGTTTCGGCAATCAGGCGTGCGGCAAGGCTTTGTTCTTCGAGGAAGGGCAAATGGCCTGTGGACTCAAAACGATGCAGCGCAACACCCGCTGGCAAATTGCGTTCGGTTTCGACAGGCGAAATGATGCCGTCGCGCTGGCCAAGAATGACGCGACATGGGCCCTGGTATTTTGCCAATTCGGTGCGCACGGAAAACAGCTGGGTTGAACCTTCGAAAATACTTGCCGCTACTCGGGACTGACGATCAACAACCGGGCCTGCCTCGCGGGCGGCTTGCGTGGCTTTTATCAGTGAGACAGGAATATCGGTTGGATTGTTTACCAGTCTTTTCATCTGCGCTGCCAAGGCCGCCTCTGATTTTGCGGCGAGGAAGCCCGCCACAAAGCCGCCATCCACTGACGTTCCCAAACCTGCTGGCGCAAACAGTGTCAGCGATTTGATAGTCACCCCGTTCTGTGCTGCGATGGCGATTGCAACCGCAGCACCCAGTGAGTGGCCAACAAGATGAAATTCCTTGCCCATGCTGCGCAATGTTGATGCAACGGCGTCGACGATGGATTGAAATCCGGGGCTGGCCGCATCAGGTGATGCGCCGTGTCCCGGCAAGTCCATGGCGAGCAGCGTGTTCGGCAAAGCAATAGCCATGGCGATCTGCCGCCATGCCGCGATTTCCGCGCCAAAGCCATGGATGAAGACGACGGGAATGCCTTTGCCGTCTTTCAATGATTTGACGTTCAGCCCCGTCGCGGCAGCGACTGCGGACTTGGCCGATGGTGCGGACTTGGACGAAGTTGCGGCCAAGCCTTCCACATCACGCAACACCACGGCACCATGCGGACCTGTGCCTGCAATCTTGTCAAGCTGAATCCCATTGTTTGCAGCAATGCGGCGCGCAAGGGGCGAAGACCTGCCCTGACCACTCACGGCAACCTGCACGACAGGCTGTGCAGAAACCTTGCCGGTTTTCGCGGGGGCTTGCGTTTTCTGCTCCACTGACGGCTTCGAGTCTGCATCGCTTCCCAGCACAACAAGCGGTTCCAGCACGGTTGCTGTGTCACCCACCTGATATGGCAGCTTGATCACCACGCCTGCGGCGAAAGCTTCCACTTCAAATGTCGCTTTTTCCGATTCAACTTCGGCGACAATCATGCCTTTCTTGACCGTGTCCCCCAGTTTTACATGGAGTGCCACGACTTTGGCTTCAGTAAGATCCTGTCCGACCTGGGGACACAGAATGGCTCCGGACATTGCCGTTTACTCCGCTGCTTGGGCAAAGGCGTCGAGATGCAAGCTGCGGCGGACCGCTGCAACAATATCATCCTTCTGCGGCACACTGACTTTTTCAAGTGCGAGATTAAAGGGCACAGGAATATCAAGGCCAGCTACAATTTCCACTGGCGCATCAAGTTCATAAAAAGCTTCTGCCTGAATGATCGACGCAATGTCGGAGGCCACACCGCCACGACGGCAGGCTTCCTGCACGATGACGGCACGCTTGGTCTTGGCGACGGATTTCAGGATCATCGCTTTGTCGAGCGGCACAAGTGTGCGCGGGTCAATCACTTCGGCGTCGATGCCCTGCTTGGCCAATTCAGCCGCGGCTTCCAAACTGCGATGCACCATGTTGGACCATGCAATGATGGTCACGTCCTTGCCTTCGCGTTTGATATCACCAATGCCGAATTCGACGATGTGTTCACCGTCGGGCACCATGCCCTTGGTCATGTAGAGGTGCTTGTGTTCCAGGAACATCACGGGATCATCCTGACGCAGTGCATATTTCAACAGGCCTTTGGCATCCGCAGGTGTCGACGGCATGACCACGCGCAGACCGGGGACAGAATAAAACATGGCTTCAAGACTTTGCGAATGCTGTGCCGCAACGCCGCCACCTGTGCCACCTTGTGTGCGCATGACGAAAGGCACGCGGCCACTGCCACCTGTCATCAAACGGAACTTGGCGGCCTGGTTTACAATCATGTCCATGCCCAGCATGGCAAAATCCACATAGAGAATTTCAACAATTGGCCTGGCACCGGCAATGGCGGCACCCACGCCCACGCCAATCATGCCGGCCTCGGCGATTGGCGTATCGCGCACGCGCTTTGTGCCGTATTTGGCCAGCAGACCTTCCGTGACTTTGTAAGAGCCACCCCGCTCGGCAATACCTTCACCGATGATGAAGACTTGGGCGTTGCGTGCCATTTCCTCGTCAATCGCCTCACGCAGGGCATCGCGGTACATGATCTCGCGCATTAAAACGTTCTCCGGACTTACCTAATGTGATGCTTCAATATACCGCCGCGAATTCACGGAATTCCTCAACGGAAACTTCCGGGCTATTCTTGGAAAATTCAACGGCCTCTTCAAACTCGTCTTGAACCTGCTTTTCGATTGCCGCTATTTCTGCCGCCGTTGCACCGCCCATTTCGACGAAGTCATTGCGGGCACGGTCCACGGGATCGCGGTCCTTGTAATACTTGAGCTTGTCTTCCGGCATGTATTTGCCGGGGTCGTTCACGTGATGGCCCATGTGGCGGAAGGTGCGGGCCTCAATCAGAATCGGCCCTTGCCCGGCGCGGCATTTTTTTACAGCTTCCACCATGAGGTCATGCACCGCCAGAGGATCATTGCCATCCACAAGATGGCTTTCAACGCCGATTGCGATGCCGCGCTTGTAGAGGTCAGTCTCACGGGTCGAGTCACCAATTGGGGTCGAAACGGCGTATTGGTTGTTTTCGATGATCAGAATGAAATTGAGATTCCAGATGGCAGCGAGATTGAGCGACTCCATGAAGGTGCCATTGTTGGTGGCGCCATCAGTTGTGAATGTCACAGTGACAGCA
>JAYUVC010000044.1:0-16998 GCA_043754325.1 Hyphomicrobiales bacterium
CCGCTCCACCTTCCGTGTCCCATTGCGAAAGAGCTGTTAACAGCTCTTTGCTTTTTTGTGTTCTTTGCGTGTCGATTGGTTTTCTGTGACGCGTCAAACGATTACCTCTTCAACCGGCCGTCGCAGCGACCGGGGCATGAAAGGTCCGCGACCGAAGCGAACAATCAAATCTGGTCGGCGGTTGCTTACAGGGCAAAGCGCTGGCAGCAACGGCCTGCTGCAATCCAGCCGAAATCTCTACCTCGACTCGTACAAAACATCGAAGCCGCCGAAAATCATCCGCTTGCCGTCGAAAGGCATGTCTTGAGGATTCATGCGCGGGTCTTTCATCATTTTCTCGTTGCCTGCATCGCGAACAGACTTGGATGGCCATTCAATCCAAGAAAATACCACCGCTTCATTGCCTTCTGCTTTCACCGCGCGTTTGAAGTCGGTGACTTTGCCATCGGGCACGTCATTGCCCCAACATTCAACAACCCGGGTTGCGCCAAATTCCTTGAACATGGCTGCCATTTTGGTGGCCAGCGCAAGATATGCGTCTTTCTTTCCCGTCGGCACAGGGATTACGAATCCGTCGATGTAGCTCATGGTTTTCTCCAAAATCTACTGGTAGTACAACTGACTGGCGGGAGCATTGGTTCCCTCATTCATGCGCTACATTTTCGCAGCCGCTTCCTGCATTTCTTCGGGGCTGACATCGCGTGTGTGCGTCGCCACTGACCAATGATGGCCAAACGGATCTTCCAGCATGGCATAGCGGTCACCCCAGAACATGTCGGTCACCGGCATGTGGATTTTTGCACCGGCAGCCACTGCTTGCTTCACCACTCCGTCAACATCATCGACCTGCAGATGGATCGTCACGGGAGAACCTTTCAGGGATTTGGGTCCCAATGCTTTCATCTCCGGAAACTCGTCCATGATCATCAAGTTTGAGTCGCCGATGCGGATCATCGCGTTCATGATCTTGCTATCTTTTCCGGCCACCCGCGATAGTTCCACAGCGTTGAATGCCTTTGTGTAAAAAGCAATCGCATCGCTGCCGCCATCGCAGGTCAAATAGGCTGTCAAAGAGTTCATGCCATCGGGGATGGCTTTCACAGTGGTTTTTTTCATGGCGAGTTCTCCTTCAAATTGGCTGGATAAAGTTCGACTACTGCGACAACACCGACAGGATGTGTCCGGCGGGGTCCTTGAACCATGCAATGGCCTTTGGTCCCGGCTGTCCAGCCTTGGTCCGCATGACACCTTGCGCATCGGTTTTCATATCCGGCAGGTCATACTGTTCCATGGCGATGCCGCGCTTCTTGAGATCCTGAATCGCTGCATCAATGTCATCGACAATGAAATTCAGAACCGTGTGTTCGGGTGCGTGATAGTCATCGGATGGATAGATGAACACCGGCATGGTTCCGCCGGCGAGGTGCAGTTCCATCAAAACACCTTAACTCAGTGTCCGTGAAACCGGCAGCAGCTCAGAAAGCGAGTGCCTTGCGGTTCAGACACTCCCGGTCTTTGGCAAGTCTTCTGCACCTGCCGAACCACGCGAAGGTCCGCTCCACCACCCGTCGCTTCGGCAAGACGACGAAGCCTTTGGCCTGATCGGAGCGGCGGCGCTGGGGCTGGCGTCTCGCCCAACCGCCTCGCGACACTTCACGTAAAGTTGCTGATGGATGCGATCCAGCGTTCCGTCCCAGCTCCACAGGTCGAAATAGCCATGAACCGTCGAACGGAGCGGCAGATCCTTCGGGATCGCACGCCACTGGCAAGCGGTTGAAAGAACATACATCAGGCCGTTCACAACCTTGCGGACATCGACCGTGCGCTAGTCGCCGCCACGTTTCGCAGGCGGGTTCAGAGGCCTGATCGAAGCCCATTCGCCGTCGCTCAGATCACTCGGGTAACGCAACTGGCTGCGGTCACAACGACCACGGTTCTCTGTCGTCCACATCGGAGGCTTCCTCGAATCAGAAAACCTCCCTTGAATCACAAATGACTCATATGATTCAACATCTTATCGGACAGACACTAAGATATTCAATCCCTTACACCTTCACCGGCTTTCCCGTTTGCCATGACAACGTGGCGGCATCGGCCAATACACCAGCTTGCAAACCATCATGGCCTGAAGGCTTGGGATTGCGGTTTCCCGTTTCAACAGCGTTGATGAAGGTGTTGAGTTCGTTGGTGTAGGCCTGGAAATAGCGTTCCAGAAAGAAGTTCTGCACGGGGTCTGCCTGGGTGCCGGCGGCGCTGTGCAATTGAACTGTGGTGTTGTGAACATTGGCCGCCGTCAGCATGCCTTTTGAACCATGAACCTCCAAACGCTGGTCATAGCCATAGGTGGCGCGGCGCGAATTGGTGATGACAGCAATGCGCCCCGACGCGGTTTGCATTTGCACAGCCGCCGTATCAACGTCACCGGCCTCACCGATGCCCTTGTCCACCAGCGAGGAGCCGAGCGCTTGCACCACCACGAATTCTTCGCCCATGAGGAAACGAGCCATATCAAAATCGTGAATCATCATGTCGCGGAACAATCCGCCCGAACCCTTAACGTAGGACGGTGGTGGCGGGTTTGGATCGCGGGAGATTACCGTGACGATTTCGATGTCACCCACCACGCCACTGCGGACACGGCGTTCCAGTTCGGCAAAGTTGGGGTCGAAGCGACGGTTAAACCCGATCATCAGTGTAGACTTGTTTTTTTCCACCACCCGCAAGGTTTCCTGGATGTCAGCAACCGACAGCGACACCGGCTTTTCGCACATGATGGCCTTGCCATTGTTGGACGCGGCCTGAATCTGTTCGGCGTGAAACCCCGTGGGCGAGCCGATCAAAACGGCATCCACGTCTTTGGACTTCATGATCTCTTCGACCGACGCCACTTTCGCGCCATAGGTTGCAGCCAGGCTTTCCGCGGCGGCTGGCATCGCATCAGCGATATAAGCCAGCTTGGCTTTTGGATTGTTTGCAATGGTGGCCGCATGCACTTTGCCAATGCGGCCAGCGCCGATGACGCCAAATCTGATCATGTTGTATACTCCGTTCGATGAAAATTTATTTCGCCATCAGCTTTGAAGGCGTCTATTTCGGCTTGGGGGGCCGCCGCAATATACTCCGATGTTGGCCAGGCGCCTGACTGCACCTCATCTACGAATGACTTGAAGGCGTCGACGCGAATGTCCTGGATTCGCGGAAATGTTTTTGCACCAGCTTCTCAGGCGGAACTGACACCATGTCGATGCCAGACGCTTGCGCTGCGGCCAGTTCATCCCAAGTCTCTGTGCGCATCATGGTGTATTGATACTTGCCCTTGTTGGCACGTACATCAGCAACAGTTGGTTTCTTGCGAGCCATTGGATCCTCTCAGCCGATATCAATAAACACTATACCGCCATCGACCTTGACCGGATAGGTCTTGAGGTTGATGCACGCCGGGGCGCCCTTGGCAGCGCCCGTGGTATAATCGAAGCGGCCATTGTGTTTCGGGCATTCGATGGTGTGATCCATCACCAGACCATCGGCCAGATGGATCTTCTCGTGCGTGCACAAGCCATCGGTGGCATAATATTTGTCATCAGGTGAACGGTAGATGGCAAACGTCCGACCTGCGTGGTCGAAACGCGAAACATCTTCGTTCGCCACGTCATCTGCTCCACACGCTTCAATCCAGTTCGTCATTGTTGTCTCTTTCTCATTCGGCAGCCGCCGTCATTGTCTGTTTATGCAGGTCCGGACGATAAGGTTTGGCTGTCGCTGGCAAAACCCGCACAAGGTATATGTCCTCGCCCCGCATCTGGCGCGCCCAGATTGGCAGAATTTCCCTGTAGCAGGCCCAGATCGATTTGGTGGGAGCTGGCAGGTCATGCTTGATCATCTCATGAAGCCTTGGAAGCGCATGATACGGCACCATGGGAAACATGTGGTGTTCGATGTGATAGTTCATGTTCCAGTAGATGAAGCGGGAAACAGGGTTGATGTAAACCGTGCGCGAATTCAGACGATGATCCAGTACATTGTCAGCAAGTCCGCCGTGTTGCATGAGCCCGGTGAGTACATGATGCCACGCACCATAGATGCGCGGCGTGCCGACAAGAAGGATGGGCAGCCAGGAATTCAGATAGACAGCAAGCGCAATCGTTGCTGCATAGATCGCGAACCAGATGCGCGCCACCGTGATGACCTTGTGCCATTGCATCTCTGGAATGAAAGACTTTTCCTCCGGCGTGATGTGGCCAAAGGCGTTGATCACCATCATTTTCATGGCATCAAGCGAATCCAGAATGCCAAAGAAGTTCAGCGCCACCTTTGCGGCCACGGGTGGACGCATGACAGCAATTTCCGGGTCAAGGCCGACAATCAAGGTATCGGTGTGGTGGCGCGTATGGCTCCAGCGCCAGCGCGTGGGGTTCCGCATGATCATGAAGCAGGCAACCTGGTAGACTGCGTCATTCATCCACGGCGTCTTGAAAGCTGTGCCATGGCTGCATTCATGCCACCGGGAATCAGTGGCCGAACCATAAAGCACGCCATAGACAAGAAGCGGCAGGACGGCCCACCAGGACGGCCAGACCCAGACGGCAATTGCAGCAAAAACCACCATGAGGCCAACCCAGATGATGGTGTCACGAATGGCAGGGCCATCGGAGCGTTTCATCAGCTCTTTCATATCCTTGCGTAACACCTCGGTGTGATACCACTCCGCTGACTTCAAGCCATTGCTCATTGCGACTTCCGCGTCCGATCCAAGCATGCCGTAGTCGCGGTGGCCGAAATTTGCTGTCGGCGCGGTAATGGTCATGCACATTCCTTCCTTGGAAGGTCAAAATACGATTCTTGTTCCGAAGATGCAATTAGCATATGATAATTATTATCATTTTACATCATGACGCATCAAGCGGGCTTTCAGTGATCATGGTCAAGCGTCCAACACTTGCAGATCTGGCCAAGACGGCAGCATTCCATTGTGCCACCGGATGTATTGATGAGCAAGAACATCTAAGGCAACATTCAGCCGATCAATCAAAATCTGATAGAAAATGATATAATTGCAAAACCCTGTCACAAGTCAGTTTGACTCTGAGAGAATTTGAAATAGGTTGCGTGCTTGAGTTCAGAAATGAAACAAAAAAATCCGTTTCTGAACCCCCGCAACGCGCCAAACAAGAGCACAGGCGGGCTTGGGAGGAGAATTCAGGCGGGCCCTGTGCCTGGCGTTCCTGCGGGCTTGTCTTCAGACGTTGTGAAACACTGCCTGCGTCCCTTTGGGACAAGCCGGTCAACAACAGGCGCTGCCGGACGCCGAATGTAGGAGCTCCAAAATGAAGAAATTTCTGTTCGCCGCCTCGCTGGCTGCAATGATGTCCACCTCGGCATTTGCCGAAACCAAGATCGGCGTCTCCATGGCGTTGTTCGACGACAACTTCCTCACCGTACTGCGCAATGGCATTGACGCCCAGTCGAAGGACATGGGCGTTTCCGTTCAGATCGAAGATGCCGGAAATGACGTTGCCAAGCAGCTTGACCAGATCAAGAACTTCGCTGCCTCAGGTGTGCAAGCCATTATCGTCAATCCCGTTGATACCTCCGCCACCCAGGCCATGTCGGACGCTGCCGCTGCTGCCAAGATTCCGCTGGTCTATGTTAACCGTCAGCCGATCAACGTTGATACCATGCCCGACAACCAGGCTTTTGTCGCGTCCAACGAAGTCGATTCCGGCACGCTGGAAACCATTGAAGTGTGCCGCCTCCTCAAAGAGGCTGGCAAGACTGAAGCCAACATCTATATCATGGTGGGTGAACTCTCGAACCAGGCTGCGGTACAACGCACCCAAGATATCAAGGACGTGATGGCGGCCGGTAAGTGCGCCGTGAAGCTGAACATCGTTGACGAGCAGACGGCCAACTGGTCGCGTGATCAGGCCCAGAGCTTGATGGCCAACTGGATTTCTGCAGGCAAGCCCTATGACGCCGTGATCGCCAACAACGACGAAATGGCCATTGGCGCCATTCAGGCCATGAAGGCAGCCAATGTCGACATGAAGACCATGATCGTCAGCGGCATTGACGCCACACAAGACGCGCTTGCTGCCATGCAGGCAGGCGACCTTGACGTCACAGTGTTCCAGGACGCTGCCGGCCAAGGCAAGGGCGCACTTGAAGCCGCCATCAAGCTGGCCAAGGGCGAAGCTGTCGAGCAGAAGGTCTACATCCCCTTCCAGCTCGTAACACCTGCCAATGTTGGCGACTTCGTCAAGAAGAACTAATCTTCCTGAAGACCAACGGAATGAGCGGCACCGCTGTGCCGCTCATTTCTTGAGAGGCTTCACAAAGCATTGGCTTGGGCTAGTATCGGTCCAAAACATCACGGTATGGGAGAGGCGACGTGGCAAGATCAGACACTGGCGTTGGCGGCCTGAAATACGACACTTCGAAACGGGCGTGGCCGGCTGAACTCAATGTGTTCTTTGCGCTGATCCTGATCGTGGCGGCATTCGAAATTCTGGGCCGTTTGTTCTTGGGCGACAGCTTCCTGTTCAACACACGCCCCAACATCGACACCCTGTTCAATGAACAGCGGCTGCAAGTCATCATCCTGCAAGTATCAATCGTCGGCATCATTGCAATTGGCGTGACGCAGGTCATCCTGTCGGGCGGCATTGACCTGTCGTCAGGATCAATCGTGGGGGCTACGGCCATGATCACGATGTCCTTTGCGCAAACGGCGTTGGTCAACGGCAAGGCAAATCCAAAAGCCATTTTCCCTGACTACTTGATGGACAATCCGGTCATATTGCCTATCGTCATTGGCCTTGCTTGCGGCATGCTTGCGGGCCTCATAAACGGCGCACTCATTGCGTACACTCGCATCCCACCGTTCATCGCTACCCTTGGCATGATGGTGTCGGCACGCGGCTTCTCGAAATGGTGGTCCAAAGGCAATCCGATTTCATTTCCCACGGAAGAATATGCGGCCATCGGCAAGGGCATGATGCCAGTTGTCATTTTTATCGCGCTGGCCATCTTGTTCCAGTTGATCCTGACTTATACTAAATACGGCAAGCACTGCTACGCGATCGGCTCCAACGAGGAAGCAGCACGCACCGTCGGCATAAAAGTCGAAAACCACAAGATGCTGGTTTACACAATCGCAGGCCTGTTGGCAGCCGTGGCTGCCATTGTGCTCAGTTCAAAAAACCTCACCGCACAGGCCGGCATGGGTGTAATGTATGAACTTGATGCCATCGCCATGGCCGTGATAGGCGGCATTTCGCTGTCGGGTGGACGCGGATCGATTATTGGCACAGTCATCGGAGCGTTGATCTTTGGCGTCATCATCTCCGGCTTCACCTTCATGCAGCTCGATGCCTATTACCAGGAGATGGTGAAGGGAGCGATCATCGTGGGTGCGGTGGTGCTTGACCAGTGGCGGCAGCGCCGCAAGGGCACGAGAGGTTGACCATGGCAGACATCATTCTCAAAACCGAAGGCCTGACCAAGCATTATGGCGGCGTGCATGCCCTCGAAGCTGCCAACTTCGAACTGCGCAAAGGTGAGCATGTTGCCATCATGGGCGACAACGGGGCTGGCAAATCCACATTCGTCCGGCAAATCACCGGTGTTGAACAACCAACCCGAGGCAAGATCATTTTTGACGGCAAGGACGTTGCTTTCAAAGGCCCATTGGATGCCCGCGAAGTCGGCATTGAAGCCGTGTTCCAGACCCTTGCCCTCGCCGATGATCTCGACGTTCCGTCTAATCTGTTCCTTGGCCGCGAGAAGATATTGTTCAACCTCGGGCCTTTTTCCATCCTTGACCGGAAAGCCATGCGTGAAGACACCCGGAAGGCGCTCGAACGCACGGGAGTAAAAATTCCGTCTCTCTCCAACACCATTCGCAACATGTCTGGTGGTCAGCGCCAATGCGTGGCCATTGCACGCACGGCAACCTTTGCCTCCAAACTGATCATCATGGACGAGCCGACGGCAGCGCTGGGCGTGCAAGAGACAGCGCAGGTCGAAAACATCGTCCGTACACTGAAGGTCAATGGCGAACCGCTCATCCTGATTTCACACAACATGCGCCAGGTGTTTGACCTTGTTGACCGCATTGTTGTGTTCCGCCGTGGTCGCATCGTGGCCAATTTGCGCAAGGAAGACACCAACGGCAACGACGTGGTTTCCTATATCACAGGTGCCAAGACGGGTGCCGAATACGAAGATGCTGCATGATTTACCGGAGACACCGCATGAAATTCGCACTCAACCACATGGTCGCACCTCGCCTCTATTATAATGAGTTCTTTGATCTCGCCCTCAGTCTTGGCGTCACTGCCGTCGAAATTCGCAACGACATCCCGACGGCGAAAATGGGCAACAAGAACGCCAAGGCGATTGCCAAGCTGGCCAAGGACAAGGGTATCACCATTATCAATGTCAATGCCCTGCAACGCTGGAACCAGTGGAGCAAGGTGAAGGCTGACGAGGCCAACAAGCTGGCAGAATATACGGCGTTGACGGGTGCGAAGAACCTGATCCTGGTGCCCGCCAATGACAAGAAATTCCGCCCCTCGTACGAAGCCCGTCTCGATGGCTTGAGGGAAGCGCTGTCGCACCTCAAAGCGATTCTGAAAGATCACGGCCTCATCGGCTGTGTGGAACCCTTGGGCTTTGAGGAGTGCTCATTGCGTTTGAAGGCTGAAGCCATCGCCGCCATTGATGCTGTGGGCGGCACCAAGCGCTTCAAGGTGACACATGACACGTTCCACCATTTCGTGTCGGGTGAGAACGATGTATTCGCGGACCGCACCGCGCTCATCCATGTGTCGGGCGTCACCAACAGGAGCCATACAGCAGCCACCATGCGCGACGCTCAGCGCGAGATGCTGGACGTCAATGACATGATCGACAACCGTGGTCAGGTGAAGCGGCTGATGGATGCCGGCTATCAGGGCTATGTATCCTTCGAGCCCTTTGCCCCATCGGTGCACAGGGATGCGGCCATCGCACGTACTATCTCTCGCAGCATGGATTACCTTGAAGGCTGATTGACAGAGGATTGGCCGCTACTATTTTTTCAACAGCCACGCATGCTCTTGGGCATTGTTGAATTTCCATGTGCGCACCGGACCTGCCATGACGTTGAGATAGTAAAGATCATAGCCGTGGATGGTGGCACAAGGGTGGTAGCCTTTCGGGACCATGGTGATGTCGCCGTCCTCGATGGCGATGGCCTCGTCGAGTTTCCGGTCATCGGTGTAGACGCGCTGGAAGGCAAAGCCTTGCGGCGGGTTCAGGCGGTGGTAGTAGGTTTCCTCGAGCAGGGATTCATGCGGCAGGTTGTTCTTGTCGTGCTTGTGAGATGGATAAGACGAAGTGCTGCCGTTGGGGGTGATGACTTCAACGACCAGCAGGCTCTCGGCGCGTTTGTCCTGTTCGGGCAAAATGTTGCAGACGTAGCGGGTGTTGGAACCTGAGCCGCGTGTTTCAATCGAAAGTTCTTCAGGTGAAATCACGAAAGCGTCGGTGCCTTTTTTTGCGGGGGCTGTACAGATGTTGATGACACAATCGGTTGTCGCAGTAACAGACCATTTTGACTTTGGGGGAATATAGACATTCCAGGGCTTGCCTTCGAACACGTTCATGCGTTCGCCGATGACGCCGAAACTCTTGCCGTCGACCTTTACCTCGCCCTTGCCTGTGATGAAAACAATGCAGGTTTCACGTTTGTCTTCCATGCCCTTGGCCGACTTTCCGGATGACAGTTTCCACACGTCATGGCCAACGTATTTCCACTTGGCTGAAGCAGGCGAGACCGACATCACCTTGCCGGATTTTTTTGACGGCTTGACGAGGAGTTTGGAAGGCATGGCGGTCAGTTCCCCAGTTTCTGTTTTGCGCGACCTTCGGCCCATTTTGTGTTGGCGGCAATCACAGTTGGGCGGACAGAGACTTCGGGAACGCCGACATCCCACCAGGCACCACCTGCATCCGTCGACAGCATCGGATCGGTGTCGATGACAATCACCGTGGTGCGGTCATTGGCTTTCGAGTCCTTCAATGCCTGTTCCAGTTCAGCGAGCGAAGCGACTTTAGAGGCAATGGCCCCTTGCGCGCGGGCGTGCAAAACAAAGTCGATAGCAGGCGAAACGTCCTGTTTCGTGTTGTGGTCATAGAGATTGTTGAACCGCTCGCCACCGGCGGCATGTTGCAGGCGGTTGATGCAGCCATAGCCACGGTTGTCGAGGAGCACGACAGTCAACTTCTGGCCCAGCATGACGGAGGTCGAGAGTTCCGAATTCATCATCATGTAGGAACCATCACCCACCATGACGACGACGTGTTTGTCAGGCCGCGCCAGCTTGATGCCAAGGCCGCCTGCAATCTCATAGCCCATGCAGGAGAAGCCATATTCCATGTGATAGGAACCGGGGAATGAGGCTGCCCACAGCTTATGCATTTCGCCGGGCAAACCGCCTGCGGCGCACATGCCAATGATGTCGGTTCCCAAAGCACGCTGCACGGCACCAACGACTTGTGCATCAGACGGGCGTTCAAGATTGGAAGCAGTGGTATAGGTTTCAGCAGTGACGAGCCAGTCTGCACGGCCCCTGATGGCCTTGGCCGTCCAGCTTTCAGGAGCCTGCCATTTTCCCAGATTGTCTGAGAGTTCATCAAGGCCAACTTTTGCATCGGCAACCAGCGGCAGTGATTGATGTTTGCTGGCGTCGAAGTTTTGCGTGTTCAGGCCAATGATGGTTTTGCCGGGGTTTTGGAACAGGGACCAGGAAGCGGTGGAAAAATCAGCCAGACGTGTACCGACGGCGAGGACAAGATCAGTCTCTGCGCAAACGTCGTTCGAAGCGCCCGTGCCGGTCACGCCGACGCCACCCATGTTGAGTTCATTGACAAACGGCAATGAAGATTTGCCAGCTTGGGTCTCGACCACCGGAATGCCGTGACGTTTTGCGAAAGCGGCAAGTGAGGCATTGGCTTCCGAATAATTGATGCCACCGCCTGCGACAATTACCGGTTTTTTCGACAACTTGAGTGCGGCGACAGCTGCGTGCAACTCGGCCTCGTCAGGGCGTGAGCGGCGGAAAGACCAGACGCGCTCCTTGAAGAAACTTTCCGGATAGTCAAATGCTTCAGCCTGCGTGTCCTGGCAGAGTGACAAGGTGACAGGACCGCACTCCGCAGGGTCAGTCAGGACAGCCATTGTGCGATTGAGGGCGGGAATCAATTGCTCCGGGCGCGTGATGCGGTCAAAGTAGCGCGATACTGGCTTGAAGCAGTCATTCACACTCATGGTGCCGTCGCCGAAATCCTCAATCTGCTGCAACACGGGATCGGGTCTGCGGCCTGCGAACACGTCGCCCGGCAGCAACAGCAGAGGCAGGCGGTTGACATGGGCCACGGCGGCAGCCGTGACCATATTGAGAGCACCGGGACCAATAGAAGACGTTGCGGCCATGACACGCTTCCGGTTGCTGGCCTTGGCGAAGGCGATGGCGGCAAGCGCCATGCTTTGCTCGTTTTGGCCACGGTAGGTGGGTAGCTGGTCCCTGACCTGAAACAGGGCCTCGCCCATGCCCGCCACATTGCCATGGCCGAAAATGGCCCACACGCCCGCAAAGATGGGCGTCTTTACGCCATCAATCATGGTCATCTGGACGGTGAGAAATTTGACCAACGCTTGGGCAGTGGTGAGGCGGATGGTTTGGGGCATTCTATTGGCTTTCAAATTGAGGGCAGAGTGCAAGTGGTGAGAAAAGGACCTCATCAGCCCTTTGGGCAGCTTCTCCAAGGGAGAAGCGACTCGTTGGCAGTACTCCTCAATTGTCAGGCATTGAGGGAGATTTCTCATCCAGTCGCTTCTCCCTTGGAGAAGCTGCCCAAAGGGCTGATGAGGTTTCTCACGTTCAACATGTTACACCCTGACCTTATTCCAGATCTTGACCAAGTTTCCGAATTTTGTCGCCATCATGTCAACCGCAGCATCATCGCTGATGGAGCCTGGTAGCCACGCTTGTGCCGCTTCATTGAAAATGGTGCGGCCGACGGCAAAGCCTTTGACGTGGTGCTTGTCCGTTACCGCGCGGAAGCCTTTTTCGAGTTCTGATTCCGGGGCCTCAAGCCCCAGTAATACTATGCCCCGGCAGTATGGATCATTCTTGTCGATGACCTTGCCAATCTCGTCCCATGCACTTCCATCAGCTTGAGGTTCAAGTTTCCACCAGTCCGGCTTGATGCCGAGATCATAAAATTCCTGCATGGCACGGGCGATGGTGAGGCGGTCGAGAGAACCATGCTTGCCCGCGATGATTTCGACCAACAGTTCACGGCCCACCTTGCGGGCGGCCTGGTTGAGCTGGATGTATTTTTGTTGCTGCTGGTGCTTGAGGTCTGCCGGGTCGTCGGGGTGATAGAAGGCGAGGCATTTGATGACATGATCGACCGGCCATTCGATGAGGCGCGAGCCAATGTCCTGCGTGTGCTCGAATTCAAGCGGACGCGAACCTGGCTTTTCCAGTGGACGGCCAACCCAAAGGCCCAGCTTTGCTGCGTCGAACATGGCATCGCGGCCATAGGTGTCATCCAGCAAAGTGCCAAAGCCTGGCTTGCCACCTGACACTTTGCCAATAGCTTGCATGGCCAGGCGCTTAAAGGGGGCGATACGCTCGCGGGATGCACCCAGCCTGTCCGCCATGTCCTCCAGTTGCTTCCGGTGGTCGATTGCAAAGGCAAAAAGGCTGGGGAATTGCTGGCGGCGTGTTGTGGACCTGTGAATGTGGTTGAGGGTTTCGTCCTTGCGAAGGGCGCGTTGGGGACTGCCGTGTTTCAGGAAATGCTGCAACTCGTCCCATGTCAGATATTCAGGCGAACACAACAGGCGGGATACGGCGAAGGCCCCGCAGGCATTGGCCCAGGTCGCCGACGTTTCATGTGGTTCGCCCTTGAGCCAGCCCCGCAGGAAGCCGGACATGAAGCCGTCGCCTGCCCCCAGCACATTATAGACTTCAATCGGAAAACCCTTGCCAATGATGCCATCGTCAAGTGTGGCCGGTATGGCACCGGGATAGACCACACAGCCCATGGGGCCACGCTTCAAGACAATCGTGCCTTTGGATATGGCGCGAATGGCTTTTAAAGCGTCGAGCGTGTTTTCGCTGCCGCCTGCGATGTGGACTTCTTCTTCGGTGCCGACAATCAGGTCACAATCGGCCAGCACGGACTGGATGTGGGCCGTCACCTTGTCGGATTTGATATAGCGTTCCTCACCCGCACCAAGGCCCGCGAGGCCCCAGAGGTTGGGACGGTAGTCGATGTCGATAATGATCTTTCGGCCATGGCGTTTGGCAATGGCCATGGCCTTGCGCTGGGCCTTGTCGTTGACCTCGCGGGCAAAGTGGGTGCCTGTGACCAACAACGCACCAGCCGAGGTAATGAAATCCTCCGAGACGTCGTCCTCGCACAAGGCAGAGTCGGCGCAGTTGTCGCGGTAGAAAATCAGCGGAAAAGTTTTGTCGTTCTGCACCGAGAGCAAGACCAGCGAAGTGAGACGTTGGGGATCGATCGTGATGCCGGTGACA
Source organism: Hyphomicrobiales bacterium (assembly GCA_043754325.1). Classification (GTDB taxonomy): domain Bacteria; phylum Pseudomonadota; class Alphaproteobacteria; order Rhizobiales; family Aestuariivirgaceae; genus Aestuariivirga. The sequence continues at coordinate 13,596 of JAYUVC010000044.1, forward strand.
TCAACCCCTTCGCGGATCATCTGTTCACGGACGAAACGGCCCATTTGCTCGTCGCCTACACGGGTAATGAGCGCGGATTTCAACCCAAGCCGTGCCGTGCCGATGGCAATGTTCGATGGAGAGCCGCCAACGGATTTCGCGAAAGAGGTAACGTCTTCGAGCCGCGAACCGATCTGCTGGCCGTAAAGGTCAACCGAGCAGCGGCCCATAGTGATCACGTCCAATTCCGGCCTGCCAATCGATGCCATGATGCGTCTCCTTATATCATATCGAAATTCAAGTGTAGAACATCGCAAAAATTATAGTCGGAATGTCTTCCGTTGCTTTGCACTTTCTCGCGCAGCATCAATGAACGGCCTATGAAAATGCCGCCCACCGGTTCCAAAGCCCACCAAACCAACACGCAACATCTTTTTAGTCCTTTGTTGATTTCAGGAAGGCGTCGAACTCGTCGTCTTTGATGGTGACCGAGTGTTCTTCAGCTGGATAAACACCAGAGTCCACATCCGCCTTGTACTCTTTGAATGCAGCGACGCGTTCATTTTGCAAACGCGCAAATTCAGGTGCCAAGTTGCGGTAAACTTTACCATGGCGCGGCTTGTGGTTTTGACCGTAGCCGCAAACGTCTTCAGTGAACAGGTATTGCGCATCGGCATATTTGCCAGCGCCCATACCAAGCATGATCAATGAAGAGTTTTCAGAGAGAAATTTCGCAACGCGGTCCGGCACGACCTCGAGCTCGGCACCAAACACACCAATTTCTTCAAGCTTTCTTGTATGTTTCCAGAGAGCCGAGGCCTCATGGGCAGTTTTGCCCACGGCGCGCCAGCCGCTCCAGGTGATGTACGCCGGAACAAGTCCAATGTGAGCCACGACGGGAATGTGATTATCACATAACGTTTTCTGGATGTCGTATGAAGCGGAACAATAATAGGCGTCGCCCCCGATGGCTGAATAATGGAAGGCCGCGCGCATGTAATCTTCTGCGGTGGCCAATGCGCGGCCGTTAAAAGTGCCCCAACCACCATAAGGCAGGCCCACTTGCACAAAGCAACTGCCCGCTGCCTCGCGCATGGCGGCATCGAAGAAGCGCCCCTCGATTGACAACATGTGAATCCCCGCTGCATTGGCGGCGGCGGCTTCATCCGGTGTGGTCACGAAAAGCATGGAAATCTTTTCGCCCTTCTTCTTCATCTTGCGGATGTCTTCGACATGCGGACGGTTATGGTACATTCCCATTATTTTAATTCCTCAGAATACTTGTGGTTTGTAATCGCTGGTTTCAGACGGAGCTACGGCTTGTAAAAGTTCGACTGATTTACGAACGCCTTCTTCACGCGACAACAATGCATCCTCATGTTCAATAGAAAGCCAACCGTCGTAGCCCACCATGCGCAGACGGTAGCAGAAGTCTTTCCAAAATGCTTGGTCGTTGCCGTAGCCTAAGGTGATGTAACTCCAGGCGCGCGCGGGAATGTTCATGAGCGAGCCATTTTCCAATCTGCTTGTTGTGGCGCAGACAGGTTTATTGATGAAGGTATCTTTGGCATGGGTGTGCAAAATCGCAGAACCCAAAGCATCAATTGCTGCAAGCGGATCGGCTCCCATCCACATCAAATGAGACGGATCAAGGTTTGCACCAACAATGGGGCCAATTTCTTCGCGAAGGCGCAGCAACGTCGGCACGTTAAACACCAACTGATTGCCATGCAACTCCACCGCCAATTTCTTTACGCCATGCTCTTTCGCAAATATTGCCAACTTGGCCCAATAGGGAAGCGCACGCTCCTCCCATTGATATTTGAGCATCGTTTGTGTTTCCGGTGGCCATGACGAGACAACCCAGTTTGGCATCTTGTCACCTGCAGCACCTTCAGGGAGGCCAGACATCAATACGACTGTTTCAATGTCCAGCGAACCTGCTAATCGAATAGTGTCGTGCAATGCGCTGGATTGTACTTCACCCTCAGTCGGGTGCAATTGATTGCCATTGGCATTGAGCGCAATAATTTCCAAACCACGCTCTTTTACGGAGGTTAGAAAGTGACGCCGCTCTGCTGCGCTATTGAGCAGTGCTTTCAAATCCAGATGAGGAGCCGATGTCCAGTTGGCAGCGTTGAATTCCACCCCTTTGATGCCCAACCGCGCCGCTGTGTCGAGCATGTCATTCAACGACAAGTGCCCCAGCGAGTCTGTTACCATTCCGATTTTCATTTTTGTCTCACATATAAAATTTTGGTTTGGCAATCTGGGTCACGGCAACGGTCTTGCCCGAGTGCAATGCTTCAACACCTGCTTCGGCTACAGCCGTTGACGCATAACCATCCCAAGCGGAAGCACCCAGATTTGACTTACCCATGTTAATCGATTTCACCCATGCGCGGTTTTGCTGGCGGTATGCATCCACAAAACGGGGCCGCCAATCGGCGGGGTAAGTGTTGATCTGCTTCAGACCCAAATTGAGGTCGACATGGACGGGTGCGCGCAAAAACGCTGTTCCCTTTTCACCGACGAGTTCGCCGCGCACATCATAGCCATAAGTGGCACTGATATTGATCTCGATATTCACCAATTGGCCCGCAACTGTCTCCAACACCATGAAAACGGGTGCTGTTTCTCCGCCAATCGGCGGGCGAAAAACGTTGATGGTTTTGAAGTCTGAATCCAGCATCCAGCGCGCCACGTCGAACTCGTGTGGAGCAGAATTGCAGATCGCCATCTCAGGGCGGAAATCATAGGCGGGGGCTACGTTGCGGTGGAAGCAATGGAACATCAGCGCTTTGCCAAGATCACCGCGCACCAACATGGATTTAATTTCAGCGTATGAGGGATCAAACCTGCGCATGAAACCAATTTGCACCAAGCGTTTGCCGCGCTTCTCCTCAGCGTCCAGCACCGCGAGGCATTCCGTCTTGTCTTGCGACAAAGGCTTCTCGCACAGCACGGGTTTTCCAGCGGCTATGCAAGCAAGTGTCAGGGCTGCATGAAATTGGTCTGGTGCGGCAATTACAACGGCATCGACAGACGTATCGTTGATAACCGCCAGAGGATCACTTGTAACCGATTTTGCTCCATTTGCATCCGCAGCAATCTTGGCCCGCGACTGATCAGCATCGCAAATCACTTGCAAACTTGTACCCGGTACTTCCTCTGCAAATATGCGTGCGTGGTCCGCCCCCATGATGCCAGCACCAATAATGCCAATACGGAGTGTCATGATTTTTCGTTCATCCTTGCTACTTTTTGAGCATAGCGCACTTCCATTTGGGCCTGCGCCTCCTTGCTGCCGTCGTGCCAGGTGCCGAACAACTTGTCGATACCTGTCGCGCCATCAGCGTAGTTCACTTCAAAATGCTTGTGATGCAGGTAGTGGGCAAAAGCATGTGTGTCTACTCCTCCATTT
>JAYUVC010000045.1:0-3760 GCA_043754325.1 Hyphomicrobiales bacterium
CGAAACGATCCATGGACTTTTGCCCGATGTTGTTGTCGTTGCAACGGGTTCTGAACCAAATCTGCCACGCAGGCACGATGCGGACGTGGCGCTGTCGCAATCGCTGGGACGTCAGGTCTTGCCGGACATTGCCGGGCTCGATCAGGACTTTGTCGTTTCGTCGGATGATGTGATGTCGGGAAGCGTGAATTGCCATGGCCATGTGGTTGTGATCGACAACAATGGTCATTGGGAAGCGGCTGGTACTGCCGAGTATTTGGCAGATGCCGGATGCAGCGTGACGGTTGTTGCCAATCACGCTGTGGGAAGTGACCTCGAAGCAGGAACCCGGACACTGTTCTATCGCCGGGCGGCGATCAAGAACATGGTACTGAGGTCTGCGACCTCCCTGGTTGAAGTTGGTGATCATCGCGTCGTGGTGACGCCGGTTTTCAGCGGCAATGATGCCATTGGCTGGGCCAAATACATCCTGATGCCGGGTGATGAACAGGTGATCGACAATGTCGATTGGGTCGTACCGGTGATTGGACGTCGTTCCCGGGAAGACTTGTTCTTGAAACTGAAGGCCGATCCGCGCTTTGCTGGCGTTCGTGTCGAACGGACGGGCGATTGCGTGGCGCCAAGGCTGTTGCAAAGCAATATCAGCGAAGCGTTTCTGCTGGCGCAGACCCTTTAGACACGATACAGATTCATCTGATGCAGCGAAATCCGGGTTGAGCCCCTTTTCTACCGCGCCATCACAAGAGGCAGGGAACACTAGCAGAGCTGCCGTCTTGTGCCGCGCGTCACCTCAAACTGCCACAGGCTTAAGGGAGCGCGAAAACTCCAGGACGCAAACTTACGAACTTGGCAGTTCGGCGAACATTAGTGAGCGGCTCCATCAAAAAGGCGTTGCAGTGAACGTGGTGTTGCGCTGAATCATTTTGTTGGGCACAACACAGCATTTGAAAATTGGATTTGAGAATGACTCTTGCGGGCGACCTAAAACGTGCCAAGACCGAAGAAGACGTGAAGGATGCCTATGTTCGAGCATTGGGCCTAAAGAATGTCTCCAAGAATCTGGTTGATATCCAAACCAAGGAAGTATGGTTTGAAGCAAAAGAGACCGGAACTTCTCCCGTCTTTATGTTCGCGCAATTGTTGATCTATGTGAAGCAAGATCATGATGCAGGAAAGCACATTCCACCATTTCTCTGTGTGATAGACCGCGACAAAGCCGCAGTGATGGAAACCGAACATGCCTTGCCACTGTTGAAAGCAGTGGACATTGATTGGCCAAAGTCCGGCTCCAAGGCCATGGCCAAAACAAAAGCCTCGCAAGAATTCGTGAGCAAGGTTTCAGACCATGTGGCCGCTCACTATGTGGTTTACAATATCGACAGCCATGAAAAGCAATTCATCCATGCTTTGAAAACGGCCATCAGGGAAGGCCGCATCATCCGTACGCCGATTACTCCAGACAATCTGCGGCAAGTATTTGACAGATGGATCGAATATATCGGCAGTGAATTGGGTGGCGTGACCGAGGCGGACTATGCGCTGTTGTTTTTTGCCGATATCATGCATGACGGCAAGCGGGCCGCGATGACGAATTTGCCAGCGCGTTTACTTTTTGACGGAGAAAAGCCCGTATTTGTCTTGAATGGCCATCAATATGATCTGGTTAGTGACAGGGGCTACCGCAACTTTTGGGCCATTTATCACCGGCCACCAGAGCAGGAATACCGTAATTATTTGTTGGAACGGCGCGACAGTTTGTTGCCATTGGATGAGCGCAGCTTTAAGGGCGCGTATTACACGCCGTTGAGGGTTGTCGATAAGGCTTATGACTTGCTAGCCGAAACCTTGGGTAAGAATTGGCAGCAGAACTACATCGTGTGGGACATGTGCTGTGGCGTTGGCAATTTGGAAGTGAAACATTCCAACCATCGCAACATTTTCATGAGCACCTTGGACAAGGCCGATGTTGACGTCATGAAAGCCAGCCATACATGCGTGGCTGCCACCAAGTTTCAATATGACTATCTGAATGACGACATAAATGAATTTGGACAGATTGATTATGGCCTCACCAACAAAGTGCCGAAAGAATTGCGGCAAACCATTGTCGATGCCAAGGAGAAGAAGAAGGGTGCCAAGAAAATTCTGGTGTTGATGAATCCGCCATATGCGGAGGCGACGAGTGGCGGAAACACTGTTCCTGGTATTGAGGGAACTAGCAAGGAAGGCGTGGCCAAGACCAAATTTGCCAAAGTGGCGAAAGAAAATTATGGCAAGGCGAGCAACGAGCTTTTCACTCAGTTTGTGGCTCGAATTCATATTGAATTACCCAGCGCCACTTTGGCAATCTTCAGCAAGTTGAAATATGTGACTGCACCCACATTGGACAAATTTCGGGCTGAATGGGCTTCAAAATATCTGTCCGGTTTCGTAGTTCACAGCAAGTGGTTCGATGGTTTGGATGGAAACTTCCCAATTGGATTTTTGATTTGGGACACCTCGAAGCGAGCCAATGTTAAGCAAGTGAATACTAGAATCTTGGACGACGTTTTGAATGATGTCGGCGAAAAAGCGTTTTACAGTCCCGACGATCAACAGTTGCTCACGAATTGGATAGTTCGTCCTGAAACAAATGATGAGACGCATGTGCCGCTCAAGAATGCGATTGTTCCAGCAACAGCGTCCAAGGATTTGCGAGGGATAAAGTGGGCCGAAGGTGCTATTGGGTACTTCAATTGCGCTGGCAACGAACCTCAAAATACGGCTGGCTTGACCATGCTATTCTCTTCTGGTTATGGCAGTGGCCGGGGTCTTTTTGTTACACCTGAGATTCTTTGGCAGGTGGCCATTGTTTTTGCGGTCCGTCGCTTGATCAAGCCAACCTGGCTCAATGATCGCGATCAGTTCTTGTATCCAAGCGAACCATTGACGGAAGAATTCAAGATTGATTGTCTCATCTGGATGTTGTTCAACGGTAGCAATCTTTCAGCAGGTGCTGACGGGTTGCAGTGGAACGGCAAGCAGTGGCCGCTCGTCAATCATTTCATCCCCTATACCGAGGACGAAATCGGGGCCAATGGCCGATTTGAATCGCGTTTCATGGCAGACTATTTGCGCGGCAAACGTCTCTCGCAAGAGGCGCAGGCCGTTTTGAATGCCGGGCGTGAAATCTGGCGCACATATCACATGACACCCATACCACGCAAAATTCGCGAAGACTTGAAGCTCAACCGACCGGACGCAGGCTGGTATCAAATTCGCAAGGCGCTGGAGGCCAATGCCGAAAATGAGGCAATAGATTTTGGTTCCTTCAAGGAAACCTACGAGGCGCTCGGACACAAGCTGCGCCCCATGGTTTATAGTCTCGGTTTCCTCAAGTCTTAACTGCCCTTCGCGAGGTTAACCCCCATTCTACTCTAACCCAGAACAGCCTTTACAAGTTTCGCAGGCGGGGGCATGTGCCAGATGACTTGGTAGGACTCGATGATGTTTTCCCGCGAGACGGCAAGACCGGGGAGAGCGAGCCACGGCGGCGGTTGTCGGTCGATGAGTGACAACAAGGTTGCACGGGCAGCCGCAACGCCTTGATCATAGGGACGCTGTGAGCCAACGCCTTTCATGATTGTTCCTTCAGCCAAAGCCTGTGCGGCTTCCTCGCCAAGGTCTATTGTTGTCATCGGCAAAGCCCATCCGTTGGCCTGCATTGTTGCCATGGCAGATATTGCCGCTTCATCCCACACTGCAAAAACGCCGGATATGG
>JAYUVC010000046.1:0-15419 GCA_043754325.1 Hyphomicrobiales bacterium
GATGGAAAATCAGGGAGATAGCGATGACCGGAATCCGAAAGAAACACAGCGCAGCATTCAAGGCGAAAGTTGCGCTGGCGGCGATCCGCGAGGAAGGCAAGGTGGCGGACTTGTCTGCCAGGCACGGCGTGCATGCGAGCCAGATTCACGCCTGGAAGAAAACGGCGCAAGACGGTTCAACGGACTTTGAAGACCAGACATCTTTATCCGTTTGGAAAGCGAAGTTACTTTCAGTCACAGCCCGGTGGCAATTGAAGCTACAACTTCCGCTGTAGATTTCCTACTGGTCAGCGTGAGCTTGAGGGCAATTATCTTTGGAAAGTTTTGCTTTTCCAGCCAAACTGTTTTGTCTTCGTCGTAAGTGAGCGTCATGTTTTCTACGTCTTCCAGTATAACAAGGGCGTCATTCCCTCCGCTGTTGGCCCCGAGCAAATGCCGTTCAATTGTGAGTTGGCGTCTTTCATTCACTTGCCATGTTACTTGGTAAAGTCCTCCAACCTCCTTTGTCCCGTCAGCAGAACCAACATAACTCAACGATGCCTCGCGTCCTTCAAACTTCAATTTTGCAATACCCGCCGTGTCTTGACGATAGACAGGTGTGAGGGCGGACAATTCTTCATGGAAATAACGCAAAACGGTCTGCACTTCGGCATCTCGCTCAACACTGTTTGCAATTGTTTTCATTTTGCTTGTTAAAGCAAAGGCATTGAAAACGTAGATTGCCATGATTGAAAGCAGCGACAGTGTGACGAGAAGTTCAACCAGCGTAAAGCCCTCTGTGCCTTTGGATGTACTGTTCATGGCTGCCGCATCATACGGATGGTTTCCATATGTGCCTGCGGTATTGGTTTTCCATCGGCACCTGCCACGGACACCTTGACAAGAGCCGGGTACATGACCGATTTATCTGGACCTGGCAGGGGAGTGATATCAATTCGCCATTGATGTTTGTCTTGTTGACCAGAGAGAGTGGTTTGACTGTCAGAGTTTCCTGCAGACAAGTTTTCCAAAACCCGTTGCGCGATTTTGCTCGCCTCTACAATTCGAGCCGCCTGTTGCATGCGGCGCAGACTTTCAGACATGGTTGACAGTGCAATGATCACGACACCAGATAAAATGACAAAAGCCACCAGTGTTTCGATGAGTGTAAATCCCGCCTCTGTGTTTTCTGCCGGTTTCACAGCGTGTCTCCGAGACGCTTCCAAGTGACAGCGCCAGTGAGCCAATTGAGATCGACAGCGACTTGATTCTCGCTTGCCTGAAGAATAACCCGTCCCCCACTGCTGCCGCCAGTCGGAAAGAATCGGTAACTGATTTTCTTTTCGTTAACCTGACCTGCCACAGTCAGTGCCGTCACAGTAAGAGACTGTTCCAATTGAAGCTGAGGCGATGCGTCGTTCACCAGCCACTTGCGGCTGTCACGCATGAAGCTGACTTCAACATTTCTATTCGTCACATAGGCAATTGTCTGCGCCTGACGAAACAGGGCCGCGAGTTGAGACGCCGTTGCATCAAGTTTCTGGGCGCGGCCAGTTGTTGTTGCATAGGGAAGGCTTATCGCTGTTGCCAGTCCCAGGAGTACGAGCACCACCAGCATTTCCACCAAGGTGTAACCAGACTGGCCTCGTTTGCCTTTTGTCATTGCGTCGCCAACTGGTTGATGGAGAGAATAGCCTGCATGACCGACAACATGATGCCTCCCACCAAGAGGCCCATGAGTACAGTGAGCAGCGGCACAAGCAATGTCATCAGCCGATCAATGAGGGCGGCACTTTCCAGTTCCTGCGATAGTGCTGCGTAGCCCAACATCGCACCCAGTTGGTTGGTTTCCTCGCCAATGGCTATCATTTCAGTGGTGCCCCTGGCCAAGACAGTTTCCTTGGCAAAAGCCACTGACAGCTTTTCACCAGAGGTCACTGATCGCCGCACCCTTTGCAAGGCTTGCTGCACATGGGATGCAGATGATGTTGTCTCCAAGGTAATAAGCGCTGTTTGCAGAGGTGCGCCATTGCGCAACAGACTTGCCAGCAGTCGGCAGAGCCGCGAACTTTCCATGGTGCTTGTGATATGACCGATGAAAGGCAACTTGCGGGTTTGCAAACGCGTCCAGTTTTGAATTGCGGGTCGTGTGGCAGTCCACACAATTGAGCAAACAGCAGCGACGGCCGAAATGGCGCTTGCCATCGGAAAGCCTGTCACCGTTCCATGAAACGCCACCATGGCGCGGAGCATGAAAGGCATGGGGGCCGATGTCGCCTCAAAAAGTGGCGCGATGTTTGGCACGAGAACCGATGAAATCAGCACGAGCGATAAAGGCGCCAGTGCCATCAGGAAAGCGGGATAAACCAAAGCCGACGAAACCTTACTGCGAATCTCGGCCTGCTTTTCCATGCTGACGGCAAGCTCTTGCAGCACAGGCGTTATCGAGCCGGAGGTTTCTCCCACAGCCAAAATACCGGTTTCAAATCTGGCGAAGCGTTCGGAGCAGGTTTGCAGCACGGTTGAAAGTGAACGGCCTTCTGAAATGCCTTTGCCAATACTGTTGAGAAGGTTGACTTCCCACGTCTTCGTCGATTGACCAGTAATTGTGTGCAGTGCCCGATCAAGCGGTATGCCTGCTACAAGCAAGACCGAGAGCTGACGGTAGAAAGAAGCCCGCCACTTGACGTTGGGTTGGCGGCCAAGACGTGCTTGCTTGCCTTTTGCCGTGACACTTGTCCCGTCTGCCTGGGCAATATCAAAAACCGATAAACGCCTTCGCCTCAGATTGTCCAGGGCTTGCAGCTGGGACGAGGCGGTGATCTCACCATCTTCGCGCCCACCCTCAAGTGTCAAAGCCTGATAGCGGAAAACTGTCATTGCTCAACCGCCACAATTGTACGCCTGAGTTCAGCTTGGCTGGTAACGCCTGAGCGCACAAGCGATCGGCCACATTCCGCAAGAGTGATAAAGTTGTCGTGTTTTGCAATGGCAAGCAAGTCCGCGTCATCCTTGCCTGCCGTTGTAGCACGCTGCAGATTGGGTGAAAATTCCAGCAGTTCATAAATGCTGGTGCGACCATGATATCCTGACCCATGGCATTCGGCACATGGAGTTCCTTGAATTGACGCACCTTCACAAACGGAACACAATTTGCGAACAAGCCGCTGCGCAATAATCGCACGCACAGACGAGGCCAAAAGATAGTTTTCGATCCCAAGATCGCGCAGGCGGGTGATGGCCGCAACTGCAGAGTTGGTGTGCACGGTCGAAAGCACAAGATGCCCCGTCAGCGAAGCCTGCACCGCAACACGCGCAGTCTCTGCATCACGAATTTCCCCGATCATGATGATGTCCGGGTCCTGGCGCAGTACCGATCGCAGTATAGAAGCGAAATCCAGCCCGATATTGGTCCGCACCGGAATCTGGTTGATGCCGGCGATCTGGTATTCGACCGGGTCTTCAACCGTGAAGATTTTTGTTTCGGGGCGGTTGAGCGCGTTCAAGGCTGCATAGAGGGTTGTGGTTTTCCCGCTTCCCGTTGGGCCTGTCACAAGCACGATCCCGTCCTTGTGTTGGAAGATCGCGTCCAACCGCAGTTGATCCTCGGCTGAAAAACCAAGTGTAGCAAAATCAAGGCGCACATCGCGTCGATCAAGAATGCGCAAGACCACGGATTCCCCGCCCACAGTTGGTGAAGTCGCGACCCGGAAGTCGATATTCTTTCCGCGGATCGCCAAGCGGATGCGACCATCTTGCGGAAGCCTTTGCTCAGCAATGTTCAGTTTCGCCAAAATCTTGATACGCGACACCAGCGCCAAATGGGATTGTGCATCGAGCAGTTCGGCGACCCTGAGTACACCATCCACCCTGAAGCGGACCTGCAGCTTTTGGTCAACAGGTTCGAAGTGAATGTCCGAGGCACTTTGCTCCACAGCGCTGCCAACAAGACGGCTGAGCAACCTCACGACCGGAGCCTCACTGGCAAGGTCACGCAGTTTCTCGGTGTCACCTTCGCCATGAATGAGGGTGGAGGCTTCAGCGTAAGTACCATCAGTTTCCGAGTTCTGTCGCAGTTCGGAAATTCTTTTCTGGAGTGTAGACTGAGTGGCAACTTTCATCACCAGTTCAAAACCACCAAAGTAAGCAGCAGCCTTGGCCCGGTCATTCAACAGGGGTTGAGCAGTCGCGATGTGCAACTTGCCTGCCGGCGACGGGAGCGGCAGAACTCCAGCGTCAAGCAAAAACTCGGTAGGAACTCCTGGAATGTCTTGGGGAATATCCAACAGGGCATCTGGTGCCAGGCGCTCCAGATTCAGAAATGTGGCGAGTTCGTCGGCCAGCTGCTCCTCAGGCAAAATACCAAGCTCCAGAATTGCATTGTTACCAGTGGCACCTGTGGTGTCCGTTGCAGCCACGACCCTGCGCAAGGCACTTTGCTCAATAGTCGACTTGTCTGCCAGCCAGTTCAGGAACTCCACTTCGCTTTGCTGCATGTTCACGGTTTCCGGCGTTCAATCTGGGCTTTAAAATTGAAGCCTGTGGCGCCTGTTGACAAGCTGTATTTTGCAGTTGCGCACGACTTGTTTGACAGGGACAATGGGGCTCAATTTTGGATCCGATCAATGACTCCGTCTTTGAAAGAGAGTGCAATCACTTTTGTACGCGGATTGGAATGGGTTGACCTGTTTCCAGTGCCAAGAGAATTTGCCGAGGCGTTGTCGTGGCGGGGGCCCGAGTTGCATTTGAACAGTCATGGCTTCAGCCTCTTTCAAAAAGGCGGGCCGGGCATAAATCTCACTGGCCAGTCGGCAGAAGCCACTTGTGAAACTGTTGAAGAGCTCACTGGCATTCTTGCGGGCAGAAAAACCATCTCCTTGTCGCTGGATAAAGTTCTAACTCTCACGTCACCAATCGACATTCCATTTACCAGTGATCGCAAGACGGAGCAAATTCTTGACTTGCGTCGTGGTCAGGAAATTCCGGCAAAACCATCAGCCTATATGAAAGGGTGGTTCAACGATCCCTCGCTACCAACTGGTGCCTCGCGCCAAGTGGTTGATGTTGTTGTTCGCCGTGACGTGATAGATCGCATTTTGTCACAACTTCGTGACGCTGGCACCAATTGCGAACTGGTGTTTGCCCGAAACGGATTGGCGACTGCCTTGCCATGTGCCTGGAACAGCGATGGCCTTGCCTACAAACAAAAAGAGATCAAGACTTGGCTGAAGCGGACATGGCTCTCACTTGTGTGCGTTGGTTTAGCCGGAGTTTTATGTGCCGCAGCCTTGCTCAGCCAACAAGGCAACTCCATTGTAAAAATTGACGAACAACTCGCCGTCTTGCAGCCAGAAGCAACGCGCATCACAAAACAAATCCATGCAAAGGATGTGCTTTTGCTTCAAGTTTCGCAACTCGTTGACCGTACATCTCCCACGCGGCTGGCCTCAGCACAGTTGGAAGAGCTTGCAGCACTCCTGCCCGATGATATGGTGTTGACTGCTTTCAAGTATGAAGCTGGTTCTGTTGTACTCGAAGGTTACGCAACGGCGCCTGAAAAAATCATCGAACTCATCAGCAAGCACGGGAATTTTGAGAATGTTGCATTCTCGGCCCCGGTGTTTCGAAATCCAGGAGAAGCAAAGTCGAGGTTTGTTGTAAGCTTCTCACTCACGGGGGTTGTAAATTGAAGCGTCAATCCAACGCATTGAAGCAATGGATGGGTCCGGTGTCGATTTGCTTGGCGGGAACACTGACAGTCTACTCAACACTTGCTTTCTTGAGTGCCAGACAGGGTGAAATAGCAACCCGGCTCGAAGCTTATGATTCATTGCGCCGCATCATCAACCAAGGCTCTACGGGCGTTGCTGAAAGCAGTCCAAAATCAGAGCAAACCAAACTGCTTTTCCACGAAGGCGAATCAGTCGAACTTGTAGATGCCAATATATCGACACTGTTGAAAGAATTTGCGGCCAAGCATTCTGTGGAGATCACACGTTCAGGAAATGTGGCGATGGAGAACAGTGGGGGCACGCGGTGGGCAACGGTTGCTGTTGAAGTCACGGGTTTAGAGGCGGCAATTTATAATTTTGTGCGACAAATCGAGACATCCAAACCAGCACTGTTTGTCACGAAACTGCAATTGCGTGGCAACGTTTTGCCAGGTTCGGCTGAAGCAATCGAAATCCCCATGTCATCTGAAATGACAATCAGCGGTGCCATGTTGCCTGTGGCAACCGACTGACCCGATGCGGATTTATCACCTTAAGGCCCTTGTTGCTGTTCTTTTGCTTACTACTGTGTTTTTGACTGGTTGGGCCTGGCGCATAGTGAACACTCCGATTGCCGAATTGTCATCAAGGCCCCTTTCACTGCCCGTAAAATTTTCAAAGGCGAACGCCAGCCGACTTGCCAAAGTAGAAACTGCTCCTTTGTCGAATGTCTTCGTACGGCCTTTGTTTCGGCCAGACCGCAGGCCCTTTGATCCCAGCAAGTTTGCTGTCGTTTCAACACCAGAGCCTCAACCACCCCCTCCGGCTCCCGAACCCACGCCAATCCCTGAGCTGCCGCCAATCCCTGCTGTGCAGCCTCCACCTCCGGCGATTTTTCCGCAGATCACACTGAAAGGCGTCCGCCTTACGGGCCAAAACGATTCGGCTCTGCTGGAAACACCCGAGTTTCCACTTGGACAATGGTTCGCGGTTGGGGCTGATCTATCCAATTGGCGACTGAAATCAATTACTCATGATGGTGTAACTTTCATCTCTGGCGATTTAACGCATGTGTTGCAGCTTTATGTGGACAACCCGACGAACAGCGTAGGAAACCCGCAACAAGCACCATAGTGTCTTCTCCTCAGGTCGGGGAGCAAGTGTGTGGGCCTAAATTTGTGGCTAAAAGCGCTGACCATTGTCGCGTCAGCAGTGTTACTCGATGCATGTGCCAGTGCGCCGGGTGGTCGGAGCTTGCTGGATGAAAAGCTTGACCAGCCGAAGCTTGAGTCAGCAGCAACACAGGCCAAGCGCCAGAAACTGCGGGCTGCTCTTTCACTTGACGCTGCTCCGGAAGAGCCGAGCTATGATGGTTATGAACAACTGGGCAATGACAAATTTACCGGCGCCCCAGTCAAGGCAAGTAACCCGTCCTATGACCAGGATGCAGAAGACATCACCCTGAACCTGGTCAACGCGTCCGTTCCGGCGGCAGCAAAATCTGTGCTGGGTGATACCCTGGGCCTCGCCTATTCGGTGGATGCGCGTGTCGTCGGCAGCATCACCATAGAAACACCACAACCTGTTTCAGAAACACAACTTTTGGCCATGTTTGAAGCCGCACTCCGTGATGCAGGCGGCGGAATTACGGTGCAGGGAAAAAATTATCGCATCGTTCCCTTGGCCGAGTCCGTGCGCTCTGCGAGCGCACTGCAAACTGGCACACCCGATGCTGCTCTTGCTGGCAATCGACCGACTTTGATTCCGTTGCGCTATGTATCGGCTGCGGAAATCCAGGACATTCTCACGTCGATGTTGCCGCCAGGCATGATCCTCAAGGCAGACACGCGCAGGAACGCCATTATTGTCGCGGGAAGTGCGCAGGACATTCGCTCCATCAAAGAGACAATTTCTGTTTTCGATGTGGATTGGATGAAAGGCATGTCTTTTGCCCTTGTCCCCGTGCGCTCCTCGTCGCCAGCTGCTATTGTCCAGGATCTCGAACAGGTGTTTGAAACCCGCAGCGGCGTCCTCAAGGGCATCGTCAAATTTGTTCCGAACAACCGATTGAAATCGGTACTGGTGATTTCATCACGCGCCAAATACCTGAAGGAAGCCACGCGCTGGATCAAGAAGCTTGATGTGTTGTCTGAGTCCAGTGAAGAAGGCTTGCATGTTTATCATGTGCAAAACCGCACGGCGTCGGATTTGGCTGTGATCCTGACAAAACTGCTGGAGAGTGGTGCCGCATCACAAACCGCTGGGAGCGTGGCCCCGCGCTACAACAGTGAGGTTGCTTCAGTTGGCGGAACAACAGACGGTCAACGTGTGTCCGGCGGTCCCGAAACACCAGCAGGCGGCCTTGATGCTGTTCCCGCCAATGCTGATAATCAGCTACCGGATGAGAACTACGTCGACCAGCCGCAGGCAACAGAGCTTCCCAAACGCGTCCGTGTGGTGGCCGATGATTCCAACAATTCGCTTTTGATTTTTGCCACGGCAACTTCTTTTGAACGCATCAAGCAAGTGTTGGAAGAAATCGACTCCGTTCCAAACCAGGTCTTGCTGGAAGCTGTCATTGCCGAAGTGACCTTGGATGATGACTTGAAATTTGGTGTGCGCTGGTTTCTGGGCGACGATAAAAATCATGGAACTTTCTCTGATCTCGCATCAGGTGCAGTTGCCTCTGCGTTCCCCGGGTTTTCATACTTTCTCAAATCCAATGACATTGGCTTTGCGCTCAACGCGATATCAAGCGTGACAGATGTGAAGGTGCTGTCAGCGCCATCTCTCGTCGTATTGGACAACAAGTCGGCGACCCTGCAGGTCGGCGATCAGGTTCCGATTGTCACGCAGTCGGCAAAAGGCACTGCAGCTGGCGATGCACCTATTGTCAACAACGTCGAACTTAAAGACACCGGCGTCATCCTGCGCGTCACACCGCGGGTCAATGATAGCGGACTGGTGACGCTGGATATCGAGCAGGAAGTCAGCAGTGTGATCAAAACCACAACATCGGGCATCGATTCACCCACCATTCGCCAGCGCAAGTTGAAGACTTCAGTTGTGGTCAACGACTCAGAGGCGCTTGCCCTCGGTGGCCTCATTCAAGAAAGAGAAACCACCGGCAAATCCAAAGTTCCGGTTCTGGGTGATATTCCAATCATTGGCACGGCTTTTCGCAACAAATCCAATGCGGTGTCACGGACAGAATTGATCATCTTCATCAGGCCACGCGTTATCCGCGATGTGAACGAAGCCCGTCGTGTGACTGCTGAATTCCGCAAAGAGCTCAGTGTTCAAGCACCTCGCGTGCGGCGCGGAGAGCCGACGCCGGGTGAGGAATTGCTCAGGATCGTGCGCTGAAACAAGGTGAGCCGGGCTTCGTTTTTGTTTTGTCTGCCACAGCTTTGTTGGACCGTCGCCACTCAAGTACTGCAAAAGGTTTTTCTGGTTGCCGCAAAAGGTTCACCATTGCGCGCCGGTGGTACGTTCCGCCGCCGCTCCGCTGCGCAATTGCATCAATGGCATAAACCCGCGCAGGCGAAGGAACATTGAACTGTTGAATATCCAAGCCAGATTGAATCCCGGCTTTTAGAAAAACCTGCAGTTCGTCCGGTGCAACCGTCAAGTCGACACCTTGCTGTTGCGATTGCACCGTCACAAAATTTTGGAGTGCAAGAAATAATTCGTCGGAAATCTCGGGAATCTGATCAAGCTCAAACGGCGTTTCAAACGGCGCATTCTTGGGACCGTAGGACGTGCCCTCGTAGAACGTCGGTTCAGCGCCGCCCGATGCAACGATCTGATCAGGGTCTTTGAAGTCTTGCATTGCGTCCTGAATTCTGCGCGCCAGTTGCGGATTTTTGGTGAGCCCGGTCAACAACGCCAACAGCAAATCCGGGTTTGCAGTGTTGAGATCAACGAGGCCTCCCTGGTCTTGCACCCTCCACACAACGCTGATACCCGTATTCCAGGAGCAAGTCTGCCATTTTGAAACCCCGCTGAGCTTGGCATCGGGTTGCGAAAGATTGTAGGCCGTTAAAGTGGCCACACCGTTTGCCGCCCCATCAAGGCGCATCTCCTCCGATACATTGCGTGCGAGAAATATTTGAGCAGTGGTCATTGCCACAAACGTTGTTGCTGAAACGGCCAGAAGTCCAGCAATCCAGATCACGGCAATCAACACAAACCCGTCTTCACGGTATTGATATGCGCGTCTAAATTGCTTGCACAATGCTCTGAACACGCGTTCTGCACCCTTTCATGGCAACACCCGATAGCGAGCTTGTCCACAGGAATAGTTATGAGCAGGTCTGGTCTACTGCGCAAGACAAGGTTCAAACTGTAGTGACATGACATTTGATGTTACAACAACAGGCCTGTGGGCCGCCGCTTTTTTTGTATTGCTGACCCATGCCGCGTGGATTACTTGGGTCGATCTGCGACAGATGATAATTCCTGACCGCGCCAATCTGTCCCTTGGCCTTACAGGCCTGCTTTGGATATGGATTTTGGGTCAATCAATACCGTGGCAAATCGCGCAAATGGCCAGCGCCGGATTGCTTCTCTGGCTCGTCAAATACTATTATGCGCGGCTGCGCCACCATGAGGGCCTTGGATTGGGTGATGTAAAGTTTACAGTGGCCGCAACTGCCTGGGTGGGCCTCATCGGATTGCCTTGGCTTATTCTCATCGCCTCGATATCTGCGCTGGCCACAGTGATCACCCTGCAATTGGTGCATCGACAGCACATACATCAAACCCGCATTCCATTTGGACCGCATCTTTGCACAGGCTTGCTGGCCACTTGGCTTGCCTTGTCCTATGGTTACATTTGAACGGGGAATGGACTCATGACGAGGCAACGACAAGTTATTGCACAGGCAGGTTTTACGTTGGTGGAATTGTTGGTGGTACTCGGCATCATCGCTTTGCTCGCAGCGGTCGTCGCCCCACAAGTCATTCGCTATGTCGGTGACGCCCGCGTTGAAACCGCCCGCGTACAATTGAAAAACATCGAAAGTGCACTTGAACTTTTCTACCTCGATGTAGGGCAATATCCGACAACCGAACAAGGCCTCGACGCTCTCGTCTTGGCACCGGCCGGCGTAGAAGCATGGCACGGCCCCTATATCAAACTGAAAAAAGGCATCGTTGATCCATGGGGTCAGACTTTCGGTTACAAACAACCCGGCGAACATGGCGCGCTGGATGTGTTTACGCTTGGGCGCGACAAGGCGGCGGGAGGGGAGGGCGAGGACAGAGATATTGTGAATTGGTAATGAGAGAATTTGAAAAGACTCTTCGGGTAAATCAACGGCTGAGGTGGCCCCCAAAAACTGTCCAGTTTTTGGGGGCCACCTCATGTTGATGGGTTTTTCCTAGGAAGTACATCGCCAGCCCAAAGCGAATGGGAGGTTTAGAAAGCTTGCACCCAACTGCCCAATCCGCTCGACAATTTTCCAATTTGATGCGACGATACTGTCACCGACTTCACTTACGACGCCAACCGTGGCTGACTGAAGTCAGTACTGTCGGCAAAGGGTGCCATTACGCACCTCAACCAAACCTATATCCGCAACCTGCATAGAGAATAGGGGACGCTTCCCTTTAGTTTGTGGTTCGATGCGCCAGACACGATCTGCGGGCTACCCGTCAGCTATGACGCCAATGGCAGTACCACTGCTTACAACGTCGACGGCGCAGGTCCGGTTCTGTCCCGCAGCCTCGCCTATCACCTCGAGAACCGCCCGCTGACGGTGACGCAGAACGGCACTGTCACCGCCATGGCCTATGGCCCGGATGGCGAGCGCCTGTCCAAGTCCTATAACGGCACGACGACGTGGTACATGGGCGGCGATACCGAGCTGTCATCGGCAACCAACCTGTTCACCTCCTTCCTGCATCCGGATGTGATGCGGCAGGGCAGCGTCACCTCATGGGGCCTGAAAGACCACCTCGCCTCCAACCGCGCCATCAGCTTCATGGCCGGAGGACAGGCCACCATCAAATACGACTACAGCCCCTACGGCCAACCGCTCAGCAGCAACGGCGCCACCCCACCCTCCATCGTCAACCCGCAGAACAAGGGCTACATCTGCATGCGAGGTATTACGATCCGCAGCTGCCAAGGTTCCTGACGGGGGATACGTGGGACCCGATGTTGGCGGGCGTGGATGTGAACAGGTATGCCATGCAGGGTATGACACCAAAGATGGTGAAGTTTGACCTACTTGCGTCCAGTCGCGCATACCGATTGCTTGGTTGATCGACAAGCTTGCGCCATGCCTCACATGCCACATCCATGAAGTTGTCGTAGTTTCGAAGACATGGTTGGAGAGCCAATTGGCGCGCATGTGCTGCCCTTTAGTTTTTACCGGATTAAGTTCCGGGGCTCGCGACGGCAGGAAGACCAAGGTGATATTCGCGGTATCACTCCGTTTGGCCTGACTGTTCTCGATAAATACGCTTATGCGCTTGAACGAAAAGTTGTGGAGAAGTTGGTTTTCGCTTTTGACGGCGGCCAATCTCGCGAATAGCCTTGAGGAAATTCATGTACTGTTTTGATTGTGAGACTACCGTGATGGCAGAACCTTTGCGCTGCTGTCGCTGTTTGAACGAGGATGCGCCACCAATGAAAAAAGCTTTTGCCCTTGCTGTGTTTGTTATTGCTGTGTGGCTTTCGTTCTTGCTTCCGGCTCAGGCGGGCTATTGGGAGGCTGTGCACTGTCCCATTTCGCCAACAAATCGATACAATTCTCCAGTCAGCGCTGCGACTGCGTCTTTTGTTTGCCATAACCCCCCAACTGTGAGTAACATCGTCTATTTCTCGATTGGATCCGGAGGCGCATCGGCAGTAAGTTCCGCTGAGAATAACTTTTCATGTCAGAAGATTCCACAGGGCTTTGAAACCTGTTACGGCGGAGCACAGATACGGTGTGGCGCGAAAGAAAAGGCAGTTACGGATTCGGCGACTGGGGTTACCAAATGCGTGTCTCAGGATCGGCAGGAATCTGATTCTGCAAACTGTAGTGTGGCTAATCCAGTCAAGGTGAGCACCGGCAACAAAGAACAGTCGTTTCTGGACTGGTCTTCTGGCGGGGCATTTCCGCTACAATTGATCAGGAACTACTCGGCAAGCTACAAGACAATTGCCGTTAGCAATCGCAGCATGTTTGGCTTTGGCTGGCGCAGCAATTTCGATGCAGCGGCATTCGACGACGGCTACTACCACGTGCTTTTGCCGAATGGTATCGAGTATCATTTCAGTTGGACCGGAACAACATGGTCGCCGAGACTGCCGGAAATCAATTTCGGTGGTGTAGGTTATTACAACACAAGAACGGATGTGGGCTATTCGCTTAGCACAGTTGGAAGCAACCAGGAATTCCGCACCATTGACGACACTGTGTATGTCTTCAATGTCAATGGGCAACTGACTGAAATTCGCACGTCGCAAGGCATGGTGCAACGTTTGGAATACGAGGGAAACATCCCATTGTCTGTTACTGACAGTTTGGGCAGGTGGTTGAAATTTGAATATGACGGCTCCGCCCAACGGGAATCATTGGTACGCCGAATCAGGTCGTCAGACGGAAAGGTGTATGAATATGACTATGTTCAGCCCTCGACAGCCAATACCAGCAATACGCCCGTAATTGGGGTCACTCAACGATTTGACTGGACCTTGCTGTCCGTCGCATACCCAGACAATACCCCCGCCATTGCAACAGACAACCCCAAACAAATCTACGGATATACAGCAGTGGTAGGTTCGACGGCCGATGGGACCTTGTCGGTGCCCAATGACTTTCCGCTTGCCAGCATAACAGATGAAAAAGGTGTGGTCTACGCCAACTGGACTTACGACAATGAAGGACGTGTGCTGAGCAGCAGCCATGTTGGATCAAATGACAATTTCACTTTCGCATATACCTCATCCAGTACAACTGACTTTAAAACTACAGTCACTAATCCTTTGGGAAAGACAACCGAGTACAACTTTAAAAAGAGCCAAATAAACAACTGGAAACTGGCATCGGTTGACGGCATTGCTTCAAGCAACTGCATGGCCTCAAATTCAGCCTACACGTTTGATTTAAATGGTTTCCGGTCAGGCGTGACCGATGCAGAAGGTCGCACTACCAAAATAGTAAACGACGCATTAGGCAGGCCTACCTCCGTGACACAAGGTTTTGGCACGGCTGCTGCACTCACCCGCACCATGCAATGGGACCCTGTGCGGCCCGTTGTCAAACAAGTTGTCGAACCGGGAAAAACGACCGTTCTCACCTACAATTTCGACGTTACGCCGGGTGCCGACAGCCAGATCAAGTCACTAACCGAAACCGATACGACCGTGGTCAATGGTCCTTTTCG
The DNA here is from genome assembly GCA_043754325.1 of Hyphomicrobiales bacterium. GTDB lineage: Bacteria > Pseudomonadota > Alphaproteobacteria > Rhizobiales > Aestuariivirgaceae > Aestuariivirga. The sequence continues at coordinate 14,073 of JAYUVC010000046.1, forward strand.
CACAACGACATTCAACTATTCAGCAGCCGCCCAGCCCGTCGTACCTTCCATCTCTGCCCCGCAAACTGGCCTTGCTGATGTTCCGCTCCCCGTAACCAATCCCGACGCATCTACTGGAACAACAGGGTGGATTGTTCAAACCGGGGCCTTGTCAGCTATCACGACAGTTCCCTGTGATGTGTCTGCCTGTTTCAATGGCGGATCTAATGCCTTGACGGCGGCTTATCAGGATGTCGCAGTGCCAGCGATAGCGCTGACATCTGTAGATGCTGGCAACTATGCGGTTCAAGTCAACTGGAACCAGCGCGCCTACTCAAGTGAAGCAACGGTGCGGGTGTTATTTCTCAATGCTTCGGCACAGATCATCGGTGCCGGACTTGAAGTACCGGATAAACCCCAGGTCTGGACAGCACGCTCCATGATACGCGGTGTGCCAGCAGGTACCCGCACGATACGACTGTTCATGGTATTGCTGGGCCCAGGTATTGGTCCCGCCTACAGCTATCTTGATGACCTTTCGATGAAACTGGTGACTGACGGCGCAGCTTCGGCCCAACCGTGGTTGCGCCTGCAGAATGCCTCAGCGGAACTGGGAACGCTCCCGGGTTGGTCGTTATCAACAGGTGCAATCGTCAGCTCTGCTTGCCCTGAATTCAGCTGTTTCAACGACAATACTACAGGCCCTGAGGTTGTCTTCCAAACTGTTGATGTTCCACCCCCCTTTATTACCCAGGTCGACGCAGGTGCACGACGTGTCGAATTGAGCTGGATGGAAAAGAACAAGAACGGGATCGACCAGGTTGCTGTGCAGGCCTCGTTTCTGAACGCGGTCGGAGTGCAACTGCCAAATGCAGTCGTTTCCGCGATCTTAAAAACGGAACGTGATGTCTGGCGCAAACGCACCGTCGCTTTTGATGTGCCGATCGGAGCACGCAAGATTCGCATTCAGGTAGGCTTGCAGGGCTTGCAGGGTGTGGCCAATCAAAGTTTCTTTACAGGCTTTAGTGCCCGCCTCATTGGCAGACCTGTACTTCCACCCACAGTCAAGCTCCTGACCTCTGTCGACGGTCCCCTTCCCGGCACCACAGACAAGGTGGTCTACGCCTATAACAGCAACGGCAGCCTGACCTCGGTGACCAATGAAGTGGGGCATGTGACGAACATCACGGCGCTGACGGCGAATGGTCTTCCCGCCAGCATCACGGATCCCAATGGCGTGATCACCAGTCTGTCCTATGACGCACGGGACCGACTGACCACTGTGACGGTCAATCCCGGTGCGGCACAGGCCCAGACCACCATGGCCTATGACGCCATCGGCCAGATCACGCGGATCACGCAAGCCGA
>JAYUVC010000047.1:0-4807 GCA_043754325.1 Hyphomicrobiales bacterium
CTGATCACGCCAATCGCCATGGAAGAAAAGCTGCGTTTCGCCATCCGCGAAGGTGGCCGTACCGTTGGTGCAGGCGTTGTTGCCAAGATTACAGACTAAGGCTCGACAAAATGAAAAGCCAAAATATCCGGATCCGTCTCAAGGCGTTTGATTATCGCATTCTTGATAATTCGACAAAAGAGATCGTGAACACCGCAAAGCGCACGGGCGCACAGATCCGCGGACCTGTGCCACTGCCAACGCGCATTGAGAAGTTCACTGTGAACCGTTCGCCCCACGTGGACAAGAAAAGCCGCGAGCAGTTCGAGATGCGCACGCATCGCCGTCTGCTTGATATCGTGGATCCCACACCGCAAACCGTTGACGCGCTGATGAAGCTCGACCTCGCTGCCGGTGTAGACGTTGAAATCAAGCTCTAATTCAACAGAGCCTCTGGAGAAGAAAATGCGTTCAGGCCTTATTGCCAGAAAGCTGGGCATGACCCGGATCTACACGGCAGAGGGAACCCAGGTTCCCGTCACCGTGTTGAAGGTCGACAATGTCCATGTTGTTGCCCATAAAACGGTTGAGAAGGATGGCTATGTTGCTGTCCAGCTCGGCTCTGCCACACCCAAGATCAAGCGCTTGACGAAAGCTGAGCGCGGTCACTTTGCCAAGGCTGGCGTGGAACCAAAGCGCAAGCTGCAGGAATTCCGCATCAGCGCTGACATGGCCATGCCAGTTGGTGCAGAAGTCACGGCTGACCACTTTGTCGCGGGTCAGTTTGTTGATGTGACCGGTACCTCAAAGGGTAAGGGTTTTCAGGGCGGTATCAAGCGCTGGAACTTCTCTGGTTTGCGCGCCACACACGGTGTGTCGGTAAGCCATCGTTCTATCGGTTCGACGGGTAACCGTCAGGATCCTGGCAAGGTGTTCAAGAACAAGAAGATGCCGGGTCACCTTGGTGTTGAAACCGTCACCACGCAGAATGTCATCGTCGTCAAGACAGATGTTGAGCGTGGCCTGATCCTGCTCAAGGGTTCAGTTCCAGGTGCTCCTGGTGGTTGGGTTTCCGTGCGTGATGCTGTGAAGCGCAAGCTTCCAGACAGCGCACCAAAGCCTGGTGCCTTCAAGGCTGCTGCAGAAGCGCCAGCAGTAGTGAGTGATGCAACATGAAACTTGATATAACAACATTTGAAGCGGGAACGGCTGGTTCAGTTGATCTGAACGAAGCGATTTTCGGACTTGATCCACGGGCTGACATTATTCACCGCGTTGTGCAGTGGCAGCTCAACAAGCGCCAGCAGGGCACACACCAGGCGAAGTCGCGCGGCGAAATCAACCGCACGACGGCGAAGTTCGGCAAGCAGAAGGGTGGCGGTACGACCCGTCACGGTTCGCGTAAAGCCGGTATTTTTGTCGGCGGCGGCAAGGCTTTTGGTCCGCGTTTCCGTTCGCATGAAACGTCTTTGAACAAAAAGGTGCGTGCACTTGGTTTGAAGCTTGCGCTTTCTACCAAAGCCAAAGCGTCCGAACTGATCATTGTCGAAAAGGCTGACGGTTTCGAAAAGACCAAGGCCGTCAAGGCCGCGTTTGAAAAGATGGGCCTTGTCAATGCGCTGATCATTGACGGCGCAACGCTGAATGAAGGTTTCGCACGGGCTGCGCGCAATGTTCCAAACATTGACGTGCTGCCGATCCAGGGCATCAACGTCTACGACATCCTGCGCAGGAAGCAGCTGGTGTTGACGAGGGCAGCTTTGGAAGCGCTGGAGGCGCGTTTCAAATGAGCAAAGAGATTTATTACAACACCATTATTTCTCCGGCGATCACCGAGAAGAGCACCATGGTATCCGCTTCGAACACCATCGTGTTCAATGTGGCACCAAATGCAACCAAGCCACAAATCAAGGCTGCGGTTGAGGGTTTGTTCGGTGTGAAGGTCAAGGCTGTGAACACGCTTGTCCGCAAGGGCAAGAAGCGGGCCTTCAAGGGCCGCACGGTTTTGCTGAGCGACAAGAAAAAAGCTTACGTGACTCTCGTCGAGGGCGAACGCCTTGACGTGACAACGGGTCTGTGAGGGTAGGGGTCGGATATGGCACTTAAAACATTCAATCCCACAAGCGCAGGCCGCCGCCACCTTATTCAGGTGGATCGTTCCGGGCTGTTCAAGGGCAAGCCGCTGAAAGCGCTGACCGAAGGACTGTCAAAGTCCGGTGGTCGTGGCAACACGGGTCGCATCACGTCACGCCGCATTGGTGGTGGTCACAAGATTTCATATCGCGTGATCGATTTCAAGCGCACGAAGCACGACATGCCGGCCGTTGTTGAGCGTCTGGAATATGATCCAAACCGCACAGCTTTCATTGCACTGATCAAATACACCGACGGTACGCAGTCCTACATTCTGGCACCACAGCGCCTGGCTGTGGGTGACTCGGTTGTTTCGGGTCAAGTTGTGGACGTGAAGCCTGGCAATGCCATGCCCATCGGTTCGGTTCCTGTTGGCACCATTGTGCACAATGTGGAAATCAAGCCGGGTTCCGGAGGTTCGCTTGCGCGTTCGGCTGGTACTTATGTGATGGTGGCTGGTCGTGATGGTGCTTTCGTCATCATCAAGCTGAAGTCCGGTGAAACCCGCATGGTTCCTGCCATTGCAATGGCTTCCATTGGTGCGGTTTCGAACCCTGACCACATGAACGAAGTTGTGGGCAAGGCCGGTCGTTCACGCTGGAAGGGCGCACGCCCTGTATCCCGCGGCATTGCACGGAACCCGGTTGACCATCCAAACGGTGGACGTACCAACGGCGGCAAGCATTGGGCGACGCCATGGGGCAAGCCCACCAAGGGTTACAAGACACGTACCAACAAGCGCACGACAAAGATGATCGTTCGTTCGCGCCACAAAGCCAAGAAAACGTAAGGGTAGCGACAGATGACACGCTCCGTTTGGAAAGGCCCGTTTGTAGACGGGTATATTTTGAAGAAAGCCGAGGCCGCACGCGGTCAACGCAACATGGCGATCAAGACCTGGAGCCGCCGCTCCACGATTTTGCCGCAGTTTGTTGGCCTGACATTCCAGGTGCACAATGGCAACAAGTTCATTCCCGTTCACGTGAACGAGGAAATGGTCGGCCACAAGCTCGGTGAATTTGCGCCAACGCGCACATTCAAGGGCCATAGTGCCGGCGACAAGAAGGCAGGCAAGTAATCATGAGCAAGCCTAAAACACCACGCGCCTTGCCGCAAAATGAAGCGAAAGCGGTAACACGCACCATTCGCATCAACCCACGCAAGTTGAACGAAGTGGCTACGGAAATTCGCGGCATGAAGGTGGCCAAGGCTTTGGCTCATCTGACATTCTCGCGCCGCCGCATTGCCAAGGACGTGAAGAAGACGTTGGAGTCGGCCATTGCGAATGCTGAAAACAACCATGACCTCGACATCAACAAGTTGATCGTGTCCGAAGCCTGGACTGGTAAAAATCTTGTCATGAAGCGCTGGTTCCCGGATGCACGTGGCCGGGTTGGCCACATTCACAAATTTTTCAGCGAACTGACGATCATCGTGCGCGAAAACGCTGCGGCTGAAAATGCCGCTGCCAAGAAGGAGTCTGCATAATGGGTCAAAAGATCAACCCAATTGGTTTCCGCCTTGGCGTTAACCGCACCGCTGACTCGCGTTGGTATGCGAACAGCCGCGACTTCGGAAATCTGTTGCACGAAGACATCGCCATACGCGAGTATCTGAAAAAGGAACTCAAGCAGGCTGGCGTCTCAAAGGTTATTATTGAGCGTCCGCACAAGAAGTGCCGCGTTACAATTTATTCGGCCCGCCCCGGTGTTGTCATCGGCAAGAAGGGTGCAGACATTGAAAAGTTGCGGAAATCCGTGGCGGCAATGACAGCGTCAGAAGTTCACCTCAACATTGTTGAAGTGCGCAAGCCCGAAGTTGATGCCTATCTGGTTGCTGACAACATTGCACAGCAGCTGGAGCGCCGTGTGGCTTTCCGCCGTGCCATGAAGCGTGCTGTTCAATCAGCACAGCGCATGGGCGCTCTCGGCATCAAGATCACCTGTTCGGGTCGCCTTGGTGGGGCTGAAATTGCGCGTACCGAATGGTACCGTGAGGGACGCGTTCCATTGCATACATTGCGCGCGGATATTGACTACGGTGTTGCAACGGCCCACACGGCTTACGGCACCAACGGCGTCAAGGTCTGGATTTTCAAGGGCGAGATCATGGAACATGATCCAATGGCCCAAGACCGCCGCTTTAATGAGTCTCAAGAAGGTGGTGGGGGTGGTCAAGGCCATCGTCCGCGCCGCGACGCATAAGCTGGATGCGAGGAATTTGAATCATGTTACAACCTAAAAAAACCAAATACCGTAAAGCCCACAAGGGCCGCATTCATGGCAAGTCGACAAGCTGCAACACGCTGGACTTTGGCAACTTCGGACTGAAGGCTTTGGAGCCTGATCGTTTGACAGCCCGCCAAATTGAAGCTGCACGTCGTGCACTGGCCCGTGGCATGAAGCGTGCCGGTCGCGTGTGGATCCGTGTATTCCCTGACGTTCCTGTGTCGAAGAAGCCTGCCGAAGTGCGCATGGGTTCCGGCAAGGGATCAACCGAATACTGGGCAGCCCGGGTGAAGCCAGGCCGCGTGATTTTTGAAGTGGACGGCGTTCCAAAGGCAATCGCCGAGCATTCGCTTTTGCTCGCGGCGGCGAAACTTCCAATCAAGACGCGCTTTGTTGCGCGCCTTGGCGAATAATCCGGAGTCTTGGCAAATGAAAATGAGTGACGTCAAGGTTTTGAGCCCAGATCA
>JAYUVC010000048.1:0-9389 GCA_043754325.1 Hyphomicrobiales bacterium
CGACTATCTGGTCAAGCCTTTTGCGTTTGCCGAACTGCTGGCGCGCCTTGGGGCGCTCATGCGCCGCCCACCAGTGAGTGACGTAAAAACTGAAATCCGGGTCGGTGAACTTGAGATGAACTTGCTCAAGCGCATCGTCACCCGTGCCGGAAAAGTGATCGAACTGCAACCGCAGGAATTCAAACTGCTGGAATACCTTATGCGCAGCGAAGGCCGTGTGGTCACCCGAACCATGTTGCTTGGAAATGTCTGGGATTTTCATTTTGATCCGCAAACCAGTGTCGTGGAAACGCACATCAGCCGCCTGCGTGCCAAAATTGACAAGGGATACAAGACCGAAATGCTGAAAACACAGCGCGGTGTGGGGTACTCACTTCGTGCTGAATAGTCGGGTCTTCAAAACCATCAGCGTTCAATTGACGGCACTTCAAAGCTTGATTTTCGCGCTTTGCTTTTTCGCTTTGCTGATCATTACCTACCTGACAACGACTGCGGCCTTGCGTGCGCAAATGCAAAATGAAATTCGTGGACAGTTGAATGCCATGTTTGAAGACGCCAAAACAGACGGCGTTGAGGCAATCGCACGGGATATCGACGAACTCGTTGGGCAGTCTTTGGGTGTCACAGGTTATTACTATCTCAGTGATTCAACCGGAAAAAAGTTGGCTGGAAACCTCAACGATGTCACGCCAATTGATGGCTGGAGTGAAAATGATAAAGCTACGGGTCGTGCCTCTCCAACTAATGCCAACACAGATGATGACCACCAAATCTGGGCGGAAGGGCTACACTTGCCTGATGGGTCCTTTCTGCTTGTCGGACAAGATGCCTTTCGTCTGCTGTCAGTTCAGAAAGCCATTATCAATGCATTTGCCTGGTCAGGAGGTGTTGCTCTCGTGCTTGCAGCTCTGGCTGGAATCACCCTCAGTCAGAGATTTTTGCGGCGCATTGACGATATTAACCTGACAAGCCTCGCCATCATGCACGGTCGCCTCAAAGAGCGTATCCCCATACGCGGCACGTCCGATGAAATTGACCGCCTCTCCGCCAACCTCAATCAGCTTTTCGACAACAATCAAGCGCTGCTGGAAAGCTTGAAGCAGGTCAGTGCCAACATCGCCCATGATCTTCGCACGCCATTAAGCCGCCTGCGGCAGAGGCTGGAAGAGGCGAGAACAAAAACACACAGCAAGAAAATTTACGAGGCGGCCATTGATGACGCGATCATAGAGTCGGACCAGCTACTTTCAACCTTTGCAGCACTTTTGCGCATCGCTCAAATTGAGTCAGGTTCCCGCAAAACCGGCTTCAGGGCCATCAATCTGACCGATATTTTTGTGCGCGTGGCAGACGCATACCGCGCCGTAGCCGAGGACCAAGGCAAAAAGCTTGAAGTGCACTTGGACAATGAAGTTTCATTTTTTGGCGACGGTGACCTGTTGCTCCAAATGTCAGTCAACATTGTGGAAAACGCAATTCGTCACACTCTCCCTGGAACGACAATAGCACTGAAATTGCAGGACACCCCGACAGGAACAGTTGCGACAATCTCAGACAATGGGCCAGGCATTCCCGAGGATCAAATAAAAAAGGTATTCCAACATTTCTATCGCCTTGATACGTCACGGGCCACACCCGGAAATGGTCTTGGCTTGGCCATGGTAGCAGCGGTCGCCAGATTGCATGACATTGCGGTAGCACTCGAAAACAACCACCCGGGCCTAAGGGTCGTGCTGAAGTTCCCCAAAACATAATTTCCTTCTATCATGGTCAGCTTGAGTACATCGCGGAGCAAAATCCGAACAATGCGGACGTGGTTGACCAAAGGCTCATGGCAGCAATTGAACTGCTGGCCGAAATGCCAATTGGCCGGGCAAGCCGCGTTGCAGGAACCTATGAGAAGCCAGTTACAAATACGTCTCTGATCATTGTTTATCGTGTGTCGGATGAGAACCTCTATATCGTCCGCATCATTCACGCCAAGCGCGACTGGCCGAATGAACGCTAGGTTAGAATTGGCTTGGCAAGGTGACGCAGGACGGGTCCCCGATGCGTGAATAAAAGGCGACACTTTTGATTAAAGTGCGATCAGTATTGAACGAGGTGGTCGGGGCTGCTTGCTCTTGTCTGCAAGTTGTCCCCGTTCTTGAGATCAGGGACAGTTTGCGATAAAGCAAACAGTCCCTGTTCCCACGTTCGAGCTAATTATTCAGGCCATCCAGGTAACTGCAAGTTTCACGGGTTTTCTGTTGGCTGCCATATTCAAAGATACGGTTTCGGTCATCTGGGCCATCGCGGCGTTCGGCCACATCACGTGGCAAGAGTGTTGCTCGTTCAACTGTTGCATCGGCTCCGGCACCCACTTGGCTGCTGTCGAAAAACGTCACCAGACATACCAAATCCTGGTTGTTGTTATCCTCATCATCATTTCCAGCGTTATCGTTGTCTAGATTATCGAGGTAATTACAAGTTTGCCGGGTCTTCTGCTGACTTCCATATGTAAATATGCGGTTGCGGTCGTTCGGGCGATCACGCCTCACAGCTACAGATTTCGGGAATAAACGCGCTTGTTCCACATCAGCGTCTGCACCACCACTGACTTGGCTGCGTTCAAAGAACGTCACCAGGCAAACCTGTTCTTCATTATAAGGATCACGAGGACGCTTTGGAGGACGCGTCGGCAAGTGATGGCATCGGGCCACTCTCGTTTTCACGTACCCTTGAGAATCGGTTACTTGATACCGACAAAGAGAACCCTGCTTATGCGCCTCGGCGGCTGTGCTGAGCAGGGGAAGTGAAAACAACATGACAGCAGTCGCCGCAATGCCAATCAATTTCGATGATAAAAACGTCATGAAAACATCCTGTTCTAAAAAATATCGGGAGTCAGAAACCGAGTGGCCAGCGAAAAAATCTTGCAAATTTTGAACCTTGGCCCGTGACTGAGTTCTGGAATCCTGTCGGTCATAAACCGACGATCCCAGCTTGGAGGCAAAGGTTACTGCCAGTTAGGTGAACCTATCCTAAATCATCCGTTCATCTGCGGTTCATCAAGCGGCGCTCATGAATTTTCTGTCAGCGGGAAGTGCAGGGATAATGATCAGGGACAGTTTGCGATAGAGCAAACAGTCCCAACACTCTTGCATCACCCCCGCAGCATAAACACTTCACCCCGTGACTCTTCCGTATCAAGCCACAGCAAATCCAACGCTGGAAACTCTGCCTCGATAATCGCACGGCCTGTTCCGATCTCGCAGATCAACACGCCACCCGGGTTCAGGTGCATTGACACATCTTTCAAAATTCGTCGCGTCATGTCCAAGCCATCTACGCCGCTGAGATGGGCCATCAGGGGTTCGGCTTTGTATTCTGGCGGAAAGGCTTCGGTTTCGGCTTTTGCGACGTAGGGTGGGTTGGCGAGGATGAGGTCGTAGCGTTTGTCCATCACGGGTGCGAACAGGTCGCCTTGATGCAAGGTGATTTGGCCTTCCACATCGAGTTCTATGAGGTTGATGCGGGCCACGTCGAGGGCGTCGGCGGAGAGATCCGTTGCATCGATTATGGCATCGGGGAAAAAGTTGGAGGCGAGGATGGCGAGGCAGCCAGAGCCGGTGCAGAGATCGAGGATGGATGACACCTTGTCAGCGTCAACCAGCACATCACCATCAGGCCCCAACATGCCGCCCGCCAAAAAATCGCCGATGTAGGAGCGGGGTATGATCACGCGTTCATCGACATAAAAAGGTATGCCGTGCATGTAGGTTTTCTTCAGCAGGTAAGCGGCGGGTTTTCGCGTGGTGATGCGGGCTTCGATGATGTCGAGGAGTTGTTGGCACTCATCTGGCAAAAGTGATGCGTCAAGCCACGGGTTGATGTCGCCCACGGGCAAATGCAGGGTTTCGAGAATGAGAAATGCCGCTTCATCAATGACACTGGTGGTGCCATGGCCGTGCACGAGTTTGGCGGCGCGAAAGCGTGACACGGCATAGCGCAGGAAGTCCCGGGTGGTGGTGAGTTCGGATGTCATGGCGTTGACCTAACGTGCTGGGGCAAAACTGTAAAGCGCCTGACGCGGGCTGTTGTTTCAGAGGGATAATGACGCTATTCCAGCGCCATGACCCAGAACCCCGCTTTTCGCATCGCCATCATTCCCGTGACACGCTTTCAGCAAAACTGCTGCATCGTATTCAATGACGACACCAAAAAGGGTGCGGTGATTGATCCCGGTGGCGATGTCGAGACAATCCTTGATGCCATCAAACAAACACGCGTGACGATTGAAAAAATCCTGATCACCCATGGTCATATTGATCATGCGGGTGGTGCTGCTGAATTGCGTGAACGTCTCGGTGTAAGCATTGAAGGCCCGAACAGGGAAGATGATTTTCTGTTGCAGACGCTGCCTGAATCGGGCTTGCAATTTGGTGAACTGACGGCGCGAGTGGTGACGCCGGACCGCTGGTTGTCCGACGGCGACACAGTTGAGGTGGCGGGCTTTACATTCAAGGTGATCGAGGCTCCGGGGCATTCGCCGGGGTCTGTGGTGTTCTTCAATGAAGCGCAGCGCTTCGCGTTCATGGGTGATGTGTTGTTCAAGGGATCAGTAGGCCGCACGGATTTGCGCCGCTCAAACCATCAGGATCTGATTGATTCGATCAAAAACAAGATATTGCCTTTGGGCGATGATGTAATGTTTTTGCCGGGCCATGGTGAGGCAAGCAGCATTGGGGCTGAACGGGTGGGCAATCCGTTTATTCAAGGGTGAGGGGCCTAAACCTGCATTTCCACCAGCCGTGAATTGGCGGCGAAATAGGCGTCACCGGTGGTTTTAAATGCGCCGCATTCCTGTTGGCCGCCATAAGTCTCACAATACTGTTCGCCCGATGCGCTCCAGCGGCCTTTGCCTTCGCCCTTGGTGTCGTCCTGATAGTCAAACGTGCCATCAGCATTGTAGGTCACAAAGCCGTTGCCGTCTTTTCGCGTGTATTGGAATGTCTTGCCGGCGATGCGTTCATTGATTTCCGCTGCGGACAGATTGCGAATCTTCTCGCCCTGTTTGTCAGTGGTTGCAGATGTGCCGCCGTTGGTGATGCGCACACCTTTGGGGCCTGATGCGCAACCCGCCAGAGCCAAGCCCAACATACATGCTGCGAGAACAATACCGTTCTTCAATTTCATATTTCCTGTGCCAACCTGTTCGCCATGTGCCACAGCTGGCACAGGGCCGCAAGCCGCTTAAACGCTGGCTTCCAACACAATGACTTTGGTGCCCACGGGCACCCGTTCAAACAAGTCTGCCACGTCTTCGTTCAACATGCGAATGCAGCCCGACGACAAAGCCTTGCCGATGGATTTTGGCTCATTGGTGCCGTGAATGCGATAGAGCGTATCAACACCATTGGCATTCAGATAAAGTGCGCGCGCACCCAAAGGATTTTCGGGGCCGCCTGGCATGCCGTTCACCCATTCCTTGGCCTTTGCATCGCGGTACACCATTTCCTCCGGCGGCAACCAGCGCGGCCAGCGGCGTTTCATGCCAACAGTCGCATCACCATGCCATCCGAACCCTGCGCGACCCACGCCGATGCCATAGCGAAGCGCTGAACCATTTTCGCCGACAAGATAAAGGAAACGCTGGCCTGGATCGACCACGATGGTGCCCGCTGCATCCAGGCCCTCCCATGCGACGTCCTGACGGTGGAAGCGTTCGGGAATATCTTCGAGGTCGACTTGCTCAATCGGGAAGTCTTCAGGTGACTCTGGGGGCGGAAACAGGCTTTCATCGCGCAAGCCCGGCGTTTGCACGGCATCGTCATAAAGCGGATTGAAGTCAGCCAGCGCTTTCCCCGACAGCGCAGTGGCTGCCATGGTCATTAAAAATGCGCGGCGTGTAACGGAAATATTCATGTGCCAGTCCCAAATCATCTCGCTGCATGCTGGATGCCGCAGTTGTGCGGCATCAGCGTGGAGAGTTTCAGGCGGGAATGAGGCGGGTGGTCACGCTTAATTGTCCAGCACGAAGTTGGCTTTGCCTACCATGAAGCCGTTTCCCGTGCTGGTAAACGGTTTGCAAGACATGGAGACATCCGTGGGCAGAACTGGCGGGGCAGCCTTGACGCTCTCGCAAAGCTGGCCGTTGCGGGCTTCCCAGCGACCTGTTGTGGTGGCAGGTGCCAAAGCACTTTTGCCTTTCAGCTCAATCAACGAGCTGCCGTCATTGGCATAAAGTGTAACGCCGCTATAATTGGGAGAAGACCATTTCCAGCTTTTGCCAGAAATCTTTTGGGAGATCTGTGACGCAGGAGCGCCACTCAGTTTCGGTTGCGCATCGACCATTGGCGGTTCTTCCGGTGGCAGGTCATTCATCGCAGTCGAGGGTGCTGGATTGTCGTCCTTGAAGAAGTTCATGTTTGTGCAGCCTGACAGCAATATGGCGGCGGTTGCAAGTGTTGCGAGTGTTTTTATCGTCATGATCATTCGTGTTTCCCCCGAAACAGCGGCAACAATAGAGCGCGGATGTGTCATTTTTGCGGAGCCTTCCCTGACGCGGTGTCGTTACTAGCAGGATCGGGTGACGTAATGCAACCCGTTGGCAGGCAGGCCACTTGGGAAAGGCTTCCGGTTTGAAGCGCGTCTCCGGAACCTGTGATGGCCAACATGGTGGCAGGGTCCAGCTGGAATGGCGATTGATCAGCGCTGCCGAGCCAAGGTGATGGTTCAGCAGCTATCACAGCAGTGGACATGTTCAAACTGAAAGCCATGAGCATGATGCGGGTTGTTCTGGTCATTGGCATGTCCCTTAAAATACCCTTGGGTTGAACCCATAAAGTGAATGAAAAGTTAACTTGGGTTGACCAAACGCGCCGCCCGCGCCATTGCAGGCCCCATGAATTACCGACACGCCTTTCACGCCGGAAACCATGGCGATGTGCTGAAGCATGTTTTGCTGATGCGGGTACTCACCTATCTGACCCAGAAAGATGCGGCACTTGCGGTGCTGGATGCCCATGCGGGCATTGGCCGTTATGACCTGACCGGGCCTGAAGCGTTGAAGACAGGCGAATGGCGCAATGGCATAGGACGGTTGCTGTCATCGGAGTTCCCGGTTGAACTTTCTGTATTGCTGTCGCCTTATTTGAATGCTGTCCATGCGCTGAATGCCGATGCAACACTGAAGCACTATCCAGGCTCTCCGCTATTGGCGCGTTCCATGTTGCGTCGTGGCGACCGTCTGGTGCTGAATGAATTGCACCCGCTGGACCATGCAACGCTGTTTACAATTTTTGCGAACGACAGGCAGGTTCGCGTCAATTCGGTTGATGCGTCGCAGGCGGTCAAGGCGGCTTTGCCGTTCCGGGAAAAGCGCGGTTTGGTTTTGATTGATCCGGCTTTCGAAGTGGCGGACGAAACCGCGCGTGTGTCGCGCATGGTGGAACACGCACTGGCCCGCATGGCCAATGTCTGCATGATGATCTGGTATCCCGTCACAACACAGGCCTTTGCCGACGCATTTGTTTCGGCTTTGACATTTCCCGGTGCGAAGACTGTTCTGCTTGCAGAACTTCTGGTGCGGAAGCCTGCCGAAAATGGCGGTCTTGCGGGATCAGGTGTCATCATCGTCAATCCGCCCTGGACATTGCAAGAGGAAGCAAAAATCATTCTGCCTGCACTCGCTGACGTTTTGGGAGAAGACGGGCAGGGGCGTTATCGCCTGAAGTGGTTGGTCAAGCCGGAATAGCGCGTCAAACTTTGCCTGGAGCGTGAACTTTTTGGTGGAAGCAGTCGGGGGGACTGCTTGCTCTTTCTTGCAAGCTGTCCCCGAGTTTAAGATCAGGGACAGTTTGCGATAGAGCAAACTGTCCCTTTCCCGCACCGCGCCAATTCCAAATGATAACGCTCTACTGCACCAAACAAAGACTCAAAAAAATCCGCGTGGTATCAGCTTGTTCTCATAGGCCTGCCGCTCCAGACCCTCCTGAAAATCAGGATGCGCGATTGACACCAGCGCCTTGGCCCGCTCTGCCACGGTCTTGCCTTTCAGATTGACCATGCCGAATTCGGTGGCCACAAACATGACGTCGGTGCGGGGTGTCGTGACGATGTTGCCCGGCGTCAAATTCAATACGATGCGGCTGCGCGGCTCACCTTTTTTGTCATAGGTCGATGCCATGCAAATGACGGACTTGCCGCCCTTCGAGGCATAGGCACCCCGGACGAATTGCAACTGCCCGCCCGTGCCGCTGATATGCCGTGCCCCATCTGTTTCTGATGCCGCCTGTCCCTGCAAATCAACCTGCGTGGTGTTGTTGATCGACACCACGTTGTCGTTCTGCATGATCATGTGTGGCGAATTGGTGTGGTCCCCCGGGCAGCAATGCATGTCGGGATTGCGATCCAGCGTGTTGTAGAGATCGCGTGATCCCAGCGCAAAACTATAGGTGCACTTGCCCACATCAAATGCCTTTCTGGCACCGGTAATGCGGCCGGCCTTGTAAAGTGCCGCAATGCCATCCGTCATCATTTCGGTGTGAATGCCGAGATCGCGCACATCGCTTTCCAGCAGCGACGTGCAAACCGCATTCGGCATGCCGCCAATGCCGATTTGCAAACAGGCCCCGTCGTCAATTTCTGCCATGATATGGCGTGCAACCGCACGGTCCACGTCCGACGGCGGAGCATTGGGCAATTCGGCCGCCAACTGGTCATCACCTGCAATGATGTAGTCAACCTCGCTGACGTGGATGCCGGTCTGGTCACCCAATACATAAGGATTGCCGGTTGTGACTTCGATGATGACAATCTTCGCCCGTTCAATCACAGCACGGTGCCACAGATTGGCGGCACTCAAATTGAAAAAGCCATTCTCATCCATCGGGCTGGCCTTGAAAACCACGATGTCAATGGGGTCGATGAAGCGCCGGTAATAATCCGGGATTTCGCCAAGGTTGACTGGCAAATAGCTGCAACGCCCGGCATCGTGCTTCTTCCGGTCATAGCCTGAAAAATGCAGACTGAAGAGATGCGCATGTTCACCTGTCGGATCTTGCTCGATTACCGCGCGTGGCCGCATCGACAGGCAATTGCGGATTTTGACGCCGGTGAGGTCTGTGATCCTGGCGCCCAAGGCCTTGTCGAACACATCAGGCTGGCACAGTGAAGCTCCATAATCGAGCCACATGCCAGACCTGACAAAGCCCGCCGCCTGTTCAGCGGAAATCGATTGCGCGGGGGCCTTGGCTATCCTGGTTGGCATGGTGTTTCCTCGGCAGCTTTTTGGGCAAAGCTTCGAAAGCATTGCATACTCACTCACGCTATCCTCCTCCGTCATTCCCGCGAACGCGGGAATCCAGACTTTCCACGACCTCGCTGGTTGAAAGTCTGGATTCCCG
>JAYUVC010000049.1:0-28310 GCA_043754325.1 Hyphomicrobiales bacterium
AGTTCAGCCACGGTGCGGCTGTACTTCTTCCAGGTGGCGTAGCGGGTTTTCAGTGTCTCAAACATGATAATGTCCTTTCCGTATAAATTTGATCAGCGGGCAGCTTCGCGGGCAACGCGGGTGATGTCCGTGCGCATGATGCCGAGGTCGGCCAATTCGCGGTTTGACAGAGCGGAAAGCTCCGAAACCGTGCGGCTGTAACGCTTCCAGGTGGTGATGCGGGTTTTAAGGGTCTCAAACATGATAATGTCCTTTGGTTTCGTTTTTCGGAGCCGGACCTGTTCCGGCTTGTCGTTTTGTTTCTTTCAACAACCGAAAGATATGTGCGTTGCAGCAAAATGAGTAATGATATTTTTGCATGGCTACAATTCCAAACACAATTTCAATACGTTAATCTGTTGTTACAGTCGTATTTAAGTCTGGTTTTGTCACACTTTGGTAATATGTGGGACATTTTCGAGACAAATAACTCCCTAAATTCATCAAACTGTTATAAATTTGCATGGCAATTCATCAATTCGCATTGCATTGCAGCAAATTCATAGCGCTTTGAAATCGTAACCGCGTCTATAAGTTGAATCTAGGAAATGTACTCGTGTTATGGAAATGTGTGCAGGAAACAATGACAGTTCAAAAGAAACTCGCCGTTAACCAAGCCTGATGCGCGATTTCTTTACCGTCTTTGTCTTAATCTGTGACCATTGATTCATTTGTGGGGCGAGCGCTTGCCCCGATTCCGGAGGCACCCTTGTCGCTAGACCTGTCATTCGAAGCCGCCGACCGCTTTTCCTTTGATTCGCCCGCACCTGTATCCGCCGCGACAGTATCCTCAAGAGCCGCTGACGTTCTGACTGCGGATCACACAATACGGGCGCTGGGCCTGACCCGGCAGGTCTCCTACCACTGGGATATTACGGCAGACCACATCACCTGGAGCGCCAATGCCGGGGATGTTCTGGGCTTTGACCCCGCCCATATAAAAAGCGGGCGTCAATTTGCAACATTGATGGACAGTGAGAACTTTTTCAGCCGTTATGACACCGTTTTGCGCTCGGCCCAGCGTGATGATGGCAAAGGTGTTCCCTATGAAATCGAATATCGCCTGAAATCCAACGGCAACCCCGATGCAGCGTCGCCCTGGATTGAAGATGGCGGCCGCTGGTTTGCAGGCCCCGACGGCAATCCGGCTGAAGCCATTGGCATCATGCGCATCGCCGACGAACGCCACAAACGCGACCAGAAGTTGAATTTTCTGTCAAACTGCGATCCCTTGACGGGCATGATGAACCGCGTCCGCATGAGCGATGCGCTTGGCGAAGCCATCAATGTGGCAACCAACGACAAGCAGTCCTGTGCCTTTGCCATTGTCGCTGTCAACAACCTTGATGTCATGAATGAAGCCTATGGCTTTGAAGTGGCCGATGAAGTGATCGTCGCCCTGGGCCAGCGCCTGCGCCAGGTCATGCGCACGGGTGACGGCATTGCCCGCTATTCCGGTTCCAAATTCGGCATCATTCTCAATGCCTGCAAGGCCGACGAACTGAACGCAGCACTTGAGCGCTTCATGCGCGCCGTGCGCGACAGTGTGATTGAAACCAAGCTGGGTCCGGTCTGGGCCCTGCTGTCCATCGGCGCTGTCAGTCTGCCTGCAACAGGTGATACGGCATCAACTGCCATTGCCCATGCCGAAGAGGCGCTGAGCGAAGCTTTCCGTCTTCCGGGTGATGGCTATGTGGTGTTCAACGCGTCAGACGAGCGCAAAAACCGCCGCCTGCTCAACGCCCGTTGCGCCACCGAAATCGTCAGCTGCCTGCGTGATGGCCTGTTCAAACTTGCGTTCCAGCCGATGTTTGATGCAAAGACCGGTAAAATCATCATGCACGAAGCCCTGCTCCGCATGGCAGACACCACGGGCGTGCTGATTACGGCGGGGCATCTGGTGCCCATTGCTGAACGACTGGGCCTGATCCGCCTGATCGACCGTGCTGTATTGCAGATGGCGCTTCAGACATTGCAAGCCTTCGCCGACGCCAGACTGTCGATCAATATCTCTGCCACAACAGTCACCGATCCGCGCTGGAACGCCCAGCTGCTCGACATGATCGCGGCAACGCCGGAGCCCGCGTCCCGTCTTGTCGTTGAAATCACCGAAACAGCGGCCCTCGACAATTTGCCAACCTCACATGAATTCGTCTCGTCGCTCCGCAAACTGGGTTGCGGCGTGGCGCTTGATGATTTTGGCGCAGGTTATACCTCCTATCGCAATTTGAGAGAATTGCCCCTGACCATGATCAAGCTTGACGGCAGCTTCTGTTGCAATCTCGCTGAAGGCGGCGAAAACCACACCTTTGTGCGCAGCATGGTGGAACTGGCCCATGCCTTTGATTTGCAGGTGGTGGCTGAATGGGTGAATACGGTTGAGGACGCTGAAATCCTGGCCCGCCACGGCGTCAATTTCCTGCAAGGCAACATGCTGGGCGAAGCCTCCATCATTGCGCCCTGGAAAGGTGCGCATGGCGCGGCTTTCGAACTGGGCGCAAACAGTCTGGCCCCCGTGGACAGCGTGCATTTCCAGCATGTGATTCCGGATATCGCCTCCCCTCATGATATCACGGAAGAGGCCGGGCGTGTTGTATTGCCACCGTTGCCCGAACCTGTTGCGGAAGCAGGTTTGATTGCCGCCATAGGGCCGGATTTCCACGCCGCCGAAAGCGTGTTGCTTGATGATGCGACACTTGCTGCGGAAATTGCCTTGCTTGATCATGAATCCGAACATGAATCCGACCATGTCACGACAGCCGACGTGTCCATGGAACCACTTTATGAAACCGCTCTGAACAACGCGCCATCAGAAGACGAAGTTGCGCCGGTGGCGGAAGTTCATGATCCCGACGTTGACGACCACTTGGGTCAACTTCGCGCGGCCTTGGCCGCCCTCAATGCCGCATTTGGCGATAGCAAGCCAAGCGAAAACATTGAGCGGCTGGCGTCCTGAATCAACGGTCCAGTGAATTGATTTTCTGCTGCATGGCCGTCAATTGATCCTTCAGGGCCTGCAGATCATCCTTGCTGGCTGAGGGGGATGCGGCTTTTGCTGTTTCCGGCGGCACGGCGTCACTGGCACCTGCTGCAGCGGCAAACGGATTGGCGAAGCTGGGCGGAATAAATCCCGGTTTGCCAAAGGGCGCGAACATTTTCATTGAGTCCTGAAACAGCGCCATGTTGCGCTTGGCGGCCTCTTCAATCAGCTTGAACGGGTCACCACCGCCAAACACATCAGCCATCTGTTTTTTGAGCTTGTCCTGGTCCTTCATCAGGTTGCCCATGGAGAACTCCAGGTAATTCGGCACCATGCCCTGCATCGAGTCGCCATAAAACCGGATGAGCTGGCGCAAGAAATTGATCGGCAACAGGTTGTTGCCTTCCTTGTTCTCTTCCTCAAAAATGATTTGCGTCAACACAGAACGCGTGATGTCTTCACCGGACTTGGCATCATAGACAATAAAGTCCGTGCCATCCTTGACCATCTTTGACAGGTCTTCCAGTGTCACATAGGTGCTGGTCGCCGTATTGTAGAGCCGCCTGTTGGCATATTTCTTGATGACAGTGGCGTTTTTGGATTTGACCTGTTCCGGCCTTGATTGCTCTTCGTTCACGCTCATCTCCCAATACGCATATTCACCCTGAAAATCTGCGCTCTGCACCGCACAATTGCAAGTGCAAAGACCAGTGGCGGCGCACAATGATTTTTTTACATCGCATTGCAACACCGGGTCAATCTCTGCCATAACGGTGAAAATCCACAATGGGAGACTGTCATGTCCACAGATGTTGTCATCGTATCCGCCGCCCGCACGCCTGTAGGCTCCTTCAACGGAGCACTCGCCTCCCAGACCGCAGCCCAGCTCGGCACGGTCGCCTTGAAGGCGGCGATTGAACGCGCCAAGCTTTCCCCCGGCGATATTGATGAAGTGATTTTGGGCCAGGTATTGACAGCAGCCCAAGGCCAGAACCCGGCCCGTCAAGCCGCCATTCACGCAGGCATCCCAAACACGGCAACCGCTTGGGGCTTGAACCAGGTCTGCGGCTCTGGCCTTCGCGCTGTTGCCCTTGGCATGCAGCAGATCGCATCGGGCGACGTGAAAATCGTGGCCGCAGGCGGTCAGGAGTCCATGTCAAAATCGACCCATGCCGCGCATCTGCGCGATGGCGTCAAAATGGGCGACTGGAACTTCATCGACACCATGATCAAGGACGGGTTGTGGGACGCCTTCCACGGCTATCATATGGGAACAACGGCCGAGAATGTTGCAAAGCAATGGCAGATCACCCGCGAAGAACAGGACGCTTTTGCTGTCGCGTCGCAAAACAAGGCCGAAGCCGCCCAAACCGCTGGCAGGTTCAAGGACGAGATTTGCGCTGTCACCATTGCCGGCCGCAAGGGCGATGTCATTGTCTCCGACGATGAATATATAAAGAAGGGTGTGACCCTCGATTCAGTCACGAAGTTGCGCCCGGCCTTTGCCAAAGACGGCTCTGTTACCGCAGCCAATGCCTCCGGCATCAATGATGGCGCAGCGGTGCTGATCCTGATGTCAGCAGCCGAAGCCGCCAAGCGCGGCCTTGAACCCCTGGCCCGCATTGCCTCATGGTCCACGGCTGGTGTTGATCCCGCCCTCATGGGCTCAGGCCCAATCCCCGCCTCGCGCCTCGCCCTTCAAAAAGCCGGCTGGAAAGCCTCAGACCTCGACCTCATCGAAGCCAACGAAGCCTTCGCCGCACAAGCCTGCGCCGTCAACAAGGACATGGGTTGGGATACGTCAAAGGTCAACGTCAACGGCGGCGCCATCGCCATCGGCCACCCGATTGGGGCCTCGGGTGCGCGCGTGCTGATCACACTGCTGCATGAAATGAAACGCAGTGGTGCCAAGAAGGGTTTGACAACATTGTGCATCGGCGGCGGCATGGGCATTGCCATGTGTGTGGAGCGGTAGTTTTCTTCCTGTCTCAAGCTGCCGTAGCCATTCGCCGCGGCAGCTTTTGGATGGCTTTGCCTGATTCGACTTCAGCGACCCGCAAATCATGTGCGCTTTGCAGGTTGAGCCAGAACAACGGACTTGTGCCAAACCAATGACCCAATCGCAGTGCGGTATCTCCTGTGATGCCGCGCTTTCCGTTTACGATTTGCGTGATGCGATTGGCAGGAACCTTGACTTGACGCGCCAATTCGGTGGGCGTGACGCCGAGTTCCAGAAGTTCGTCTTTGAGAATTTCACCGGGATGAATTGCTGGTCGTGCCATTGTCTGTGTTTTCCTAACGATGATAGTCGATAATTTCAACATTCTGCGGTCCAACTGAGTCTTTGGGCCATTCAAAGCAGATCCGCCATTGTTCATTGATTCTGATGGAAAATTGACCCAGCCTGACACCTTTCAAGCCTTCCAGCCGATTGCTCGGCATTTGTCTCAGGTCGGTCAAACTTGTTGCGGCATCAAGAATTTCAAGCCGCTTGTAACCTTGAGCGCTGAAAGACTCGAATTGTCGGACAGTTTCTCCACTGGCAAAAGCCTTGGTTTGTTTGTTGCGATAACTTTGAATCACGTCTTTTCATTACCCTAAAATATGATGTACGTCAATCATACATAGAGGTAGATTTCCCAACTTAAAGAACTTCTTTGCTGATCGCTTCAATACTGTAGAATGTGATCGAGAAGGAAAATCAACGGGAACCCGCACTTTGACCAAAAACGACCTCTCAGCCCTGCACGCCGCCGGTATCATTGATGCTGCCAAGCTGTCTGAAATTTCGTCCTTCCTTGCCACCCGCGATCTGAAAACCCAGTCTCCCCGCTTCGATCTCACCCATGTCCTCTGGTATGTCGGTGCCCTTATCATCATTGGGGCCATGGGGCTGTTCACCAATGACGCCTTCAACCGCATGGGCGGCTGGGCCTTGACGGCTTGCGGTCTGGCTTATGCTGTTGTGGCAGCAGTGGCGGGACACTATCTCTGGACCAAAAAATTCCTGCGTATTCCCGGCGGACTTTTGATCGCAGTCGCTGTGTCCATGGTGCCCATGATCATCTACGGCATTCAGGATGCGCTTGATTTGTGGAAATACGCACAAGGCGATCCCGGCGAGTACCATAACTTCTACCCCTATATAAATGGCAGCTGGATCTATATGGAACTCGCAACAGTTATCGTTGCTGCCTTGGCCGCGTATTTCTACCGCTTCTCTTTTATTCTTTTGATTGCCGCTGTGGCGATGTGGTTTTTCTCCATGGATGTGGCGGTGTGGTTTTCGCGCTCAACTCTCAACACCTACGACTACAATGCTGATTTCAGCACACGCCGCCTGGTGTCCATCATTGTGGGCCTCGTTGTCATTGTCACAAGCTGGGCCATGGACCTGAAACGCCATGGGCGTTCCGACATGGCGTTCTGGTTGCACATCGCAGGGTCCGCAGCCTTCTGGGGCGGGCTCACACTTAGTGATGGCGGAACTGAACTTGAGAAGTTTGCCTACTTGTTGATCAACATCGGTCTTTTGGGCCTCAGCCTGTTTCTTGATCGCAGGGTCTATGCCGTCTTTGGTGGCATGGGCATTGCCACCTACCTCGGACAGCTGGCCTTCAACACCTTCAAGGACATGATCCTGTTTTCCTTTGCGCTCTCTGCGATAGGCCTGTTGATTATTTTTCTGGGCTTGATGCTGCACAAAAATCGCGATCAACTTGCGGCAAAGCTGAATGCCAACTTGCCGGATGTTTTAAAACGTTTAAGACCGAGGGAAGTATGATGACCACCACACTTTACCGCATGCTCACCGGCCCTGACGACGCCAGCTTCTGCCACCGCGTTTCCGAAGCCTTGAGCAAGGGCTGGCAACTTTATGGTACGCCGTGCTTGACCTATGACGAAGACCAGAAGAAGGTTGTGTGCGCACAGGCGATCACCAAGACCATCAAGGCGGACTACAACGCCGATATGAAACTGTCTGAACAATAACGGGAGAAACACATGGCACGGGTAGCATTGGTAACGGGCGGATCACGCGGCATTGGCGCTGCGGTGTCGAAAGCCTTGAAGGCGGCTGGTTACAAGGTGGCAGCCACCTATGCCGGCAACGACGAGGCAGCGGCCAAATTCAAATCCGAAACTGGCATAGAAGTCCACAAATGGAATGTCGCTGACTATGAAGCCTGCAAGGCCGGTGTTGCCGCCGTTGTCGCAAGTCTTGGCCCCGTTGACATTCTCGTCAACAATGCCGGCATAACGAGGGACGCACCTTTCCACAAAATGTCGCCGATCCAGTGGCGCGAAGTCATCGACACCAATCTCAACGGTGTCTTCAACATGACCCACAACGTCTGGCCCGGCATGCGTGAACGCAAGTTTGGTCGCGTCATTTCGATCTCGTCGATCAACGGCCAGAAGGGACAGTTTGCGCAAGCCAATTATGCTGCATCGAAAGCAGGGGACCTGGGCTTCACCAAGGCATTGGCACTGGAGGGTGCCCGCGCAGGAATCACAGTCAATGCCATTTGTCCGGGCTACATCAATACCGACATGATGAGCACGATCCCGGAAAAAGTCATGACTGAGTTTATCCTGCCGCAAATTCCTGTCGGACGCTTGGGCGAAGCTGACGAAATTGCGCGCGCCGTTCTGTTCCTCGCCGCCGAAGAAGCAGGCTTCATCACAGGCTCCACCTTCTCGATCAATGGCGGGCAGTATATGGCGTGACCCTTCACGCCACCAACCTCGCCTGCGAACGCAACGGGCGTGTGGTCTTTACCAATCTTTCCTTCAGCCTTGCTCCCGGCCAATGCGCCGAATTGCGCGGGGCCAATGGTGCGGGAAAATCCAGCCTGTTGCGCCTGGTCGCGGGGTTGGTACCTGCTGCTGCCGGAACAGTCACCTTCAACGGCGATGCTGACATTTCGCTGCCCGTCCATTTCATTGCGCACCAGGACGCCATGAAAGCGTCAATGACTGTGGAAGAAAACCTGCACTTCTGGTGCGCTGTTCTCGGCGGTGAAAATATCGCCACCGCCCTTGCGGCATTCAGTCTGGAGGCCTTGAAAAACGACCCCGTGCAATTGCTGTCTGCTGGACAGCGCAGAAGACTCACGCTGTCCAGACTCTTCCTCAGCCACCGCGCCCTCTGGCTGCTCGACGAACCGATGACCGCACTTGATGCAACAACGCAAGACATTCTGCGCGCCCACATCCGCACTCACTTGAAAGAAGGCGGAATGGTCTTGGCAGCAACCCATGGTGATTTGGGTGTGTCCCCTGATCAAACGATTAATCTGGGAGGCAATACACGTGGCTGAGAAAGGACCTCATCAGCCCTTCGGGCAGCTTCTCCAGAGGAGAAGCGACTCGATGGTAGTCCTCCCCTCAATGGCAGACATTTGGGGAGCTCCCACCTCCAGTCGCTTCTCCTCTGGAGAAGCTGCCCGAAGGGCTGATGAGGTCCCTTCCGCATGACCGCCTTCTTCGCCATTCTCCAACGCGACTTCACGCTCGGCCTCCGCCAAGGCGGGGGTGCCGGCGCTGCCTTGGCCTTCATGCTCAGCGTTCTTGTCCTCATCCCCTTGGCCCTCGGCCCCGACCAGAACCTGCTCCGCCGCCTCGCCCCCGGCATCATGTGGCTTGCACTTTTACTCGCCGTGCTGCTGACAGCCGAACGGATTTTCCAGCAGGACTATGAGGACGGCACGCTGGATGCGTTCGTTGGCATTGCGCTGCCGCTTGAACTGGTCACGCTCGCCAAGGCCCTCGCCCATTGGCTATCCGTCGGTCTGCCCCTCGCCATCATCGCACCGCTTCTCGGCATCCTCATCAACATCGAGACCACAGCGATTCCCGTGCTGATGCTGGCAATGATCCTGGGCTCGCTTTCACTCTCCCTGCTGGCCGCCATTGGGGGTGCCATCACGGCGGGATTGCGCCGGGGCGGCCTGCTGGTGGCCCTGCTGATTCTGCCGCTCTATGTGCCCGTGCTGGTGTTTGGCGTGTCCGCCACATTGGTGGAAACCGGGCCATCAGGCAGTTTCAATTCATTGCTGGTTCAGCTTGCCATCACCATGGTCAGTCTGGTCATTCAACCTTGGGCGTCGGCTGCGGCACTCCGGGCCTATTTTCGCTAGGAAAGAGCCACTAGGATCATAACAATGCAGATCTTCGCCAACCCCAACCGCTTCTTCCAGATTGCAGATCGCGCGATGCCGGCCTTGTGGATGATAACCATCGCGAGCTTTGCCGTCGCCCTGTATTTTGCCTTTTTCAACAGTCCCGCCGACTACCAGCAGGGCGAAACCGTGCGCATCATGTATGTGCATGTGCCGTCAGCCTCGCTGGCACTGTTCATCTATGTGCTGATGGCGATTGCCTCTGCCATGGCACTGATTTTTCGCCACCCCCTGGCCGACGCTGCCGCGAAGGCCGCAGCACCCTTGGGTGCGGCTTTCTGTTTTCTGGCCCTTGTCACAGGAGCGATCTGGGGCAAGCCCATGTGGGGCACCTGGTGGGTGTGGGATGCGCGTCTTACCTCGATGTTCGTGTTGATGCTGTTGTATCTGGGCTACATCTCGGTGTGGCGCGCCTTTGATGATCCGCACCGTGCCGCATCACTGGCCCGCATCGTGGCGCTGGTGGGTGTCATTAACATTCCCATCGTAAAATTTTCGGTGAACTGGTGGAACACCCTGCACCAGCCAGCCAGCATCGTGCGCATGGGCGGCCCTGCCATCGACAAGAGCATTCTCTGGCCGCTGGGACTGATGTTTCTGGCCTTCACGCTGCTCTTCATCACCACACATCTGGTGGCCCTGAAAAACGAAGTCCGCGCCCGCAAAATCCGCGCTGAAAAACTGAAAGCCATGGGAGCCCGCTGATGCTTGACTGGAACGCCGACCACATCAGTTTCGTCATCGTGGCCTATGCCATCGTATTCGTGGTTCTTTCTGTGGTGGTTGGCGCAACACTCATGCGTGCCTCGGCCCTGAAGAAAACCTTGCGCAACATGAAGCTTGCCGACACTGGCCAGAGGGATGACGGATGACCATGCGTCGGATTTTGACACTTCTGCCCGTTGTGGTGTTTGCCGGACTGGCACTGCTGCTGTGGAGAGGGCTTTACGGCGACCCGTCCACACTGCCCTCAACCCTGATCAACAAACCTGTCCCCGCATTCACGCTGCCCGCCGTGACAGATCTCAACGTACCGGGCCTCACCGATGCCGATCTCAAAACCGGCAAGGTGACCGTCGTCAATATCTGGGCCTCGTGGTGTGGTCCCTGCCGAACTGAACACCCGCTGCTGCTGCAACTGTCCAAACGCGGCGACATCACGCTCGTCGGCATCAACAACAAGGATGACGCCGCCAATGCCGCCCGTTTTCTGGGTGCCCTTGGTCAACCTTTTGCAAAAATAGGGGCCGATACAAATGGCCGCGTGACCATTGACTGGGGCGGCTATGGCGTGCCCGAAACCTTTATCGTCGATGGCAAGGGCGTCATCCGCCACAAACATGTAGGCCCGCTTTCGGAAGAAATCCTGGCCACCACCTTTGACGCAGAAATCAAAAAAGCGGCGCTGCCGTTGCCGTAACGTTCAAGCGACGCGGCGTTTCAGTTTGATCTTGCCGGTGGGCTTTGGTTCTTCTTCCACGTCATCCACCTTGTCCATGGCGATGGCCAGTTCACCCAGACAATCGGTCAGGGTTTTACGGTCAACAACTGCAAACAGCGAAAGCATGGCCTTGTCGACATCTTCAGCGCCGGCCTGCGCCGTCTTCAACATTTTCTTGCCCGCTGGAGTGAGCTTGACGGAATTGGTGCGTGCATCTTCTTTCGTGCGGCGACGCTGCACCAGGCCTTGTGCCATCAGGCGGGCAACCATGTCGGCCAGCGTCGATCGGTCGATGCCGGTGATCTTGACCAATTCGGTCTGGCTCTTGCCATCATGGGCATCAACAGCAGCCAGCACAGTGAATTGACGATGCGTCAAACCACTTTTTCCCACTTCATCGTTGTAACGGTGCACGGAATATTGCACGGCGCGTTTCAACAAATGCGAGAATGAACGCGCCAGTGATTTGGCGTCTTTGCTGCCCGACATCAGTACCCTGCTCCCAAGATCGCGGTTGTGTTGCACCACCTGCGACCACATTGTCAGCCTTCACACATTCCCCTGCGCAAAGGCACGTTGCCTCTTCAAATCCGCGCGAGTCCTAGCGAGTCTCAAACTTTGCCGCAAGCAAAAACAGGCTCACGAGCGAAGTTGAAAGGCTGCCACGACAAGCATCATTCATGAACAACAATCCGACTCTTCTGGTCGAACTACAAGTCTTGACTCTCACATCAAATGATGTGCAGCCATTCATCCGTCTGCGGAGGGTTTTTCATCTTCCTTTGGCATGTGCCGGGCCATGAAGGGCGCATTGGCAATGGCAAACACCATGGTCAGACCCATCAGTCCGAACACTTTGAAGTTGACCCATGTGGCCTCACTCATGCTGCGCCAGACATATTCATTGAGGCCGGCCAGCACGAGAAAAAACACCACCCAGCGCCAGGTCAGCGTGCGCCACGCATTAACCGGCATCTCAATGGCTGAACCCAACAGGTCTTTCAGGAACATGCGATTGCTCAGCAAACCACCGCCCAGAATTCCCGCGAATATCAAATTCGCGGCCGTGGGTTTCATTTTTACAAACATGTCGTTCTGCAGGTAAAGTGTAAGCCCGCCCATGACCGTGATCAGAATGCCGCTGAACAGCGGGAACTTGGCTATGCGACCGGTCAAGGCATACCCGGTGATGAGCGATACAATCGTCAGTGCAATGATGATTGATGTGGCCCAATAGACACCGCCCAGTTTGTAGGCCACAAAAAACGCAACCAGCGGCGCAAAATCCAGTGCCAGCTTCAGGCCCTGCGGCAATTCTTTTTTGTCAATCATGTCCTGTCATCCAGCCCGGCAATGGCGCGGGAAAAAGCTTCAGCGTCAAACGCCTGCAAGTCTTCGATACTTTCACCAACACCAATGGCGTGGATCGGCAATTTGAATTTGTCCGCAATGGCCACAAGAATGCCACCGCGCGCCGTGCCATCAAGCTTGGTCATGATCAATCCCGTCACACCGGCAACTTTGGTGAAAGCTTCGGCCTGCGCCAGCGCGTTTTGCCCGGTGGTCGCGTCAAGCACCAGCAACACCGCATGGGGAGCAGCGGCGTCATATTTCTTGATGACCCGCACCACCTTGTCGAGTTCATCCATCAGATAGGTTTTGTTGTGAAGCCTGCCCGCTGTGTCAATGAACAGAATGTCCGTGCCATCGTCTTGGGCCGCCTTCATCGCGTCGAAAGCCAGTCCCGCGGCATCAGCGCCTTGCGGACGCGATATCGTCTCGGCGCCAATGCGCTTGCCCCATACCGTCAATTGTTCGATGGCCGCCGCCCGGAATGTATCGCAAGCCGCAAACTTCACCTTGAAGTTTTCAGCCGCAGCGATAGACCCGAGCTTGCCAATCGTGGTGGTCTTGCCAGACCCGTTCACACCCACAACCAGAATGACGAAGGGCTTTTCAGAGCCGAAGTTGAACGGCACTTCAACGGGCTTCAAAACCTTGGCCACTTCCGAAGCGAGAATCTGCTTGACCTCTTCAGGATCAATCTCCTTGTCAAAGCGCCCGCGCGATACTTCCGCGATGATACGCTCGGATACTGCAAGCCCAAGGTCAGCCTGAATCAGTGTGTCTTCAAGTTCCTGCAGCGTTTCCTTGTCAAGCTTGCGCTTGGTGAAAATTGCAGTGATCGAACCGGTGATGGTTTTTGAAGACTTGGACAGCCCTTGCGTGAGGCGTGAGAGCCAGCCTTTGCGCTCTTCTTTCGGCGATGTTGTTTCGGTCGAAGAAGTCCCCCTTCGCCCTTCGGGCACTTCCCCAACAAGTTGGGGAAGGACTTGCGGCGAGCCCTCCCCCAACTTGTTGGGGGAGTACCCCGAAGGGGGGAGGGGGGCCTTCTCCTCAACAACAGCTTTAACCGGAGGTGGCGCAAACTTGATCTTCTCCGCAACCACCTTCTTCGGGGCAACAAACTTCTTCGCCGCAACCTTCTTGACAGACTCGACCTTCGCCGACGGTGCCTTAATCACTTTCGGCTTGGGCTTCGACGCTTCAATTTTTTTCGCAACAACCTTGGCCTTCGGCGCAGGCTCTGGTTTTTTAGGGGGCACTTTCTTCGGTGCAGCCGTTTTTACTTTTGCCTTGGAAGCAGGCTTCAATGGCTCTGCAACAACAACAATTTCTTCAACAATAGGTTCGGGCGCAGGCAGTGCGGCCTGTTCAACAACAACCTCTGGCGTCGTCTCTTCTGTCTTCCCCGTAATCCGGTTGAACAGCTTTTTGAAAAACCCGCTCATGCCGCCAGCCTCACGTCGAGATGTGAAGCCTGTGCCGCCACCACATCGACAGTGACCAGCGCGCCCGGCGTCATGTGCTGTTCAAAGCGCGACAAGGCAAATTGCGCTGTGCGTCCTGACGTTGGTGTCTCAACCAAAACAGGCTGCTGCGAACCAACCTGTGACGCGAGAAAATTCTGCAACCGCTGTTCACCCTTGGCCCGCAGCAAAGCCGCACGGCGCTTGATCACATCCTGCCCCAGCATCGGCATGCGGGCGGCGGGCGTTCCCGGACGCGATGAGTATGGAAACACATGCAGATAGGTGAGATCACACTCATCCACCAGTTTGAGCGAATTCTCAAACATCTCGTCCGTCTCGGTCGGAAAGCCCGCAATCAAGTCAGCCCCAAACACCATGTCTTTGCGACGTGTTTTCAACTCCGTACAGAACGCAATCGAATCTTCCCGCGCGTGCCGCCGCTTCATGCGTTTCAAGATCATGTTGTCACCAGACTGCAATGACAAATGCAAATGCGGCATGACACGGGTTTCTGAAACGAGAATATCAATCAGCGCCACATCCGCCTCAATCGAGTCAATCGAAGACAAACGCAATCGTTTCAGATCCGGTACATCTTTCAATATCCGCGCCAGCAGCACCGACAGTTTCGGCGCACCCTCAAGCTCAGCCCCCCAGGATGTGAGATCAACACCCGACAGCACCACCTCATTGTGCCCGCCATTCACCAGCCGTTTCACCTGCTCCACCGCATCCACAATCGGCACCGAACGTGAATTGCCCCGTCCAAACGGAATGATGCAGAACGTACAGCGATGGTCACAACCGGTTTGCACCTGCAGGAACGCCCGAGTCCGCGCCGTCAACTGGTCAATCATCGGCGGCCGGGTTTCCTTCACCTGCATGATGTCTGACACATCGACACGCGGGCGGTTTGATCCCCTGAACCATGAGGACACCAGAAGCTTTTCTTCATTGCCCAAAACCCGCGTCACCTCTGGCATCGCAGCAAATACCTCCGGCTCAGTCTGTGCCGCACAACCCGTGACAATGATATCAGCGTCGGGATTTTCTTTCCGCGCCTTGCGTATCGCCTGCCGCGCCTGTCGCGTCGCTTCAGCTGTGACAGCACAGGTGTTGAAAACAATGGCGTTGTCGAGGCCCGCTTTCGTCGCATGCCCGCGCATGATTTCCGACTCGAATGTATTGAGACGGCAGCCAAATGTCTCAAGCCTCGGGGCAGTCATGACAACAAACCCTCAGGCAGCACGCCCTCATATTCATAGGCCAGCGGCCCCGTCATGATGATGTGACCTGTATCGACATCAACTGACATCATCAGGTCGCCACCCGGCAAAGTCACCCGGCATTTTGCATCAATGATCTTGATCCGGTAACCTGCCGCCATCACCGCACAGGCGGCGGTGCCACATGCGCGTGTCAAACCAGCGCCGCGTTCCCACACATTGACGATGACGTGGTCCCGCGCCACAACCTTGGCCATTTCAATATTGGCGCGTTCGGGAAACAGTGGATGGTTTTCCAGCATGGGGCCAACGCGGCCCAGGTTGATCACCTCAAGGTCATTCACCCAAAAAATGCAATGCGGATTACCGACATTGACCACCGACGGTGAATGCATCAGCGGCGCATCAATCGGCCCCACCTGCAATTCAATGTGCCGGGTATCGGCAAATTTTTCCGACAATGGAATCTGGTCCCAGTCAAACCGCGGTTTGCCCTGGTCTATCGTGACCATCAAGGTGCCCGCCCGCTTGCCCACCAGAAATCCACCCTTGGTGTCAATGGTTACGGAACTGGTGCCGCGTTCATCCATCACAATATCAGCGATGCAGCGCGAAGCATTGCCACAACTCTCAACCTCGCCACCTTCGGCATTCCAGATCCGCATGCGCACATCGGCCAGCGAGGATTTTTCCATGACGATGAGCTGGTCGCAGCCAATGCCGATCTTCCGGTCGGCAATCGCACGAGCCTGCTCTTCGGAAATGGAGATCGGCCGTTCACGCGCATCAATGACAACGAAATCATTGCCGAGTCCGTTCATTTTACGAAAAGCGATGGCAGTGCTGGAGGTCATGACGGGGCTTATATGGGAAATGCCCCCTCAAAAGCTAGGGCGACATCATCATCCGGTTTGGCAACGGCGCAATCCACGACAGGGCGATCCATTGGGCTGCTGCAACCAGCATCAACGCGAACATGGCAAACAGCTCACCGCCGTCCTCCAGCAGCGCCACAATACCATCCAGATACTTCGCATCGTGCGGAACAAGTGCATGCAAGAAATCAACTCCAACGGCACACAGGGCAAGCATGCAGAGGGGTATTGCCAGCAGCACGCACAGTGATCGCAGATACGCCGTACTGGCCGCAAAAGCTTTTTTCATGCCGACGAGAATGATCACGCCGAACAACGACCCGAAGATGAGTTCACCAAGAGCGACCGAATGTGAAAGCCCTTCTGACGTGAAAAACCTTTTGGCCACGGCATCACCTGCCGCTTCATGCAACATGAACATGTCATCAAGCATCAGATATTGCACCAGCACTGCGAACAACAGGTGCAGCGACGATTTCATGCGCATGGCAACGGCGACGATGAAGATCACGGCCATTTGCAGAATGACATAGCCGATAAATTCGCCCAGCGAGCGCTGTTCAGAAATGCGGTAAAAACGGGTGGCTTCCGGAGACAAGTAGCCTTTGAACTTCATCATCCCCGCAACAACATCAGTGATGATGATGATCAGGAACAGAATTGCACTCAAAAACCCCAACCACCGGAGCTCCGGCTGCGGCAGTGTGAATTTGATATCGGGCCAGGCCTGAGTGAGATTTTTCCACCATCTGTATCGATCTGGAACAGGATATGAGTTCAAGAGCACAATCTTCCTTCTATTTTGACACGCAATGCAAGTCTTGTTCCCGAGCAGTAGTAACCAGCGATGCTTACCAAGCCTTGAATTTAACGCCAGAACCCCCGCAACATGAACTTTCAAGCGATTCAACCATTCCGGCGTAATCCCTTCGAAGGTCTCTGCCATGCTGACGAAATCTGGAGCAGCCTGACAGCGATTGCCAAGTCCGTTCATCTTGCGAAATGCGATGGCAGAGGTGCTGGTCATGCCGGCGCTCATATGGGAAAAGCCCCGCCAATAGCTAGGGCGAGATCACCACTGTGAGGGCTTGGGGACCTGTCCTGCGGTATTCTGTTCGCACCACGATCGATTGCCGCAACACGTGCGGTAGTGGCAGTTATGGGAATTGTTTGTAGGCCATAATATGTGTTACATGAACCCCATGAATGTGACATCTGAAACCGAACCACTCGCCAGTGCCTGCTTGATCATGGCACCATACTCATCAAGCAGTGCCGCATAACGTGATAACGGAACAACCCGATTTCATCTACGAACCAAACCACTCTGCCGTCAGCTTGCGCATCTTTGGTGATGCACTTGATCCTGATGAATTAACTGCACTCCTGAAATGCCAACCCAGCCAAAGCCATAGGAAGGGTGAGCACATCCTCAGGCGAGATGGGTCGTCCATCTGGAATGAGAATACCAGCCGCTACAGTATGCGTAAAACTGGTATGTGGAGTCTTCAGGCCCAAGCCTCTGAACCGGCAGACATTGAAGGCCAAATGCAAGCCGTGCTTGCTCAATTGCCATCCAACCCGGAAACATGGAATACCATTTCTCAAAAATTCCGTTTCAAGATCGAGTTTTTTTGCGGCTACTTCATGCGCCGCTCGAATGAAGACTTGGTGATGTCCGCCGCTATTCTGAAGGAATTGTCACAGCGTCACATTCAGATTTGGTTTGATATGTACTCGGCGATGGAAGAAGAACTTCGTGAGGTCAGGGAATTTTACGAACAGCAAGACTCAATTTCCAACACATCCAAGTAAACAAATGGCCACGGGCGTCCCCGCATCATCTGCCGGGGCAGATCGCGTTTTTGGAGATTTAAGGCCTCTCCGGGGCCGTTTTCACGATGTCAATCAGCAGGTGACGGGGCCTTACCCATCACAAGAACAAATATAGAACAAATAGGATTAGAAGTCAACAACTATTTTCACACCCCCCAAATTTGACTTCCCTGCTCCTTTGCCCTATGTCCCCGCCATCTCAATAACGTCTTGAACGTTACGAGGTCTCTGCACACATGGGGTTTTTCATTCCCGGGAGGCGTGGTGACCAGCATCCGGCAGCGAGTTTTCGCTCCCGGGTGTCGTTTTCGTTTGAGATAGTAGGACCAACAATGTTTGAAACCTTAAGCGATCGCCTGACGGGCATTTTCGACAAGCTGACGGGCCGTGGGGCTTTGTCGGAGGCTGATGTCGATGCCGCCATGCGTGAGGTGCGCCGCGCCTTGCTTGAGGCGGATGTGGCGCTTGAGGTGGTCAAGGCTTTTACCGAAAAAGTCCGCGCCAAGGCCGTGGGTGCCGATGTCGTCAAGTCCATCAAGCCCGGTCAGATGGTGGTCAAGATTGTCCACGACGAACTGGTGGAAACGCTGGGCTCTGATCAATCGACGTTAAATCTCCGCGCCTCGCCGCCAGTCGCCATTCTCATGGTGGGCTTGCAAGGCTCCGGCAAAACCACAACGACGGCGAAACTTGCAAAGCGCCTGACCGAGCGTGACAAGCGCAAGGTTCTGATGGCGTCGCTCGACACGCGCCGCCCCGCCGCGCAAGAACAACTCGAAATTCTGGGCAAACAGGTGAAGGTCGCCACGCTGCCCATCATCAAGGGCCAGACGCCGATTGAAATCGCCAAGCGCGCCATGTCGGAAGCCCGTAAAGGCGCCTATGACATTGTGATGCTCGACACCGCAGGCCGCCTGCATATCGACGAAGAATTGCTGGCCGAAGCCGCAAGCATCCGAGACATCGCTAGACCTAAGGAAACCCTGCTGGTCGCCGATGCGTTGACAGGACAGGACGCCGTCAACCTCGCCCGCGCCTTCGACGAAAAAATCGGCATCACCGGAATTGTCTTGACCCGGATCGATGGCGATGGCCGTGGTGGTGCGGCCCTCTCCATGCGGGCTGTGACCGGCAAACCGATCAAGCTGATGGGTACGGGCGAAAAACTCGACGGCCTCGAAGACTTCCACCCCGCCCGCATTGCAGGCCGCATTCTCGGCATGGGCGACGTGGTGTCATTGGTCGAACGCGCCTCCCTCGACATTGACCATGAGAAGGCCAAGAAAATCGCCGACCGGATGCGCAAAGGCGCCTTCGACATGAATGACTTGGCCGACCAACTCCGCCAGCTTGAAAAAATGGGCGGCATGGGCGGCGTCATGAAAATGCTGCCAGGCATGGGCAAAATGTCAAAGCAGCTTGAGGGTGCCAACCTCGATGAGAAGATTTTCAAACGCCAGGTTGCGGCCATTGGCTCAATGAACAAAAGGGAACGCGCCTTCCCCAAGATCATCGACGGCAAGCGCAAGAAGCGCATTGCGGCGGGTGCGGGTGTGAAGGTTGAGGAAATCAACAGGCTGCTCAAGATGCACCTGCAAATGGCCGACGTGATGAAGCAGATGGGTCAGGGCAAAGGCATGTTCAGCAAGATGTTCGGTGGCAAACCCATGCCGTCGGAAGCTGAAATGGAATCGATGCAGAAGGAACTCGCAGGGCTTGATCCCAATGCCTTGCCTGCCGACTTGAAAGATTTGATGGCGGGTCAGGGCGGCGGTTCATCCGCACCCAAAATACCCGACCTCTCGAAATTGATGGGTGGCCAAATGCCACGCCTACCTGGTCTCGGCGGTTTGCCGGGCCTGGGTGGCAACCCGTTCAAAAAGAAATAATGCAATCACAAAGACTTTAAAGGAGATACCAAATGTCAGTGAAAATCCGCCTCGCCCGTGCAGGCTCCAAGAAGCGCCCTTACTACCATATCGTTGTCGCCGCAGCGACGTCACCCCGTGATGGCAAGTTCATTGACATCATTGGTGCGTTTAATCCGATGCTGCCGAAAGATGCCCCTGAGCGTGTGAAGCTCGACGGCGAAAAAGCTGCCGCATGGTTGAAGAAGGGCGCACAGCCAACAGACCGCGTGCTGCGCTTCCTCGACAAGATTGGCGTTGCCAAGCGTGAAGCCCGCAACAATCCGAACAAGGCACTGCCGGGCAAGAAGCGTCTTGAGCGCGAAAAGGCCGTGATCGATGCCGCTGCCAAGGTAGCCGCCGCTGCTGCCAAGGCCGAAGCTGACGCAGCCGCCGCAGTTGCCAAGGCCGCTGAAGATGCCGCCGCTGCCGCCGCTGCACCTGCTGCTGAAGCGTAAGACTCGTTGACACACCCCCTCCCGGCTTCGCCGTACTCCCCCGGCCCAAAAGCCGAGGGAGAAAAGCATCCTTTCTCCCTCGGCGTCTTCGCCGGGGGAGTACCCCGAAGGGGGGAGGGGGTGGCTGACACATGACAGAACCCCTCATCCTCCTCGGTCGCATCACCGGTGCCCATGGCATTCGCGGTGCCGTGAAGCTTCGCAGCTTCACCACTGACCCGAAAGCCATTGCCACCTACGGCGCGCTGCAAACCGCTGATGGCCGGACCATCGAAATCGCCCGCATGAAAGCCGTCCCCGATGGCTTCATCGCGGACCTCAAAAACATCAAGGACCGCAATCAGGCCGAGACCTTCAAGGGCCAGGACTTGCTGGTGCCACGTGAGCGTTTGCCTGCCCCTGAAACATCAGAAGTTTACCTCGTCGATCTCATCGGTCAGGATGCGATGCACAGTGGCAGCAAGATCGGCACCATCGTCGGCATCGAAAATTTTGGCGCAGGCGATTTGCTCGACATTGATACAGGTGCGAAAGAATCCCTGCTTGTGCCCTCATTGTTTATGAAAATCATCGACAGTGTTGTGACACTGGAACTGCCCGAAGGCTTTCTCGATCTTTCCAACAAGCAGGAATGACATTCGCCGCGACCATTCTGACGTTGTTTCCCGACATGTTTCCGGGCACACTTGGCCATTCCCTTGCGGGACGCGCCTTGGCCGAAGGCAAATGGTCGCTGAAGGCGCAAGACATCCGCAGCTTCGCAACCGACAAACACCGTACCGTAGATGATCATCCAGCAGGCGGCGGTGTGGGCATGGTGTTGAAGCCGGATATTCTGGCGAAAGCCATTGACGAGACTCCGCACGAAGGTCCGCGATTATTAATGAGCCCGCGCGGTGAACCGTTAACGCAAGCCCTCGTGCAGGAAATCGCTGCCGCACCCGGTTGCCTCATCGTTTGCGGACGTTTTGAAGGTGTGGATGAACGGGTGATCGAAAAGCGTGAACTCCGCGAAATCTCCATCGGCGACTACATTCTCTCAGGCGGCGAACCTGCCGCTATCGTATTGCTTGATGCCGTGGTGCGCTTGCTCCCTGGCGTCATGGGCAAACTTGAAAGTGCAGCGGAAGAAAGCTTTTCCGACGGGCTTCTCGAACACCCGCATTATACCAAACCAAACATCTGGGAAGATGCTGAAATTCCGCAAATATTGATGGATGGAAACCACAAGGCGATTGCCCATTGGAAACGCCAGAAACGCGAAGACATAACCAAATCACGCAGACCCGACCTTTGGACCAAGAATCACAGGCCCAAAGGTTGACTTTTCAACAGGCTTGCCGCTAGAAGCCGTCCAACTCCCAATAAGGATACCAGAATTATGAACATTATTGCGCAGCTCAACGCCGAGCAAGTGGCCATCGTTGTCGCCCAGCGCGCCGTTCCGGAATTTGACGCCGGTGATACGGTGATCGTCAACATGAAGGTCAAGGAAGGCGAGCGCACCCGCGTTCAGGCCTATGAAGGCGTGTGCATTGCCCGCTCTGGCGGCGGCATCAACGAAAGCTTCACCGTGCGCAAACTGAGCTACGGCGAAGGTGTGGAACGCGTATTCCCCGTCTATTCGCCCATGATCGACTCGATCAAGGTTGTGCGCTTCGGCAAGGTGCGTCGCGCCAAGCTGTATTATCTCAAAGGCCGCACCGGCAAGGCCGCCCGCATCGTTGAAGACATGCGCTGGGACGACAAGCGCACAGTGGTTGCCGCCGTTGCAGCCAAGGTTGAAGTGGCCGCTGATGACGTGTCATTGATCGCAGGCGTCGGCCCCAAGATCAAGGACGCGCTGCACAAGGAAGGCATCACATCCCTGAAGCAAATCGCCGAGATGAACGACGAAGCCATTTTCGCCCTCGACGAAAAGCTCGGCCTCAAGGGCAAGACCAAGCGCGAAGACTGGGTGACGCAAGCCAAGGAAATCGTCGCAGGCGAAGCGCCACGCGCCAAGACAGATCAGGCCCGCGTCTGATTTTAACTGCATAACAGATTTGAAAGGGCTGGCCGCGAGGCTGGCCCTTTTTTGTTTATTGAATTGCGGCACGGTTTATGCCATGTTGTGAATATGGCAGACAAATTGGCACGCACCCGTGAACATCCGAAAGCCTCTTTGCGGGATTGGCTTGAACGGCAGATCAATGCGGCAGAAACGGGCCGGGACGAACCAATGACGGTACAGGATATCGAAACAGCCTGGGCACCGCGGTTTGACAAATCTGAAATTGAAGACATGGTCATCACCAAGCGTACAATGGCGCGCCGGAAGGCTGCTTCGTCACGCCTGACCCAGGATGAGACAGATCGTGCGGTTCGTCTTGCCCGCATCCAGCTGGAGGCCGACCGGGTCTTTGCCAATCCGAAGAAAGCCTCGCTGTGGCTTCGTACGCCTCGTCCAAATCTTTCCGGCCAGACCCCATTGTCTCTTTTGCGGACGGAAGCCGGTGCTATGGTTGTGAGAGATGTTCTGGGACAGATCGACCATGGTATGTTTGCCTGAACAACGATGCTTCTGTGGTGCATTTCAAGTTTCGCGACATTGGACGGGCAGGGCGGCATGTCGTTTTCGGCGCGGTGGCACAATGAAGGACGTCGGATTGTGTACACAGCCGATCATCCTGCGTCTGCGCTGCTGGAGTTGTTGGTTCATATGGACCGCGCGTTGCTGCCGGACTCATATCAACTGTTAAAGATTGAAACGCAGCGGGAAATCAAACCTGATCGTATTGTGCCTCCTTTGGGTTGGAATGAAAACCTGGACGTGACGCGCGGCATCGGTGACCTTTGGCTTATGGACAGCAGAACGGTTTTACTCGAAGTGCCATCTGCAATCTTGCCAGATGTATTCCATACACTGATCAATCCAGCCCACCCTGACGCACGGTTCCTGAAAATTGTCGGCGTGCAGCGAGTACCGCTTGACGCGCGGCTGAAGTAGTTTCACCCAAGTGCAAACCTGAACCGACCCGTATGGGGATAGGCAAAAAGCAAATCCTCTTTTTGCGTGCCAGCGCCAATGTTGTGAATGAGCAGAGGCCGCTTGGAACCCGTTGCGGTTTCTCCTGCCACAATGCCGATATGGGGGAGGTTTCCAGGCAGCATCATGGTGACGAGATCACCAGATTGATAGTCTTCCACGCGATCTGAAACGGGCAGGAGCGCTCCTTTGCGCATGAAATAACGCTGCAGATTTGGCACGCGCCGATGATCAATGTTACGGTCAGGTTGTGTCAGGCCCCAGGTTTTGGGATAGCGGCTAAAATTTTTACGCATGTCCTCGTGCACCAGCTGTTGCAGGTCGATATCCAGCCCCTCCCGATAGGCCCGGATCACCACATCGGTGCAAACACCGCCCGCAATGGGCACATCGCCATCAGGATATGTGAGTGTGACGTAAGCAGGGTCATAGCGCGTGGTGATGCCAATCTGGCTTTCAGCGGCTTCAACCAGTTTCTGGGCTGGGTTAACTTTATTTGCCCGTGCTGTATGTGGAACAAGTAGTGCTGCAAACAGGAAATGACGGCGTTTCATGACGCAGTATCACCCCGCAATATTGGCAGGATTAAGATGGAAGTGTGCTGCGCGACAAAAAGCGATGCCACGGCAACAGGATAATCGCCAGCCCCACAAAAATCAGCAGCGATCCCGCCATCCGCAATGGCGTCAGCGTTTCACCCAAAATCAAATATGCCGACAATCCGCCGAACACCGGCACCAGCAGGGCAAAGGGTGCGGCAACACTGGCCGTGTAGGTCGACAACAATTTACCCCAGATGGCAAAGCCAAACCAGGTTGAAAACACTACGGTAAAGGCAAGGGCCAGAAGTGAAATGGGCCGCACGCTTTGCCAGCTGTGCAGCCATTGTTCCGGCCCCTCAAACCCGTAAGACAGCGCAAAGGCCGGCAGAATGGGAACCAGACTGGCCCAAGCCACACCGGACAACGTGCCAAAGCCCGCATCCGGGCCTGCAAGCTTCACGGTGAAATTGCCAACGGCCCAAGTGGACGCCGCCAGTACGATAAAAAGCATTGCAATGGCGGGTATCGTAGATCCCTGTCCCACTGTGGAAGCGATCGTTCCAAGGCCAGTGAGGGCAACCGCTCCGCCCAGAATTTGTTGACTCTTTGGCCGTTCCTTCAACAAGACTATCGACAACAGAATGGTGATGAACACCTGCAATTGCAACGTCACCGACGACAGGCCTGCAGGCATGCCAAGCTTCATCGCCACGAACAAAAAGATGTACTGCCCCAAAAACGCCGTGAGCCCCACAATGATCATGTGTTTGAATTGCATGCCCTGAGGTTTCGGTAAAAACAGCACCGGCAAACAGGCGAATGAAAACCTGAGGGCTGTCAGCAACTGCGGCGGAATATCCACCAGCGCCACCTTCAACACCACAAAATTAAATCCCCAAATGGCAGCCGTGAGAATTCCGAGTAAAACGTGGATGGGGCGCATGGCTACTGGCTACAGGGTCTCGGACGCCACAACAATTCAAAACTTGTCGTGGATACAATCACTAGAAGCGATGATCCCATGCATTTTGGCATTTTGACTTGCGCGAACAAACACCATAGATAGCCCCCAATCAAACGGCCCTTTCAGGAATATCCCCATGGCACACGCACGCACCCTCTACGACAAGATCTGGGATGACCATCTGGTGCATCAGGCCGACGACGGCACCTGTCTGCTTTATATTGACCGTCACCTCATTCATGAAGTGACGAGCCCCCAAGCTTTCGAAGGCCTGCGCATGACCGGGCGCACCGTGCGCCATCCGGAAAAGACGCTTGCCGTGGTTGACCACAATGTGCCGACAACCGATCGCTCCAAGGGCATTGTCGAAGCAGAGTCACGCATCCAGGTTGAAGCCTTGGCCAACAACGCGAAAGAATTCGGTATTGAATATTTCAACGAGCTCGACAAGCGCCAAGGCATTGTTCACGTGGTCGGACCAGAGCAGGGCTTCACCCTTCCCGGCACCACGATTGTGTGCGGTGACAGCCATACGTCAACGCATGGGGCTTTTGGTGCTTTGGCGCACGGCATTGGCACATCGGAAGTCGAACATGTTCTGGCCACGCAAACGCTGATCCAGAAAAAAGCCAAGAACATGAAAGTCGAGGTTCTTGGCAAGCTCGCCAAACATGCCACCGCGAAAGACATCATTCTCGCCATTATCGGTGAAATCGGCACGGCGGGCGGTACAGGTCACGTTATCGAATTTGCAGGTGAAGCTATCCGCGATCTGTCGATGGAAGGCCGCATGACGGTTTGCAACATGACCATTGAGGGCGGTGCCCGCGCTGGCATGATTGCACCTGACGAAAAGGCCTATGCCTTCCTCAACGGCAAGCCCAAGGCCCCCAAGGGCGAACAATGGGGCAAGGCACGACGTTACTGGGAAACCCTTGTCACCGACGAAGACGCGCATTTCGACCGCATCGTGAAACTCGACGCCGCCAATCTGCCCCCCATCGTATCCTGGGGCACCAGCCCGGAGGATGTGGTTTCAGTCTCCGGCATGGTTCCCGATCCCGCACTGATTGGCGATGAAGGCAAGCGCCAGTCCAAAATTCGCGCCCTCGAATACATGGGCTTGCACGCCGGACAAAAAATCACCGACATTCTCTTGGACGTGATCTGGATCGGCTCTTGTACCAATGGCCGCATTGAAGACATGCGCGCCGTGGCCGAGGTGGTGAAAGGCAAAAAGATTTCCGCCAACCTCGACTACGCCATGATCGTTCCAGGTTCGGGCCTCGTCAAGGAAATGGCGGAAGCCGAGGGATTGCACAAGATTTTCATCGAAGCCGGCTTTGAATGGCGTGAACCTGGCTGCTCCATGTGCCTCGCCATGAACCCCGACCAGCTGAAACCCGGCCAACGCGCCGCCTCCACCTCCAACCGCAACTTCGAAGGCCGCCAAGGCTACAAGGGCCGCACCCATCTGGTATCACCACAAATGGCAGCAGCAGCGGCTTTGGCGGGGCGGTTTGTGGATATCCGGAACGTGTGATAGTTTGACAGGATGAAAGTCGAACGCATAAGGCTCAAAAACTTCAAGGCCTTCCGAGATGTTACACTCGAAGGCATCAGCCCTTACACAGTATTTGTCGGTGCAAATGGGGTAGGCAAGTCTACTTTGTTTGACGTATTTGGATTTCTTCGAGACTGCCTGCGTGACAATGTGAGATCTGCTTTAGCGAAACGAGGTGGGTTCAAAGAAGTTATTTCACGTGGCCACGAAAGTGAGTCAATCGATATCGAGTTAAAGCTCAGAATGGAACTCTCGATTGGCTGGCGGACAGTTACGTATAGTATAAAATTACGCAACGAGGCGCAAGGTCCTCTCGTGTCAGAAGAAATCTTGCGCTACACAAGGTACGGAGGCGGAAAACCTTTTGATTTTATACGATTTCGCGAGGGCAAGGGATCAGCAATCAGGAATGAAGGAGATATAGAAGCCGGGAAGGACGAAGATCGCGAAGAACAAGAGTTAGAATCAGCTGATATTTTAGCAATAAAAGGACTTGGACAGTTTCAACGTTTTGAAGCCGCAAGTCGTTTTCGCAATTTAATTGAAAACTGGCATGTTTCTGATTTTCACATTGGTTCTGCTAGAGCATCAATTGATGCCGGATATGCTGAGCATCTGTCGCCTGAGGGTGAAAACCTGCCATTGGTTACACAGTTTCTTTTTGAGAACCATCGATCTGAGTTCGACAAGGTTCTGGAAGCTATGGCTAAACGCGTACCGGGTGTAGAAAAAGTTGAAGCTGCTCAGACGGCCGACGGACGGGTAATTCTGAGATTTCAGGACGGCACATTTAAAGACCCATTTGTTGCTCGCTTTGTATCAGATGGCACAATCAAAATGTTTGCATATCTGGTTTTGCTGTATGATCCGAAACCGCATCCATTGCTGTGTGTTGAAGAGCCAGAAAATCAACTTTACATGAGCTTGCTAGGCCAGCTTTCGGAAGAATTTTTAGAATATGCTGCGCGTGGAGGACAGGTTTTTGTTTCAACGCATTCCCCGGACTTTTTGAACAATGTTCCTTTGGAGAGTATTTTCATTTTATCCAAACTGAATGGTTTTACCACGATTCGCAAAGCGTCCGATGATGAGAACCTTACAAATTTGGTCAAGGAAGGTGATCTGCCCGGTTACCTATGGCGACAAGGCTTGTTCCAAGGTGCCGATCCACAATGACCCAGATAGTTGTAATGGTCGAGGAAACATCAATGAAGATCGTTGCTGAAGCCGTAGTCAGAAAGTTGGGGTTTTCTGATCGCACGCTGATTCTTGGTCATCAAGGCAAGTCTGATTTAGAAGTTTCCTTTCCAAGAAAACTCAGGGTTTGGGCAAACCCGATTACTACTCGATTTATCATCTGCAGAGATAACGATGGAAGTAACTGCGTGGCTTTGAAAAACAAACTGGCTGAACGCGTTCATGTCGAAACCAAGCACGAATACAAAATTCGAATTGTGATGAATGAGCTAGAGGCTTGGTATCTTGGTGATCTTTCAGCGCTTGAAAGTGCTGGCGTGATTAAAGTGGGTGAAGCACAAAAACTGATGAACAAGGGGAAATTTCGAGACCCTGAAAAACTGGTGAAGGCCAAGCAAGAGTTTCTTAAACTCACAAAGACCACAGGGCAAACCAGGTTGGCAGAGTTAATTGGCCCCCATATGAGCTTGGAAAATAACAAAGCAACAAGCTATCTACAATTTGTCCAAGCTTTAAAGT
This sequence comes from Hyphomicrobiales bacterium, assembly GCA_043754325.1. Taxonomy (GTDB): domain Bacteria; phylum Pseudomonadota; class Alphaproteobacteria; order Rhizobiales; family Aestuariivirgaceae; genus Aestuariivirga. The sequence continues at coordinate 27,575 of JAYUVC010000049.1, forward strand.
GGGCAGCTACAATTTAAGGCCGACTTTACTAGAGATTCAGGATTGTTCAGCGGAGATCGAAAGCCATTGCCGGGCGGTTTGTGGATATCCGGTCACAATAAACCACAGCCCCAAAGAAATTTGGATTAACGGTTGATTAGGCTTTCCTTTACGTTAAAGACACCGCTCGAATGCTAAGCATGAATCAGGCAGCGGGGGCTGCCGGTGTTTTAGCGTTCAAGGGGTTTGTTCAGTGAATACAACAGTCAAGGCGGATGCCGCCTTTTTGCGCCGTGTGTTTCTTGCATTGGTGTTTGTAACAACCGTGACTGGCGCTTTGGCAGCCTTCACCACGGTGCAGGCCATGAATGCCCAAGGCTCCAAGGCCTGTCTTTTCTTCTGCGAATAAGCAGACAGATTTCAGGATAAGGAAACCGCCCGGGTGAAATACCTCGGGCGGTTTTGTTTTGGCTTCAGGTCAGATCAATAGCCGTTGTAATAGACCTTTTCACAAACTTTCTTCTTCTTCCAGACGATGATCTTGTTGCCGTAATAGTCGTAACGCACAACCTTCACCTTCACGAAGTGGCAATATGGCTTGTAATAGCCAATTGGCTGGTAATGGGGGGTATAAAGCGGGGTGCCGAGATAGACATCAAAGTGCACCTTGGCCTGGGCAGCAGCGCTACCGGCGGTCACAGCAGCAACAGCGGCGAGAGCGAGAAGGGTCTTTTTCATGGAATTAGTCCTTTCAGTT
>JAYUVC010000050.1:0-3926 GCA_043754325.1 Hyphomicrobiales bacterium
GAATAACCGCCGTCATTGGCACCGGGGCGGGGTTTCAGGCAGGGCATGAAGTGGACGTAGGTGACGCCCAAGGATTCCAGATATTCGATGTGATCGAGCACGCCCTTCAGATTGCCTGCAAAACGGTCGACGTAGAAAACATAGCCCACCGTGTTTTCGGAGAGGAACCAGTCCGGTGTGATGTCACGGGCAAGATCCAATTGCTTTAACGGCTGCGGACGTTCGGACCAGCGCTTCAGCAAAAGCGCTTTCAAACGGGCTTCAAACCTTGGGTGCTCGCCATAGAGTCTGCGGAACGAGGAAAGCAAGTCCCGCTCGCTGCGCTGCCAGCGCAGGTCGAACAGATTCAGGTCTTGCGGATTTTCCATAGCGCTTTGAAAGCACGGTTTACAGGGCTTGGCAATGGTGCCGCTTCGCATGTGCACCGCTTGCGTTTTTGCAGCGCACACACCATATTCCGCGTCATGTTGAAACGCTTCCTCCGTAAAATAACTTTTCGCAAATCCTCTGCCCTGATTCACGTCGTGCGGCTTGAAGGCACGTTGGCGGCAGGCAAGTCCATGCGGAGTAGCAATTTGAACTTGCGTAGCGTTGAGCCTGCCTTGCAGAAGGCATTTCGAAAGGGCGTGGCGGCGGTGGCTTTGGAGATCAACTCTCCCGGCGGTTCACCCGTTCAGTCGGCCTTCATAGCAGATCGTATTCAGTCGCTATCAAAAGAATTCAAGGTTCCGGTCTATGTATTTTGCGAGGATGTGGCGGCGTCTGGCGGTTATTGGTTGGCCTGCGCGGGCGACGAGATTTACGCGGATGAGAACTCGATTATCGGCTCTATTGGTGTGATTTCGATGGGTTTTGGTTTTCCTAAGTTGATGCAAAAACTTGGTGTCGAGTCGCGCGTACACACTGCTGGCGAAAGCAAGAGCACCAACAATCCGTTCAAGCCGGAAAAGCCTGAGGATGTGGCCAAGCTTAAATCCATCCTGCTGGAGATGCATGAGAGCTTCAAGGCCATGGTGAGGACGCGGCGCGGCGACAGGTTGAAGGGCAAGGACAAGGAACTCTTTACCGGGGCTTACTGGACCGGAAAGACGGCTTTGGCGCTTGGTCTGATTGATGGCATTGGTCATATGGAGGCCACAATGAAGCGGAAATTCGGTGATAAGGCTGTTTTGAAGATGATCCCCATCACATCCGGCGGAATTTTGCGACGGATTGGGCTGGCGAATACGTCTGATATGGGTGGGCAGGCGCTGGATGCGCTGGAGGCCCGCGCCTTGTGGCAGCGTTTCGGCTTGTGATAGAACAGGCCTATTAAGGAGTGAGGCTATGGCATTTTTCAGGCGCATGATGACGGCGGGTGCAACGCTGCTTTTGGGCTATGCTGTGAAAAAGCTGATGACGAAGGTTGAGGCGCAGTCCGACTTGATGCGTAGCCAGGCTGAGGAGCAGCGGGATCCGAAAGAGTTCAAGATGCTGAAGCAGGATCCGAAAACGGGGGAATATTACGCTGAGGATTAAAGAGCGATGACATCGCACAAGCAGACCGACGAATGGATTGACGCTGTTTACCGCGCGCCAAACCGCGAGGCATTGAAGACCACTTATAACCAGTGGGCGGCGAGTTATGACGCTGACATGGTGAACACGGGCTACATGCATTACGCGGTGCTTGGCGGCCTGGTGTGCAGGCATGTGGCGCGGAAGGATGCGACTGTTCTGGATGCTGGCGTGGGCACTGGTGGTCTCGGTGCCTTGATGAATCTGCTCGGATACAACAACCTCTCCGGCCTCGACATGTCCGAGGGCATGTTGGCGAAGGCGGCGGAACGGAAATGCTATTCGGATTTGCGCATCGGTGTGTTAGGCGAAAATCTCGACTATGTGGACCGCAGTTTTGACGCCATCGTCTCCACAGGCACCTTCACCGAAGGCCATGCCCCTGCTTCGGCTTTTGATGAGTTGGTGCGGTTGCTGGAAAGCGGTGGAGTGATCATTTTCACCATGGCGGGCATGGTGTGGGACGAGAAGGGCTTCAAAGCCAAGCTGGAAGGGTTTGTGTCCGCTGGCGTTTTGAAGCTGGTTGAGGTGACGCAACCCTATCAACCCATGCCCTATTCGCCGGCGGAATCGCATATCACGACGCGGGCTTACGTGTACCGGAAGATGGCTTGACCCCTGCCCCACAGCACTTTAGACCGCGCGGACCATGGCTTTATCTCCGACGACTTCATTTCAAGACCTGATCCTGACGCTGCATGAATACTGGGCGGACAAGGGCTGTGTCATCTTGCAGCCCTACGACATGGAAGTGGGGGCGGGCACATTCCACCCCGCCACCACGTTACGCTCGGTTGGCACGCGGCCCTGGGCTGCGGCCTATGTGCAGCCGTCGCGTCGGCCCAAGGATGGGCGCTATGGTGAAAACCCCAATCGCATGCAGCATTATTACCAGTACCAGGTCATCATCAAACCATCACCACCGGATTTGCAGGAGCTGTATCTGGGGTCGTTGGCGGCGATTGGGCTTGATCCCTCTCTGCATGACATTCGCTTTGTCGAGGATGATTGGGAAAGCCCGACGTTGGGTGCCTGGGGGTTGGGTTGGGAAGTGTGGTGTGATGGCATGGAAGTGTCGCAGTTCACGTACTTCCAGCAGGTGGGCGGGCTTGATTGTTCGCCGGTGTCTGGCGAGTTGACCTATGGTCTCGAACGCCTGGCCATGTATGTGCAGAACGTCGACAATGTCTATGACCTGAATTTCAATGGCCGTGCTGAAGGCCAAGGCCGCATCACTTATGGCGATGTATTCCTGCAAGCAGAACAGGAATTTTCTCACTACAATTTTGAAGACGCCGATACGGAAATCCTGTTGCAACACTTCAATGATGCGGAACTTGAGTGCAAAGCCCTGGTCGACAAAAGCCTGCATGGCACTTACACCTTGGCGCTTCCGGCCTATGACAAATGCATCAAGGCCTCGCATGTTTTCAACCTGCTTGATGCGCGCGGCGTGATCTCCGTATCCGAGCGGCAGAATTACATCTTTCGCGTCCGCGACCTCGCGAAAGGCTGTTGTGAAGCCTGGTCGAAATCTTCTGGAGGACGAAGCTGATGTCGAGCCCAACCATTGCGAAAAAACTGCCCATTCCCGTCGATGTCGAAGCCGGCAAGGATTACTTCTGGTGCGCCTGTGGCGATTCCAAAAACCAGCCCTTCTGCGATGGCAGCCACAAGGGCACGGATTTTGAACCCGTGAAGTGGACGGCGACCGAAACAGAAAAAACCTTTTTCTGTGCCTGTAAACACACAGCCAACGCACCCTTCTGCGACGGAACCCATGGCACGTTGTAATGTCTGAACTTCTGCTCGAACTGTTTTCCGAAGAAATCCCCGCGCGGCTGCAAACGAAAGCGGCAGAGGATTTGAAGTCGCTCATCACCAACGGATTGGTGGAGGCTGGGCTGTTGTAGGAGGGTGCGCAAGTGCATGCGACGCCGCGGCGTCTGGTGTTGTCGGTTGAGGGCTTGAATGCCAAGGCGGCTGATACGCGCGAAGAACGCAAAGGACCAAAGGTGGATGCGCCGCAAGCCGCCATTGACGGATTTTTGCGCTCCACTGGTTTGACGTTGGAGCAGTTGACCAAGCAGGACGACAAGAAGGGTACTTTCTATGTTGCCGTGATCAGACGCGAAGGCCGCGCAGCCACCGATGTGATTGCCGCCTTGGTGCCGGAGGTGATCCGCAAATTCCCGTGGGGCAAGCCTATGCGATGGGGTTCAGGCTCGCTCAAATGGGTGCGGCCGTTGCAGAGTATTTTGTGCACGTTTGATGGTGAGGTGGTGCCGTTTGAGGTGGATGGCATTGTGTCGGGGAACGTCACCAAAGGCCATCGCTTCTTTGCACGAATGACATCAGGTGCAAGGAAG
>JAYUVC010000051.1:0-9645 GCA_043754325.1 Hyphomicrobiales bacterium
AGCACAACCGATGTCCAGATGGCATTGACGGGTGTGCGGTGGGCTTTCGACACTGTAGCCAAGGCCGTAGAAGCAAAAGGCATGCCGTCATCACGCGAGAATGCATAAAGCATGCGCGAAGCTGATGTGACCGTGGCCAGACCACACAGCAATTGTGTGATCAAAATGCCAAGATAAAGCAGCGTCTTCAACCATGATGGCAGAATGGCGTTCATGGTTTCAAAGAACACACCCCAGCCTTGCTTGGCACCGGCGGCCAAATCCGGAATGGCCAACGTGATGGCGCAGAGCATGACCCAACCAATCAGCGATGACCAGATGACCGAGGACACAATGGCCCTTGGCACTGAGTTTGCAGCGTCTACGGTTTCTTCTGATGTATGGGCCGAAGCGTCATAACCGGTGATGGTATAGACTGGCAGCAACAGGCAAAGCAGGAACAGGTAGGTCATGTTGTCCGATTGCGGGAACACGTTGCCACCCGCTTCACCGGAGAAATTGGTGAAGGTCCAGAGACGCGAGAAATCCAAGGCGGGTGCCAGGAACAAACACGCCAAAATCAGAACTGCTGTTGTGACGAGAATGATGTAGCCGGAAATGTCCGTCATCATCGCCGTCAGCTTGATTCCGAAATGGTTCAGCAAGCCTTGAATGATGGTGATGACAGCAACAAAGCCAACCACTTGCCCGGCCGTTCCGGTGAAACCAAACTGGCCTCCGAAGGTTCCGGCAAAGAAAAACGCTGTACCGATGTTGATGGCACCCATAACTGTAATGAGGCCAAGGAAGTTCAGCCAAGCTGTGAGCCAGCCCCAACCCCGACCGCCCAAAATTGAAGCCCAATGATAAAGGCCGCCCGCTGTTGGATAGGCCGATGCAATTTGTGCCATGGCCAAGGCAAACATGCCGGACAAAATACAACCGACGATCCAACCGATACCTGCACCCGCACCACCAATGGATGATGTGGCTTGTGCAAAACTGTTGATGCCACCTGACAGAATGCAGATGATCGAAAATGAAATTGCAAAGTTTGAAAACTTGCTCATGGAGCGTGACAGCTCCTGCGCGTAGCCCATGCCGTGGAGGAGTTTTTTATCCTCACTGTGGTGACTGTCAGTCATAATTGTATCCCTGCCGCTCCGGGGCGAAGCGTTGTTTTTTGATGTTGATTGAATGCCCTGCATCTCTGGCGCGGTTGTCTCCCCACGAAACAGCCTGAGATGTGAACGTCCCCCTGCCACTATAGTGTGTGAAAGTCAGCGCGGCGTCAACATGTTGTGGTGGTTGCGCAAGGGAGGGTATTTGTGACGTTTTTGCTGCTGCACGTGCCGCTGATCGGATGCACAATCGCCCTGAGCCGGAGAACGCCAATGTCTGACCCATCATCACCCGTAACCCATCGCCGCAGCGGTGGCCGCGAAGGCAGACGGGCGATGCGGGGCGCACCGATGTTGTCGTTCCCAACACTGGTGCGTGAAATTCCAACTTACGAATTGCTGCCAGCCGAAGCGGTTGAACTCATCCACGATGAGTCGATGAAAATTCTGGAGGAAGTGGGGTGCGAGTTTCGTGATGACCAGGCCCCCGCCATGTGGAAGGCCGCAGGCGCTGATGTGCAGGGCACCCGTGTGCGCATTGATCGTGTGTTGTTGATGCAACTGATATCGACTGTGCCGCCGGAGTTTACATTGCATGCGCGGAACCCAGAGCGCACGGTGCGCGTCGGCGGCAAGAACCAGATTTTCGTTCCGATGTATGGCGCTCCCTTTGTGCGCGACTTGGATAACAAGCGCCGCTATGGCTCACTTGAAGACCTTAACAATTTTCACAAGCTCGCCTATATGTTGCCGGCATTGCATTCCTCTTCATCCATCTGCTGCGAACCCATGGAAGTGCCCGTGCCCAAGCGTCACCTGCACATCATCAATTCCGCACTGACATATTCCGACAAACCCTTCATGGGCATCGTCACGTCAAAAGAGCGCGCCGAAGATGTGATGAAAATGGCGGGCATTGTGTTTGGCGATGGCTTTGTCAAAGACAACACAGTGGTGGTGTCGATCACCAATTGCAATTCGCCGCTGGTCTGGGACCAGACCATGCTGGACGCCATGCGGGTTTATGCGTCACACAATCAGCCGATTATCGCTGCACCCTTCGCACTCTGTGGCGCATCCACCTCAGCCTCAGCCGTCGGCGCGGTGGCGCAGGTGAATGCCGAAGCGCTGGCAGGGGTCGCCTTCACCCAGCTCATTCGCAAAGGTGCGCCGTGCATTTATGGGCAGTTCATGGTGACAGTCGATATGAAAACCGGAGCCCCCATGGGCGGCACACCGGAGGCCGCACAAATGATGTTTGTGATGGGGCAACTCGCCCGCAAATATAACCTGCCATGGCGCACGAGCGGCTTCCACGTGGGATCCAAACTCAACGACGCGCAAGCGGGCTATGAATCCAACATGTTGATGCACGCCGCTATTTTGTCGGGAGCCAATTACATATGGCACGTGGCAGGCTGGCTGGAAGCGGGCCTCACCTGCGGCTATTCAAAATTTGTCACCGACGCTGAACAGTTGGTGGGCTGGTACAAATATGCAGGCGGCCTGAAATTCGACGACTTCAAGGATGCCATGGCGGCGGTGCGCGAAGTCGGTCCCGCCGGACATTTCCTCGGCACCAAGCACACCCTCGACCATTTCGAAAAAGCCTTCTTCATGCCAAGTCTGATGGATTTCAATTCATTTGAGCAATGGAACGCTGAAGGGGCACTGGACCACGACACGCGGGGCCGCAACAAGGCTCGAAGCATGCTGGCGGCCTATGAACCCCCAAAAATGAACGAAGGCATCGCCGAGGGATTGCGCGATTTCATTGCAAGGCGTGAAAGCGAATTGCCGAATACGGTGAATTGATCCTGATCGGGAGCAAAATTGACATTAGAATCTAGATTCAAACATTCTGATACCGATTGGTAACAAAATTCATAAAATGTTCCCGATTGGGAGCAAGTGTAGTTGAATTCTTTAAACCGACACCCTATGTTCCCGATCAGGAGCAATAGTAATGTCAAATGTCAAATCAGTATTACCAGAACCAAACCTCAATGTTCTACTTAACGCCTTATCAAATATTCTAAAGCCGCTGCTTCCGAAAGACCGACTGCATTCTTCTGGCACAATTTATAGCGAACTCAATCGCTCCCAGGGAACAAGAATAGTCAACCCATCTGACCTTGGAGCCCTCCTCAAGACAGTTCGTAAATCAAAAGGCTTGACCCAGCAAGAGTTCGCCGACCTGTCAGGCGTTGGCCGACGTTTCGTTGTCGAATGTGAAGCTGGAAAACCCCGCTTGGAGTTTGCAAAGGTTCTGCAAGTAGCCGCTGCGGCGGGCATTGATATTTTTGCGATCAAGCGATGAGCCGTATCGTCCTTGATGTTAGGCTCGATGGCTACGACGCACCTATTGGAAAACTCGAGCGCAAAACGTCGGGCGGTATCGACTTCACTTACTCCGTTGAATATTTGCAAGCTACGAATGCTATACCACTCTCGCTAGCGCTCCGATTGACGGATGAACCGTATGGCGAAGTCGCAGCGCGAGCATTTTTTTCGAACTTGTTACAAGAACGCGACCAGCCATTGCAGGAGGTGATGGAGCGACACGCTATTGAATCAACTGATCTAGTTGGCCTGCTATACTATTTGGGTGCGGACTGCGCAGGCGCAATGTCGGTCCTGCCCGAAGGATCGCCACCGGCCAAAGTTCCGGGAAACCTCGAAACAGACTATGACACACTTACCTTGGAAAACTTCGAAGCAATTGTTCGGTCACTTCACGAACGAATTCCGCTTCCCAACCATATGCGTGATCCGTCGCCGCTGGCAGGCGTTCAGAGCAAGATATCCATCTTGTTGCTCCCAGATGGGCAGGTTGCACTTCCCAAAACAGGAACAGGGGCACCGACAACCCATATTCTTAAAGTACCCGACCGCCGACATCACAGTGATCCCGGCCGTGAAAGCTTGGCACTACAGCTCTCGGCTTTATGCGGTATAAGTACAGTCTTGCCAGCTCAATTTGACATAGCTGATATTCCCGTTTTGATAACACCTCGTTTTGATAGGTACTTTAAAACTAAAAACGAAATCACCCGTCTCCATCAAGAAGATTTTGCGCAAGCGCTTTCTTTGCCGCCAAGCCTCAAATATGAGCGCCGAGGAGTTCCCGGGCGAAGCTTCAACGCAAAATCCATCGGCACTTTACTGCGAGAAACCGCAAAGCCGGATATCTCCTCTCTTACAATGCTCGAACTCACACTGTTTGATTTATTGGTTGGCAATGTCGATGGTCATGCAAAAAATCACGCTTTGCTTTACAGTCAAGGAACACGACCGGAATTGTCACCACGTTATGATATTCTCCCCACGCGACTTGATGACAGTTTGAGCGAGGAGCTTTCTTATTCAATTGGCACGGCCACAGTTCTTCATGAAATTGACCAAATACAATTTTCAAAGTTTTTGAGTGATATTGGTTTTACAGGACCAGCCGCGCAGAAGCGTCTAACAGAAGCCGCATTGGGTCAGATCGTTCCCGTGCTTGCAGATCAACTAGATCCACTGAGCCAGATGAAACAAAAATCCTTCGCCGATCTCATTGCTGCCAACATGCGCGAACTTTTGCCGAAGCTTGGATATCCCGTGCCCAAACAAGCTCAAGACCGTAGTGCCCACGTCGTTCGTGGCGGGGGTTGGTTGACCAGTTGAAGCTGGCAGTTAATTCAGCCACAGTCCCCCGATGCAAGACTACATCACATCCGCACTCGCCACCTTGTTGGTCATAGCCGACCCGATCTTCCTCAGCGCCCTGTTTCTCGGCCTCACCAACGATCTGAACCGGGACCAGCGCCGTGAAGTGGCACTACGCGGATCGTTCATTGCGTTCTGCATTTTGTTGGGGGCTGGACTTGGTGGCGCGAAACTCCTCTCACTCCTTGGCATTTCGCTTTCGGCTTTTCGCATCGCGGGCGGATTGCTCCTGCTTTCTGCAGCAGCCGAAATGGTGTTCGACCGCCGTGGCCAACGCCAACAAGACACGGTGAAAAAAGCCATCAGCATTGATCATGTGAAAAACATCGCAGCCTTTCCGCTGGCTATTCCCTTGATGGCGGGACCCGGTGCCATTACTGCGATGATCCTGTTAGCGGGCCGGGCGAATGGTGACTATGTGCGGCTCGGCGCATTATACGCAGTAACAGCAATCGTGATGCTCGCCTGTTGCCTGTGCTTTCTGACAGCCGAGCGCATATCAAAAACCATGGGCATTACGGGACGCGCTGTCATCTCGCGCCTGCTCGGAATTATTCTCGCGGCACTGGCAGTGCAGTTTATGATTGATGGTGTGAAGACACTGGCATGACTAATCCACCTTCCCGTTTTTCAACCAGTCGGTAAAGCGCTGCAAACCTGTCCGCAGCGTGTCCTCATTTTTCAAATAGCACATGCGCAAAAAGCCTTCACCACCGGGTCCAAATGTGCCGCCCGGTGCAAAACCCACACCTGCTTCGTCGATGATGCGCAAACAGGTGGCGAGTGAATCTTTCATGCCTTCAATGCCAAAGAACATGTAGAAAGCCCCGTCGGGAACCTGGAAACGCAGGCGTGGGCTTTGCCGGAAAGTATTAACGACAATGTCACGATTTTTACGCGCCATCTCCACTTGCATGTCGACAAAATCATCGCCGTTCTCGACTGCTGCTGCACAGCCTTTTTGCAGGAACACAGGCGAACCTGAACTGTGATACTGGATGAAACGTTCAACGATTGGCGCCATGATTTTTGGTGCCTGAATCCAGCCCTGCCGCCAACCCGTCATGGCCCAGTTTTTCGAGAATGTGTTGCACAGGATCAAGCGCTCCTCAGGATCACACACGTCAAGAAATGATGGTGCACGTTTCGCAGTGAAACAAAACCGTGCGTAAACCTCGTCGGCTATAATCCAGATGCCGGTCTTGCGCGCAAAATTGCGAATGGCAATCAGGTCGTCGCGCGAAGCCGTCCAACCCAGGGGATTTGACGGCGAGTTGATGCAAATGGCCTTGGTGCGGGGTGTGGCCGCTGCAAACAAACGGTCAAGATCAAGCGACCATGTGCCATTGGCGAAAATCATCGGCACTTCCACAGGCTTTGTGCCCTGCAACCGCATTGGCCCCGCGTAGTTCGGCCATGCGGGTGTGGGAATGATCACCTCATCGCCATCGCCCGCAATCATCTGGATGGCAATCTGTATCGCCTGCATGCCGCCGCCAGTGATGCCGAAATGATCGATGTGCAAATTCACGCCGTAATGTTTTGCGTGATAGCGCACGAGCGCTTCGCGCAATTCTGGAATGCCGCGCTGCCACGTGTAAAAGGTTTCGCCCGCCAACAAACTTTCGATAGCAGGGCGGCAAAACGTTTCCGGCGTTGGCAGGTTTCCCTGGCCCGACCAGAAGGCCATGACATCAGGTTTCGCCATGCCATACATGGCGGCCGTGACGATGCCGCTTTCAGGTTCATTTTGTGCGGGGCGGGTGATGCTGCTGATCAGGTCGGTCATATCCATGGCAAGCCTTAGAGCAAAAAAAAACCCGCAAGGCAACGCATGCGGGCTTCCAGTCAGATATGCGTGTAAGGCTTACTTCTTGCGAAGTGAATCGCGGATTTCAGCAAGCAACACGTCTGTTGTTGATGCGGCTGGTGGTGGTGCTGGTGGCTCGGCGCGCTTCATCTTGTTGGAAATCTTGACGAGTTGCATCAGGATGAAAGCCAGAATCAGAAAACCAATGACGATGGTGATGAAGTTGCCATAGGCAAACGTGGCGCCGGCTTCCTTGGCAGCGGCCAAGGTTGCATCTTTTGGAGCGCCGCCAGCAAGCTGCACAAACTTGTTCGAAAAATCGACGCCGCCCGTTGCGAGGCCGGCGATTGGCATGATCAGGTCATCAACCATGGAGCTGACGATCTTGCCGAATGCGCCGCCCAAAATCACGCCGATGGCGAGGTCGAAGGCATTGCCTTTAAATGCAAAGTTTTTGAATTCATTCCACATAATATATCCCCCTTGGATATTCGTTTAAAAGTCCCACGCCTTGAGGTGCCCCAAAGCCGGGCCGCTGTTAATCCATTCGCTAGATTTATGAAAGAGACATTATTACAAATTTTTTAAGATCTGTTTGTAACCCACACTTACAAGATAAAGTCCCTGCGGCGGAGCCACCGCGCCACAGGCCCTGCGGTCCTTTGCAGCGAGTGCTTTTTCCACATCCCGCACCGTCCACTTGCCCTCGCCCACCAGTTTCAACGTGCCAACCATGCTGCGCACCTGATTGTGCAGGAATGAACGCGACACCGCTTCAACTTCAATCTCCTCGCCATAGCGCGACACCTTCAACACATCGAGTGTTTTGACGGGCGATAACGCCTGACACTTGGTGGCGCGAAAAGTGGAAAAATCATGCGTGCCAATCAGCACCTGTGCGGCCTCATGCATCGCATCAGCATCAAGTGGCATTGGCACATGCCAGACTTTGCCATGGTCCATGGCAGGCGGTGCGCGGCGATTGAGAATGCGAAACATATAGCGCCGTTCCGTGGCAGAAAAGCGCGCGTGAAAATCTTCGGAGACAATTTCGATCTCAATCACGCTGATCCGGTGCGGCCGCACATTGCCATTGATGGCATTTGTCAGCTCGAACAGATCCCAAGTCGTTGGCAAATCCACATGCGCCACCTGGCCCAAGGCATGAACGCCAGCATCGGTACGACCAGCCCCAAAAACCCGGCAATGCTGATTGTGGATTTTCTCAAGGGCGGTTTCGATGACACCCTGCACGGTGGGCGACTTCGCCTGTATCTGCCAGCCCGCCAGATCATTGCCGTCATATTCAATGAGCATGCGGTAGCGTGGCATCAGCTGACCTTCGTGCCGGCAGCAACGGCAAAGCCGCGCAAAAACACGTCAGCCGTCATCACGCCCTTGCCTTCGCGTTGCAGTTCAAGACAACGGACTGCGCCATCACTGCAGGCAATAGTGAGTGCGTCATCAATAAAAGTTCCAGCCCCGCCACGAACATCAACACGCTCACAGTGCAGCACTTTGATGCGCGTTCCATTTACCAGCATCCACGCGCCGGGAAATGGTGACAGTCCATGAATGTGACGCAGCACGTCATTTGCAGGCCGTGTGAAATCAATCCGGGCCTCGGCCTTGTCGATTTTCCTGGCATAGGTTGCGCCTTCAACGGGTTGCGCTTCACCCGCATGCAGTGGTGCCGCCAAAACATCGCACATCGCCTTGGCGCCGATCACAGCCAATGCATCATGCAATGATGAGGCCGTCGTCGTATCATCAATGGGACACGCCGCCTTCAACATCATCGACCCTGTATCCAGCCCTGCATCCATGCGCATGATGGTCACACCGGTTTCAACGTCGCTTGCCATGATGGCCCGTTGAATGGGCGCAGCACCTCGCCAGCGCGGCAACAGCGAGGCATGGACATTGAAACAGCCATGTGTGGGTGCATCGAGAATGGCCTGCGGCAACAGCAAGCCGTAGGCGACGACGACAGCAGCATCGGCATTCAAAGCCTGGAGACGATCTTGCTCTTCAATCGACTTCAACGACACCGGAGTCCGCACCTCAATATCTTGAGACTCCGCAAAGGCATGAACAGGCGTAGGCCGCAGCGCCATTCCCCGACCCGCCGGGCGCGGCGGTTGCGCATAGGCACAGACAATCTGATGACCCGCCGCAATCAGCGCTTTCAGGACTGTCACAGAAAACTCCGGCGTGCCCATGAAGACGAGTTTCATGGCAAGCCCTTCGAGGCCCGCAAGAGGGCGGGCACCTCAGGGTGAGGGAATATCAAGGTCTCCCTCATGCTGAGGCGCGAGCCCTTGCGAGCCTCGAAGCACGCTCCCATCACAACTTCCCCAGTTTCTGGGCCTTTTGGAACTTCTTGACCACGCGGTCGCGTTTCAGTTTGGAAATATAGTCAATGAACAGCACACCGTTGAGATGGTCAATCTCATGCTGCAAACAAGTCGCCAGCAAACCACTGGCCATGATTTCCTGCGCCTCACCCATGCGGTCAAGATAGCGCACCTTCACTTCCCTGGGCCGCTCCACCATCTCGTAAAATTCTGGTATCGAAAGGCAGCCCTCTTCATAGTCGCCGACAGCTTCCGACGACCACACCACCTCCGGGTTTGCCAAAAACAGCGGTTTCCTGTCCTCACCCTCTTTCGACAGATCAATTACCACAGCCCGCCGTGGCACGCCAATCTGGATCGCCGCAATGCCGATGCCGGGCGCGTCATACATGGTCTCCAGCATGTCGTCGAACAAGGCGCGCGCATCGTCGTCCACCGTTCTGATGGGCGTAGACAGTTGGCGCAGGGACTTTTCGTCCGGCAGGGTAATGATGGATTTGATCGTCATGGCGCTGAAATAGTGTAGCACCCGCAAGCGGTCAACCGCTCTTGCCATTCCCGTTCAAAACCACCATATAGCGCTCCGGAAGGTTGGCGCAGGCGTTATGCTCGCCAACCGGGTCAGGACCGGAAGGTAGCAGCCCCAACGAGATTTTAGCGGGTTGCT
>JAYUVC010000052.1:0-11892 GCA_043754325.1 Hyphomicrobiales bacterium
CTGTTCCTCTTCCTGCTGGTCGCCATCACCTATGTCAACACGCTGGAGGAGCGGCGCGTTTTCGACGTTTTGCGGGCGCGCCTTGTCAATCGTGGCCTCTCCTATCGGCAATTGTTCTGGCTGACCGGCATTCTCGCCTTCTTCCTGTCGAGCGTTCTCGACAATCTGACGACGGCGCTGATCATGGGAGCCGTGGTGATGGCGGTTGGCTCGCATTCGCCGCGATTCGTGGCGCTGGGCTGTGTGAGTGTCGTGGTGGCGGCCAATGCCGGGGGCGCCTTCTCGCCCTTCGGCGATATCACCACCTTGATGGTGTGGCAGAAAGGCAAGCTCGCATTCTGGGAATTCTTCGTGCTGTTCGGTCCCTCGGTGGTGAACTGGCTGGTGCCCGCCGTCATCATGCATTTCGCCGTGCCGGCCGCCAGGCCCGAACCCCGGACCGACCGCGTTGCGCTCAAACCGGGAGCCTATGGCGTCATCGTCCTCTTCGCCGCGACCATCGTTATCGCCGTCTCCTTCAAGAATTTCCTGTCGCTGCCGCCGGCACTCGGCATGATGCTGGGCCTCGGGCTTCTGCAGATGTGGTCGTACGGGCTTCAGCGCCGGGGAAAGAGGCGCAACGATCAAGACATGGTGCTGGACTCATTCGCGCAGGTGCAGCGAGTTGAATGGGATACGATGCTGTTCTTCTTCGGCATCATCTTCGCGGTTGGGGGCCTGGGCGTTCTTGGTTATCTCGGCCTCGCCTCAACCTATCTTTACACCGGCCTTGGACCCACCTCCGCCAACATCATCGTCGGCGTTCTCTCCGCCATCATCGACAATATCCCGCTGATGTTCGCCGTGCTCACCATGGATCCCGCGATGTCGCATGGCCAATGGTTGCTGATCACGCTGACCGCCGGCGTCGGCGGATCGTTGCTGTCGGTCGGATCCGCCGCGGGTGTCGCACTGATGGGACAGGCCAAGGGGCTCTACACGTTTTCCAGCCATCTGCGCTGGACCTGGGCCATCGCACTTGGCTACGCGGCCAGCATCTGGGCTCATCTTTTCATCAATGCCCGGCTGTTTTAGAACCTACTGCCCGGCATCCTTGTCCTTCTTGGTCATCGCCATCACCCGGTCGACATAGGCGAGGAACAGCGCCGAGAACACGAAGGCCATGTGCATGATGGTGAGCCACATCAGCTTGTTGTCGGTGAACTGGTTGACGTTGAGAAAAACCTGCAGCAGATGGATCGAGGAAATGGCAACGATCGTGGAGGCCACCTTGATCTTGAGCGAGCCTGCATCAATTTTGCCAAGCCACGCCAATTCGGTTTTTTTCGCATCGACGTTGTCAAACTGGCTGACGAAATTTTCGTAGCCGGAAATCATCACCATGACCAGAAGACTGGCGACGAGTGACGCATCAATCAGGCTGAGAATTTTCAGGATAGCATCTGTCTCATCCGTCACCATGACCTTTGACGCGTATTCCCAGAGTTTGCGCACGAATGTGATGGCATAAAGCCCCAATGCGCCTGCCAGCCCCACATAAAACACCACCAAAATCCAGCGCGAGGCCAGAATGATGTTTTCGATGAAATGCTCAATCTGTTTCATGTGATTCCCCGTGGAAATTAAGGGCCCAGCGGATGCATACCGCCGGGCTGGATAAACGCAAGTGCGGAAGTTTTTCTTCTTGTCTTGAGGTTTTGATGATTGCTCACAGTGTCATTACCGCACTTGTTGCGGTAATCCATCGTAGTACGAGCGTGATTTATCTGGATAACTCCACTCTTGTTGAACCATGGATTACCGGAACAAGTCCGGTAATGACGACTTTTATGGGTTCGCCACTCAAGCAACAGCAACCCATTTCCTTAACCGGACAGCAGTGCAACAAGTCCGGGAATGACACTGTTGTAAGATGTGGTGCTAGTCATACCGGCTGTTCATTCACATCATTCCGGGTTTTCCAGAGCGAATAGAAAACTCCCGCCGCCAGAATTGCAAGGGTCGCCACCAGCGAGAACAATGTGTCCACTTTGATACCCAAGGGCACGAGGAAAATCTTGATGCCAACGAGTGTCAGGATAATCGCCAGCGATATTTTCAGATATTTGAAACGATGCATCGCAGCAGCCAGTGCGAAGTACAACGAGCGCAAACCGAGGATGGCGAAAATATTCGACGTGTAGACGATGAAGGGGTCAAGCGTTACCGCGAAAATAGCGGGAACAGAGTCGACTGCGAAAATCAGGTCGACGAACTCAACAAGGATCAAGGCCACGGCCAAGGGCGTGAGCCAGGTCACAATCTTTCCCGTTTTTGGGTCAGGCAGTTTCACCGTGAAATCATGGCCATGCAATTCGCGGGTGATGTTGAAATGGCCGCGCAGCCAGATCAGTATTTTGTTTTTGTCGAAGTCGGTTGCTTCGTCGGTGGCGGTGAACATCTTGATGCCGGTGAACACCAAAAATGCACCGAACAGATAGAGAATCCAGGAAAACTGGGTGACCAGGGCGGCACCAAAGCCGATCATGATGGCGCGCATGACAATGGCACCGATGATGCCCCAGAACAGCACGCGGTGCTGGTATTGGCGGGGCACGGCGAAGTATCCGAAGATGGTGGCGATGACGAAGATATTGTCCATGGCCAGTGACTGTTCAATCACGTAGCCGGTGTAGAACTCCAGTCCCGATTGGCTCCCTCGTGACCACCAAACCCAGGCACCGAAGGCCACTGCGATGGCGACGTAGCCAGCATAAAGAATAAAACTCTCTTTGGCAGAAATTTCCTTGTCTTCCTTGTGCAGGACACCAAGGTCAAAGACCAGAAGGCCAATGACAATTGCGATAAAAATCACCCAGAAATAGGTTGGTGTTCCGAGAAAGTCAGCCGTGAGGAAGGCTGTTAAAAGCTCCATAGTCGGGCTCCATGATGAATGTTGTGACAATCATGGGGCCGACATCGCATGAGTTTGACCTCATGCCAGAGGGGCCCGGCACCATTGTTGCCAGATAGCAAGCAATTGCGCCATTACAAGATGACGTTAGATTAAAGCTTTGTAATTCTGGATTTGTATTACAAATCGATTGGGTTAAGATTGCGGTCTAACTGCCGACAGCAAGGACATGACATGAACATCGTTCAATACATCAATGACAAGGGCAAACGCTGCGTGGGCGTTGCGGCGGGTGATGGTTTGCATGTGATCAAGGGCGTGACGTCGACTGTCGCCCTCGCGCAGCGGGCGTTGCGGGACAAGAAGAAGCTTGCGACTTTGGCGCGGGAATTGTCGTCGGAGCGGCCTGAGAGTTATGAAGCGGCGTTGAAAGAAAAGCGGGTGCTTGCACCAGTCACGCACGACGACCCGGCGCATTGCATCATCACAGGAACCGGGCTTACGCATCTGGGGTCGGCATCGGCGCGGGATTCCATGCACAAAAAGCTGGATGGCGGCGAAGCGGCACTGACGGACTCGCTCAAAATGTTCAAGATGGGGCTTGAAGGTGGCCGCCCTAAAAAGGGTGAAGCAGGTGTTCAGCCTGAATGGTTTTACAAGGGGGATGGTCGTTGGCTGGTGCCGCCTGGCGGAGCATTGCCCAAACCGACTTTCGCATTGGACGGTGGTGAGGAGCCTGAGGTGGCCGGGCTTTATTTGATTGACGACAAGGGAAAGCCCGTGCGGCTGGGATTTGCCTTGGGCAATGAATATTCCGACCATGTGACGGAGCGGCAGAACTATCTGTTTCTGGCACATTCGAAATTGCGGCATTGTGCGGTTGGGCCAGAGATGATCACCGGGGTGCTGCCTGCGCATATTGAGGGCAAGAGCCGGATCATTCGGGGTGGTGAGGTGATTTGGGAAAAGCCGTTTCTGACGGGCGAGGCCAATATGAGCCACACGCTGGAAAATCTGGAATATCATCACTTCAAATATGACGCGTTCCGGGTGCCGGGGGATGTGCATATTCATTTTTTTGGTACAGCAACGCTGTCGATTGCAGATGGGATTGCGACCCAGAATGGTGATGTGTTCGAGATTGAAGCGGACCCGTTTGGTGCGCCATTACGGAATGTGCTGAAGGATATGAAACCGGGGTTCAAGCCGGGTGGGGTGAGGGTGGCATGAAAAAGTTGTGCCAAGTAGGTGGCAAGGGACCTCATCAGCCCTTCGGGCAGCTTCTCCAGAGGAGAAGCGACTGGATTTGCGACCTGCCCAAATGGTCAGTCATTGAGGGAGGTCTACCAAAGTGTCGCTTCTCCTCTGGAGAAGCTGCCCGAAGGGCTGATGAGGTCCTTTTGCTGCAAAGGTGGACAAGCGTCCCATGACAAAACCCTTCATCGGCCTTGACTGGGGCACGACTTCTTTCCGGGCCTACCTTGTGAACAACGAGGGTGCTGTTACGGATCAGTTTGCGGCACCTGAGGGCATACTCGCCGTGAAAGATGGTGCGTTTGAGCAGGTGCTGGAATCGCATATCGGTGGTTGGGATAAATCACTTCCGATTATTGCCTCAGGCATGATCACGTCGCGGCAGGGGTGGGTGGAATTGCCTTATGTGGATTGTCCGGCGGGCCTTACGGATTTGGCCAAGGCGGTGCATGCGAAAACTTTGACTTCAGGCCGCAGGTTGCATTTTCTCACGGGGCTGCATTTGAAGAGTCCATCGCTTGGGCATGATGTGATGCGTTCGGAAGAGACGCAGGTGTTCGGTGCCATGGAGTCTGGTGCTGCGCATTTTGTGACGCCGGGCACGCACAGCAAATGGATTGATGTGGTGGATGGCAAGATCACGAATTTCGCCACTTATGTGTCGGGCGAGATGTTTGCCGTGATGAAGGCGCATTCCATTCTTGGTCGCCTGATGGCCAATGATGTGGATGATGAGTTGATGTTCCTGAAGGGTGTGGACAAGGCGTTTGAGGACCCGGCGGGATTGTTGCATAACCTGTTCTCGGCGCGAAGCTTGGCGCTCTATCAGGAGATTACACCAGACAAGATTTCGTCTTATCTTTCAGGGTTGATTGTGGGGGCCGAAATTGCCCATGCGGTGTCGAGCCGTGATGCGAGTGAACATTATGTTGTGCTGGCGTCGGCGGGTATTGGCGGGAAATATGTGCGGGCAATGAAAGAGGCGGGGCTTCGGGTGTCGATGGGGGACCCGTTGTCGATCGTCAAAGGCGAACGCGCAGTGGCGCAGGCGGCGGGGATTATTTAAACGCTATTACACAGACGGAAGAGGCCCTTCGAGGCCCGCAAGGGGGCGGGCACCTCAGGGTGAGGGAGATCCAGGCTACCCTCACCCTGAGGTGCGAGCACTTGCGAGCCTCGAAGGGCCTCTAACGCAATGCATCAGTTTCACGCCAATGCGAGTGCTAACCATGAACCTCAACGACGCCCTAAAATCCTGTGGAATCATTGCGATACTGCGGGGTGTTACAGCTGACGAAGTGATTCAAGTGGCTGAGGTATTGCTTGAGGCCGGGGTTAAAGTGGTTGAGGTGCCTCTTAATTCGCCTGATCCATTCACGTCCATTGGCAAACTGGCAAAGGCTTTTGAAGGCCGCATGGTGGTGGGGGCTGGGACGGTGCTTAACGTGCAGGATGTGAATTTGCTGAAGTACTCCGGCGGCACGATTTGCGTGTCACCGGATTGCAATCCGGAGGTTATAGCGCGGGCGATTGCTCTGGGGCTTGATCCGCTGCCCGGCGTGTTCACGCCGACGGAAGCTTTTGCTGCGATACGTGCGGGCGCGCAGCATTTGAAGTTGTTCCCCGCTGAAGCCGCAAACCCCACAACCGTGAAAGCCTGGCGCGCGGTTTTGCCGAAGCACATTCAGGTTCATGCCGTCGGCGGAGTCACGCCCTCCAACATGCGGGAATGGCTGGCATGTGGAGTCTCTGGTTTCGGAATTGGCTCCAGTCTTTATAAGCCGGGGATGAGCCTCAGCGCCGTGTCGGAATCAGCCGCCACTTTGGTTGCCGCGTGGAGGCAGGCAAAGGGACTGTAACATGAAAGTGGCGCTGGTAACGGGAGCAGGGTCGGGCATTGGGCGGGCGTGTGCCATGGCTTTGGGCAAAGCAGGTTACGCTGTTGTATTGGCGGGGCGCGACGCGGCCAAGCTGCAAGAGACCGCCTTACACATGACAGGTGAGACGCTGTGCGTTTCAACTGATGTTGCTGATCCAGCGTCCGTCAAAAATCTTTTTGCACAGACGAAAGAAAAATTCGGACGGCTTGATGTGTTGTTCAACAATGCGGGCACAGGTGCGCCGGGAACAATTCTGCTTGAAGACCTGACGTTTGAACAATGGACCACTGTGGTCAACACCAATATCACCGGACCATTCCTGTGTACGCAGGAGGCTTTCAAGATCATGAAGGCACAAGTGCCGATGGGTGGGCGCATCATCAACAATGGTTCGATTTCGGCTTCGGCACCGCGCCCCAATTCCGCACCCTATACGTCAACCAAGCATGCTGTGTCCGGCCTGACCAAATCGACCTCTCTCGATGGCCGGAAATATGATATCGCCTGCGGGCAGATTGATATCGGCAATGCCACATCTGCGATGACGACAACGATGGCCACCGGCATGCCGCAGGCCGATGGTTCGATCAAACCCGAACCCACCATGGACGTGAATGAAGTTGCGCGCGCCGTCGTTCACATGGCGGGCTTGCCATTGTCGGTCAATGTGCAGAGCATGACCATCATGGCCACCAAAATGCCGTTTGTGGGACGCGGCTGAACGTGAGATTCACGCCACAGTCGGCCATCACGCTGACGTTCATTGCCTTTGGCATGGCTTGATGTGGCAGCGGAACTGACCTGCATTCAATGGTCGGGACAAATGCTGGCCCCCCTCCCCCTTCGGGCTACTCCCCCAACAAGTTGGGGGAGCGTATGATTATCGTCTTCCCCAACTTGTTGGGGAAGTGCCCGAAGGGTTTCGCAATCGAAGGTGATCGCGAGAGATGGGGGCCTTTGGTTCAGGCCGCCTTCGCCTCAATCGTTTTTGGCTTTGACGCTGAGCCGATGGCAATTTGCCTTGGCTTCATGGCTTCCGGCACTTCGCGGGTGAGCGAGATGTGGAGCAGACCGTGATCAAGTTCGGCACCTTGCACCACCACATAGTCGGCAAGCTGGAAGCGGCGTTCGAAACCCCGGCCGGCAATGCCCTGATGCAGGAATTCCGAATTGTCGTTGGTCTTCTGGTCTTTTTTGCCGGTCACCGTGAGGGAATTTCCTTTGGCTTCAATGGAAATCTCGTCCTGCGCAAAACCTGCAACGGCCATTGTAATGCGGTAAGCATTTTCACCCAAGCGTTCAATGTTGTAGGGCGGGTAAGCGTGGGTTTCGCCGCGACTGGCTTCATCCAGCAAGCGGAACATGCGGTCAAACCCGACAGATGAGCGATAGAGGGGGGTGTAGTCAAACATGATACATTCTCCTTGAAGCAATGTGCTACGACCCGCCGAATGGCCGGGCCGATTTGGAACTCACGGGCCCGATTGGCACCCGCAACACCCATGTAGGGAGCCGATTTCGGGCTTCAAGGGGCGGTTTGCCCTGATTTTACCCCGAACATGAATGGCAGATGAACGGAACCTTCCGCTTCCGTTCAAGTTCATTGAACTAAGCCCTGTTCAACGATGACCAATCACGGCCATCACCCAGTTCAAGCGTTTGAGGGGATATAACCATGATTACCAAGACACTCATTGCCGCCGCCGCATTTGTGGCAATTGCCGCCGGTATTTCTGCGCCAGCCAACGCCAAGGTCAATATTGACCTGTTTATTGGTGGCTACAACCCGGGTTATAATCCTGGCTATTATGAGCCAAGCTATCCGGTTTATGATGATGATTATCGTCCTCGTCGTGATCACGACTATGATTATGAGCCTGCACCGGTTTACCAGAGCTATGGCATTTCCTGCGAAGAAGGCCGCGATCAGGTTCGTGACTCAGGCTTCCGCAAGGTTCGCGCCGTAAACTGCAGTGGCAAACGTTACACCTACAAGGCCCGCCGCAATGGCAATCCCTATATCGTCAGGGTGTCGCGCCGCAGTGGTGACATTGTGTCCGTGCAGCAAGCCTGGTAAGCTTGTCGCCACAATAATTCACAGTCCGGGCGGTGCAATTGTGCCGCCCGGCGTTTTTTTGCCATCTTCATTGCTTAAATTCTGATGAACGTTGGGAGACGTCTGATGACAAAATCTTTATTGCTTGCCACCGTGGCAATCCTTTCACTATCGGCGGTATCAGCGGATGCGCGGGACCGTTGGCGTCAACAGCGTTTTCAGGACTGGGATGACCAACCGGTTTATCTTTACGAAGAAGACGAAAACTTCGTTTCATATGAAGAGCCGGATGACTTCTATGAAGAAGAAGTGATTGTCCCTGTGCGTCGCCGCGATCGATTGCAGCGCATGCGCGATGCCGAGAAGCGCATAGACGCCGAGCTGTGGTGGCTCGATGACAATGCGCGCACGAAACTTGAAAACCGCCAAAAGGCCCGTAAAGCAATAAGAAAAAATACAGCGCGGGTCGACACAGCGGCAAAGCCGAATGCCAAAGTCGCTGTTGTGGCAAAGCCCAAGCCCGTCAAATCACGGGATGTGCAAACGGCAAGCCTGTCCAAACCAGACGTGATTGCAAAACCAAAGTCCAAATCCGTTGCTTCGAAAACCATTGGCTGCACGGCCGGTGCGGCTGTGGTGACTGGCTATGGTTTTGGTGATGTGAAACCTAAGGCATGCACAGGCGCAACTTACGCTTACACCGCAGCGCGTGCCGGCAAGATTTACGAGATCAAGCTTGCGGCAGCTTCCGGTGAAATTACGGATGTGAAGAAGATTAAGTAGAGCGTTTTCGTGGGTAAAGGAAGGGACCTCATCAGCCCTTCGGGCAGCTTCTCCAAAGGAGAAGCGACTTGGTGATAGACCTCGCCAAATGGCCAGTCATTGAGGGCAGTTTGCTACAACATCGCTTCTCCTTTGGAGAAGCTGTCGCAACGCGACTGATGAGGTCCCTTCCTCTGCATCGCTCAATCCGGTAAGTCCCCGGTGAAGCGGGGACTTTTTCATGCAGCTTTACGAAACAGCAGACAACCGCATGCCGAAAGGCACGGAAACCTATGCTGCACATACCCGCAACAACCTGCGCATCCGAACTATGACAGCTCCAGCGCTGACGGCGACGGCCAAGGGCACTGTCGTCATTCTCAATGGCCGCGCTGATTTTGTAGAACGCTATTTTGAAACCATGGGCGATCTGCAGCGCCGGGGCTATCATGTGGCAGGGTTTGACTGGCGCGGGCAGGGTGGTTCGCAGCGCTTGCTCCAAGACCACTTGCGCGGACACGTCCGGTCCTATCGTGAATATGACGAAGATTTACGTGCCGTCATGGAGGGAGTCGTGACCAAGAACTGTCCCGGTCCATATTACGCCATAGGCCATTCCACCGGCGGACATATATTGTTGCGGGCACTTTCCCGGCAGACGTGGTTCGCGAAAGCGATTGTCACAGCGCCGTTGATGGAATTGCGTTATGGCAGTTGGCCGAAAGGCATTGCATTTCTGCTGGCCAGCATGGCCACTGCGCTTGGCTTTGGCTGGTGTTATCTGCCCGGCTTCAAGAAGCCACCGTTTCTGCTGCGCGATTTCGAAGGCAATCCCCTGACGAGTGATAAAAGGCGCTGGGACCGCGATGTGGGCACGATGCAGGAGCACAGGACGCTTGGCGTGGGCGGCCCGACTTATGGCTGGCTGGTGGCGACAATTCTGAGTTTCAAGGATTTGCACACACGCCGCAAAGGCCAAGGACTGAATTGCCCGGTCATGATGATCCTCGCAGGTCGTGAGCATGTGGTCGACAACGCGGCGTCGCATCGATTTGCCGGCAACATGCCGGGCGTATCGGTGGTGACGATTGGCCAGAGCCTGCATGAAATCATGCTGGAAAATGATACTGTCAGGAAAGAGTTTCTGGCGGCGTTTGACAGTTATGTGGGGTGAGGGACTGCCCTACCCCACGAACGCCCGCTCCACCACGAATGTCCCCGGCTCGTTGTTTGATCCTTCAACAAAGCCCATCGGCTCAATAATGGCGCGAATGTCTTTCATGAAATGCATGGAGCCGCAGATCATGACACGATCGGTTTCCGGATCGAGTGTTGAAATGTTCAGTGCACGGAAGAATTCGCCGTTTTCCATCAGTGTGGTGATGCGGCCCATGTGTTGGCTTTCCTGACGCGTTGTCGAGGGGAAATAGAGGAGGCGGCCCATGGCCAGCTCGCCCACCAATTCATTGTCCAGGGTAGCTGCTACCGTGTCTGCGGAGTATTTCAGTTCATCGGCTTCGCGGCAGGTGTGGGTGACGACGACGGTTTCGAATTTCTCGTAGGTTTCGGGATCGCGGATCAGTGACGCAAAGGGCGCAAAGCCGGTGCCTGTTGAAAAACAGAATAGCCGCTTTCCTGCAATCAGCGCATCATTCACCAGTGTACCCGTGGGTTTGGGGCGCATGATGATGGTATCGCCCACCTGGATTTTCTGCAGCAGTTCAGTGAGAGGGCCGCCTGGCACCTTGATCGAAAAAAACTCCAGCTCTTCATCCCACGACGGTGAAGCAACGGAATAGGCGCGCATCACGGGTTTCTGGGCATTTGGCAAACCGATCATCAGAAATTCGCCGGACCGGAACCTGAGTGATGGCGGCCGCGTTACGCGAAAGCGGAACAGGTGGTCGGTGTAATGTTGCACCTCCGTCACTTTTTCGGCCAACATGCCTGTGGGGATGACGTCGTGGTGAATGGTGTCAGTCATATCAATACCGTTCGTTATAACGAACGCCATCTAGGGGGGAAGGGCCAATTGTGCAAGTGCAAAATCCTGTGAGCCGCCCCATATTGCGGACATGACCCAACCCATTGAAAGCTGGCTGAGGCCAGGGCCTGAAGGCTTGTTCTGTGTGCCCGGAAATTTCCACATTGACCCGCATCAAGCCGTGGAACGGGCAGTGATCACGCATGGGCATTCTGACCATGCACGACCGGGGCATGATGCGGTGCTGGCCACTGCGGAAACGCTTGAGGTGATGCGGGTGCGGCTGGGTGCGGGGGCCGGGCATTCACAGCAGGCGCTGGCTTTGTTGAAAGAATATTTTTTGTCGACGCCTGATCCGGATCGTGGATATGCGCTGGCCGCGATCACCGATGGATTGCCGTTTTCGTTTCCGGCGCGGCAAACGGTTCTCGATCTGGCGTCGCAACATATTGATGCCGAATTGTTTCGTATCTCACGCGACTATGTGGTGGACACGGCGGAGACGCTTTCTCTGATCTGGCCCAATCGCAATGTGGGAGATGTGCCGTCGCTTGCTGTGGAAATGGAAACGTGAGGCGCTCACCGCTGACTGTGTGATGATTTATGCGCAGCGTGGCTCGGGGAAACGGTCGTCGTTTTATTCGGATTATACCTTTGCGGCTTGGGATGAAACCAAGACTCCGCGTGAACTGGTGCCGGTGGGGAAAGCCTATTCGGGTTTCACCGATGAGGAGTTGAAAAAGCTTGACCATTTTGTGCGCAACAATACGACGAAAACATTTGGCCCGGTGCGGCAGGTGACGGCTTCGCTGGTGCTGGAGGTGGCGTTTGACGCTGTGCAAATGTCGGGGCGGCACAAGAGCGGGATTGCCGTACGGTTTCCACGGGTGAGTCGCATTCGTTGGGACAAGCCTGCGGCGGAGGCGGATACCGTGGAGGGGTTGAAGAGGTTGGTCGGGAGGTGAAGGCCCCCATCGCCCTTCGGGCACTTCCCCAATAAATTGGGGAAGAACGTGGGGCTGGTACCTCCCCAAAAAATTCAGGGAAGACATAGCATCGCGTC
>JAYUVC010000053.1:0-19380 GCA_043754325.1 Hyphomicrobiales bacterium
TTCTGGCAATACGCCTATTCCGCCAACACCGTGATGATGGCCGCCGGCTTTGTGCTGATCGGTTACCAACTCACCGGTTATGCAATTTCTTGAATTCAACAAAGGACTTTTCAAAATGTACAATACAGACATGCCGACCCGCGCCGAATTGCCAAGCTCCAGGCAGCTTACGCGCTCCACCATGATTGCCTTGGCGTCAGCTGCGGCCATTCTGGTCACGGTTGTTCTCCCGTCTGAATACAGCATTGACCCGACAGGCGTGGGCCGCGTTCTCGGCTTGACCGAGATGGGAGAAATCAAGGCCCAGCTTGCCCAGGAAGCGGAAGAAGACCGCATGAAGACAACCGCACCTGTCGCGCCACTGCCGGATCAGCAGTCCAGCATCTTGGGCAACATCCTGTCGGGGCTATTCATTTCCCAAGCCCATGCAGAGGAAGTTGCTGCCGTGCGCAAGGATGAAATGACCGTCACGCTGACACCGGGCCAGGGCACCGAAGTCAAGCTTGCAATGGTAAAAGGGGGGAAGGTCACTTTCTCCTGGGCTGTTGAAGGTGGCGCCGTGAACTATGATCTGCACGGTGACGGTGGTGGTGAGCAAATCAGCTATGAAAAAGGCCGTGGCCAACCCAAGGCCGAGGGTGTTCTCGAAGCAGCTTTTGACGGAAACCACGGTTGGTTCTGGCGCAACCGCGGTGCTGCCGATGTGAAGCTGACGCTCAAGACCGAAGGTGCCTATTCCGATATCAAGCAGATGAAATAAGCCAAAGTGAAGTAGCACCCGCCGGAATTGACTGGCGGGTGCTTTTGATCAAGCCTGAATTGAACGGCCGGATTTTACATTCACATGAATAAAACCCGTCAGACGATTGAGATCGAAATTCCAAGTGGACGCCGCTTGTTGAAATCAACCCTGATTGCCGTACTTGTGGCTGCGGCAATACTGGTAACTATCATTCTCCCTGCTGAACGCGCAATTGATCCCACAGGCATTGGTCATCTGCTGGGTTTGACCCAAATGGGAGACATCAAAAAGCGTCGGATTGAAGAAGCCATGCAGGAAGCGTCCGATATTCTGTCGAAAGCCGCATTGTTGGAAGCTTTGACCGCCATTCAGAAACGGCTCGATTTGATCGAAGAAAAATTGCCGGAAACCAATTTACAAAACGACGCTAAACAGGGCAACTAATTTAGCGCAAATTCCGCAATCACAGGCAAGTGGTCTGACCCCAGGAAAGGTCCTGTACCAATCGATTTCAGGTGCGCATCCTGAGGCAACAACAGGTGGTCTATTGGCAAGGCTGGCCAGGGCTTGCCTGAGTGAAACACATCAAGCCACAGCGAAATCCGAAAACCTCCCACGGCTTTGGTCCTCGTTAGATCTTCAACTTGGCCGACAGCAGCACTCCAGGGCGTGGCATTGAAGTCTCCTGCCAGGACAACGGGTTTAGGCATCATAGCCAATGCTGCCCGCAGGTTTTCGAGTTGCTCTGCCTGCTTGAATGGCCATGGCCACGCCAGATGCAACGAAGCGAAGGTGACACGCCGACCTTGCACAGCAATCTGCGCCCAGGCATAGCTTTCACCATCACTGCAATGTTGCGCCAGCAGCTGATGGCGTGAACGGATTACGACATATCCAAGACCACGTGATTTGCACCTGACTTCAAAGGGCAGATCTTTCGCCAGCCCCAGAAAGCCTGGATGGTTCAACGGGTCAAACTCCTGCAACAACACCACATCCGGCTTTTGCGCAATGATCCAGTTCACGGCTTCATCTTGCCGCGCGTTGTGAATTTTGACGTTGAACTGGACGATGCGCAAACCCCCAATTGTTTCAACCGATGGTGCGACAAACGGGAGGTGCGGGAACGACAGGACAAGTGCCGCTACAATAGCCACGATACTGAAAGCAGTCAGTCGGACCAGGCCAACCGCTGCACTGGTCACACCGCCGACAAAAACGGCAATAATCAGGAAATGTCGGAAATGCGACAGAGCGTCCAACGACGCATGCCAGCTTCCGAAGAACCCGACAACCAGCAGGACCGTGGCCATGACGGTTGCGGCCCCAATCAGAAATCGAAAGCTTGCCATCACCTGATTGTTCCTTTTCCCTGCAACGAATTTCAGGAACGCAACCTTTGGCAGTCCCGGATTGGGTCACCTTTAAGCTGATTTGCCTATCCTTTATAAATATTCGACTTAAACTGATAACTGATAAATCATTGTGAGTTTGCCGTGTCTGAATTGAACAAGAACGCCCCCTTTATCGCCTTGCTTGCCGCTGCGGCATTCGGACTCTCAACTCCTCTGGCAAAATTCCTGCTCGATGACATGAGCCCTTGGGCGCTGGCCAGTTTGCTTTACTTGGGGTCAGGTCTGGGGCTTGGGTTAATCACTTTGTTCCGCCGCAGCGACGGGACTGCCGAGGCGCGGTTAAGTCGTGCCGATATTCCATGGCTCCTCGGAACCATATTCTTTGGCGGTATCGCCGGACCTATACTTTTGTTGCTTGGCCTCACCACAACGGATGGCGCAAGCGCATCCCTGTTGCTCAATCTGGAAGCCTTGTTCACGTTGCTTCTCGCCTGGCTTGTGTTCAAGGAACATGTGGACAAGCGCCTGTTCCTCGGTGCTGTCGCCATTGTGGCAGGCGCCGTGTTGTTGTCGTGGCAAGGTCGTATGGGAGAAGCCAGCCTGGGTGTTGGCCTCATCGCACTGGCCTGTTTGTCCTGGGGCATTGATAACAACCTGACGCGCAAGATTTCAGCGGTTGATCCTTTTGTATTGGCGTCGATCAAGGGATTGGTTGCAGGGTCGGTCAACGCCGTTCTGGCCTATGCCATGGGATCAAGCATACCCGATGTCATGCCGCTGGCGGGTGCCATGCTGCTGGGGTTTGTGAGTTACGGCCTTGGTCTCGTCCTCTTCATCATGGCCTTGCGGCTGTTGGGAACGGCGCGAACAGGTGCTTACTATGGTACCGCCCCTTTCATCGGTGCCTTGGCAGCCACGGTCATTCTTGGCGATACGATTACTCCGATTTTGGTGATGGCCGGACTGCTCATGGCCTTTGGGGCGTGGCTGCACTTGTCAGAGCGCCATGCCCATGACCACCAACATGATGTCCTGGATCATGACCACCGTCATTCGCATGATGAGCATCACCAGCACAGGCACGGACCGGACGATTCAGGGGAAGAGCCGCATGCACATCCACATCGTCATTTGCCAATGAAGCACGCGCATGCCCACTACCCAGACATTCACCACCGCCATCGCCACAGCTGACGCTCCGCGATGTTTGAATTTCTGTTTGACGTTCAACGCACCATCAAGTCCCTGTTGACGACAGATATCAACACCTATGCCGCGTCAGAAAACTGGCATGTGCTTCTGGCCATGTTGCCGTTCGGAATATTGTTCGGCATGGCTCATGCTCTGACGCCCGGTCACAGCAAAATTGTGCTGGCAAGCTATGTGGTAGGGTCGGGCCTGCCGCCATTGCGCGCCACCCTGGTGTCCATGGCACTTTCCGCGACCCATATCACGTCAGCGGTGCTACTGGCCGCCATCACAAACACACTGAATCGATGTTTTTCGGTGTGACTGCTGTGCTTGCCGGTGTTGCCCTGATTGCAGCCTTCGCGCGCGAGCGGGCTATGGGCTTGATGCAATCGCGTGGCCAGCAAATGACCTTGATCGTCCGATCAGTTGATCTGCTCTTTGGCGCTCTGCTCTTGTCAGTGTCACTGTGGGAAGTGCTTTGGTAGTTTCATCTCAGTTGCGCTTTGCAATTTCGCGATAAAGCACCTCGGGGCTTGTTCCGATTTCCGCCGACAATTGTTTCCAATCCCCCTTGTCAGGTAACCCGCCGTTTTGCAGCAACCACATGTCCAGCCGTTGCGCCACCGTGCGTTGGGACAGGACTTCAACTTTGAAACGGGCGGTGCGCACCTCGCTGGCAAGATAGGTTGCCCACTGCTTGGCGAAAAGGGGATTGTTCTCAAAGCGCGATGTGCTTGATTGGACTGGTGCGAGAACCCAAACAAAGTAGAGGAAGGTCCCGTGTTGAGGCTCCGAACCGCAAATTGATTGCCGACCCACTTATGCATGGACAGCTAAAGGTTGACCCTATGCGGTGGCTGTCATTCCCACAAGAAACAATGCACGACGAGATCCGGCGCATGAATTAGTCAATGACGGCGGCGAGAGAAACAAAGCCCGTTGCCGTGGGGAAGTAGGATGTGTCCATGACCCACACCTGATTGGGCTGCTTCACCTTCATTTGCCGCAACACATGGGGATACATCTTATGGCCAGGATCAGACTTCGAGCTGTTGGGCCTGCGGCTTCAATCCCCATCTTCTTAATCAGCGTGGCTGTATAATTGCGGCCAATCTCGAAGCCTTCCAGCTTCAAGAGCCCCTGCATCATGCGCGATCCGCCTGATGGGTAATCCATGTGCGATTCGTCGATCCGCCGCATCAGCTCAGGTCACGTTCGCGCACAGGGCCGGGGGCTGTAGTAGACACTGCTGCGGCTGATTTTCAGGACCTTGGCCTGTGTCGAGACAGGCAACCCGTGTTCGCGGTCAATTATCTCCTTGCGCTCACTAGGAACAAGTTGAACTTCGCGCAGAAAAACTGAGAGCGCTGCGCAAGGAACTCAAACGAATGGTCGAATAATGCGCCCATGACCGCGTTGGCCAGCGCCGGGTGATTGAAGTTCTCAGCAACCGCGCCCACTGCTGTGGGGAGCATTGATATTTCTTAGAGACGCTTGCGCGACAGGACGGTTTTGGTCACCCAACCATGAGCGCCGAGTAGCCCTTTGCTGTCACAAATATGCCTGTTGCGATCACGATCAGTGCGAACACCAGCGCCAATCTCCCGCGCTCATTGGCTAGCCGGGAACCCAATGCGGCTCCAGCAATGCCACCGAAGAATCCACCAATCACAAAAAGTGCGACTATGCGCCAATCAACCAACCCCGAGATTGCGTAGCTGGTGGCTGTGGTTGCACCAAAGGCCGTGACAGCAACAAGTGATGTGCTTGCCGCTGAGGCAAGCGGCATGCCGGTCGCCAACATGAGGCCGGGCACAATGAGAAATCCACCGCCAATACCAAAAAAACCTGACAAGAGACCAACGCTAACACCGATTGAAATCAAAAGCGGCAGAAGCTCGCGGGCCGTTTCGCGTGAGAGACGGACAGACACGTTGCCTTCAACATCGCGCCGGAAGGCCATGAGCGTACCAACGCCTATCATCAGAAGTCCGAAAAGTGCGAGAAGTTTGCCGCCATCAAAAGCCTTGGCAAAGCTCGAACCAACAGCAGCACCAAAAATGCCTGAGGCCGAAAACACAATCGCACAGCGCCATTTGACAGTGTCACGACGAAGTTGTGCCATGAGGTTGGCGAAGGCGCTCAAGGTTACCGCAACAGCGCCCGTGCCAATTGCCACATGAGGCGATGTGATACCAACGACATAGACAAGCAACGGTACAGCGATGATGGAGCCACCACCCCCAACCAGACCCAATATAAGTCCAACGCCGCTGCCAGACAGAAAAGCGAGAATATCTTGCAACATCATGCGAACGCCGAACGGTTCCAAGGCATGAGTTTCAGAAGTTTTGCCATGGAGCAGGTACCGGTAAGACCCGAAAAGACAAGTCCGGCACCCACAGCGCCTGACAATCCGTAGAAACCTGGATGCACGGCGAGACCCAGGACAAAACCAATAAGCACCAAGCTGCCTGCTGTTATCTGCACCTGACGGTTCAGCTCCAATGGCTGTTTTGCATCCATGCGCACGGCGTGGCCACCAGCTTTCCATGCTTCAAGGCCGCCCTCAAGAATGAAAGCTTCATTGGCAGTGGAAGCGCGGAGTGTACCCTCATTCATCTTCGTGCGATGGCCCGATTTGCAGTGGAAGATGAGGATGTCGGCGGGGTGATCGTTCAAGCTGCCAGCGGAAAGTGTGTCCAAGGGCACGGATTGGGCGACTGGAATGTGCTCGCGCGCATATTCATCGACTCCGCGGATGTCGATGAGTTGAGCGCCTTTGGCGATAAACGCCTGCGCTTTTGCTGGCGAAATAGAGGCAAGTTTCATGATCAGACCTTCAGTTTTGGGGATTGCAAAAGATATCGCGCAGCGTGCCGATGACACGCGCCACATTGGGGTTGCCAACACGGTAATAGATCGTCTGGCCAGCGCGGCGGGTTTCAACAAGACCTTCGTCCCGCATGCGCGCAAGATGCTGGGACAGCGCAGACTGACCAAGGCCAATCGCCTCCGACAAGGCCGAAACACTCATCTCATCCGCTTCAAGCAGCTTGCACAGCACCATCAGCCGGTTCTCATTGGCCAATGCCTTGAGCAGACCACTGGCGCTGGCAACGCGGTCTGCGAAATCCTGGAGATCGAGTTTTGGTGCGAGAGCGAGGTTCATTGTTGACGCCTTTAATTAGGTATTGCTAATTTAGAACTAACTAATATATTGTCAAGAGATGTTTGCTTTGGAGATGACCATGCTTGTAAAACCTGTCATTCACGCCTTTTTTGATGAACCAACCAATACGGTAAGCTACTTGGTGGCTGACCCGGAAACCAAACGGGCGGCTGTTATCGACCCGGTCCTTGATTATGATCATAAATCAGGCAAGGGCTCAGCCAAGTCAGCCGATGCAATTCTTGCCAAGGCGGCTGATGAAGGCCTGGCAATTGATTGGGTGTTCGAAACCCATGCCCATGCAGACCATCTGTCGGGTGCGCCCTATATCAAGATCAAGACGGGTGCCAAAGTGGCCATTGGCGAACGCATCCGCGAAGTGCAGAAGATTTTCCGGCCGGTTTTTAATGCCATGGATGTATCAGGTGATGGCTCGGAATTTGATCGTTTGTTCAAGGATGGTGATACTTTTGAAATCGGAAACCTGAAGGGCGAGGTGTTGGCAACGCCAGGCCATACGCCGGCTTGCGTCTCCTACAAGCTTGGTGACGCAGTGTTTGTCGGCGACACATTGTTCATGCCGGATTACGGCACAGCCCGCGCAGATTTTCCTGGCGGCGATGCCCGCACCCTTTATCGCTCCATTCGCAAACTTGTGGCAATGCCAGCGGAAACCCGGCTATTCATGTGCCACGATTATCTGCCAAAAGAAGGCCGCAAGGTTTTTGCATGGGAAACCACCGTTGGGGAAGAACTTGCTCATAACATTCACGTGCACGAAGGTGTAAGCGAAGATGATTTTGTGGCGATGCGTTCGGCGCGCGATACAACGCTTCCCGCGCCCACGCTGCTGCTGCCGTCCATTCAAGTGAACATTAGAGCCGGAAAACTGCCGCCTGCGGACGATGACGGTGTGCACTATCTCAAGATTCCGGTGCGACTTTCATTTTGAATGAGAATTCCAAGAAGGCTTTGATCACAGTGACGTGATGAATTCACCGATCATGTTCCAGCCACAATATCTTCACGTTTCAAACCTGCACCGCAGCGATACCGCCGTCTAAATGTGCAGAAAATAAAAAGAGGTTGTTTATGACGAGTTTCCTATCACGCCGCATGCTGTTGCTTGGAACGCTTGGATTCGTGGGGAATGCTGCTGCTGCTGGTCCAACCGACTCGCTCTATGGGGACGATGAATTTGTCCGTGATCCCGCACTAATTCCACCGCCGGAATCATCAATTGATTTTGAGATCGAGCAAGTCAATTTGAGGTCGATACCTTCCAAGTACCGTCGCCAGGTTGTTGAGTTCGATGGCATTGAGACGCCGGGAACAGTGATTGTCAGCCCGCATCAGCGCATGCTCTACTTGATACTGGAAGAGAACAAGGCACTCCGCTTTGGAGTGGGCGTTGGTCGTGATGGGTTTGCGTGGTCGGGCGAGGCGCTCATTAACATGAAGCGGGTCTGGCCACGCTGGGTGCCGCCTGAAGAAATGGTTTATCGTGACGAAACAGCGGCCAAATGGGCCAATGGCATGCCAGGCGGGCCCGAAAATCCCCTTGGCGCGAGGGCGCTCTATCTTTTTGCAGACGGCCAGGACACCCTGTATCGCATTCATGGAACCAATGAACCCAAGTCGATAGGCAAAGCCGTGTCTTCAGGATGCATCCGGCTTTTGAATCAAGATATTGCAGAGCTTTACGACCGAGTGCCACTGGGTTCAAAAGTTATAGTGTTATCGGAGGAAGATGCCGTTGCGCTGCGCCATTGAGGCCTCAATTTGTGTGGGTTCTTGCACCAGTACAATCAAGCACGTCGCGCTTTGAAGACCTTGGTTTGTACGTTGCTCATATCGTTTTTACCCTTGCATTGACTTCGTGAAATGCAACGGTGCAATTGGGCGAAGGTTCCGAAATACCTCAGGATATTTTAGGCGTAGTCTCTGCTTTGTCTCGCTGTGACTGCAGAAGGTTTGTCATTGCAGATCGCAACCCGTGCACTTGGTCCAGCAAGTGCAAAATGACGCCAACGCCCTCACTGTTTACGCCCAGGTCAGCAATCAAATCCGAAATCAGTTGAGCGCGGGCAATGTCTGCTTCTGAGAAGGCAAGTTCGGCATCAGCCCTCTCTGGAACCAGCCATTCCTCTTCAATCCAGATATCAAGAGTGTGTTGATCGAGTCTGGTGCGGCTGAGAAATTCCAGTCTGGTGATGATCATGACAGCATCTCCCGGCGCGGATCATAGTCTGGTCCCGGCTTCCATGTTGACAGGAACGATTCCAGTTCCGGGTTCGCTTGTTGCGGCAGCGTCACCTTGAGTGTCACCAGTTCATCGCCATGGCCGCCGCGACGGGCCACACCCTTGCCCTTGAGGCGCAGCACTGCGCCAGTGTTTGATCCCTTGGGGATGGCCAGCATCACTGAACCGGAAGGCGTTGGGGTTTTCACGCGGGCACCCAACACGGCTTCGGAGAGTGTGATTGGCAGCTCCACATGAATGTCGTCGCCAACGCGGGTGAAAAAGCGGTGGGGTGTGATTGAAATTTCCACGAGGGCATCACCCGCGGCACCTTCGCCAGCCGGTGCAGCACCTTTGCCGCGCAGGCGCAGCGACTGTCCCTGTTGTATGCCCGCAGGTATGCTCACATCAAGGGAGCCGCCGTCAGGCAAGGTGATGCGCTTGCTGGCGCCATTGACGGCATCAAGAAAGTCTACCGACAGACGGTAGCGCAGATCGGCACCCGGTGCCTTCCGGGATTGCCGCGCCTGCTGGCGAAACAACTCCGCGAACAGATCATCGGTATCGCCAAAATCTGCATAGCCAGAGCGGTTGTTGTAACTGTTGGCGGCAGGCGCTTCGGCGGCATAGTCCTTGTAATAGCGCTGACGCGGCTTTTCAGTTCCCGTTGCGTCGATCTCGCCGGCGTCGAAGCGTTTGCGTTTGTCAGGATCAGTAAGCAATTCATTGGCCAGCGATGCGTCCTTGAAGCGCTCCTCGGAGTCCTTGTTCCCGGGATTGAGGTCAGGGTGCAGCTTCTTGGCAAGGCGGCGATAGGCCTTGCGAATGTCGTCGGACGACGCATCACGTTTCACACCAAGTGTTTCATAGGGGTCTTTCATGCGGGCACCAGCTCACTTTCGCGATGTATCAGCGATGGAGCCGATCGGCCGGGTCCAAGGGCTCTCAATGCATTGAGTATGACCGCAACATCAATGGCTTCCTGTGATAGCGCACCCGCCAGCGGTGGCAGATAGCCCAGTGCGGCCGCAATCATTCCGAGAGACGAAAGCGACAGACCAATTACAACACTTTGGAGTGCAATGGCGCGGGTGCGCCTGGCGATTGCCATGGCGTCAACCAAGCGGTCTATACGGTCGACCAGAAGCACGATGTCGGCGGCTTCCGAGGCTGCTGCGGCACCGCGTGCGCCCAGTGCGACGCCGATGTCGGCAGCGGCCAATGCTGGCGCATCATTGATGCCGTCACCCACCATCATCACCGGGCCGTTGCTGGCTTCCGCCTTGACGGCCTCAACTTTTCCGGCTGGGGTTGCTTCAGCGATGACCAGATCTACACCAAGGGTTTCGCCCGCACGTTTGGCAATGGCAGCCTGATCTCCGGTGAGAAGAACGATGCGCGTCACACCGCCAGCGCGCAGTGCGCGGAGCGTTTCGGGGGCGTCGGTTCGCAGGCGATCTTCAAACACAATGCGTCCCGCTGGTTTACCGCTGATGGCCACGGCCAGAACGGTGGTGCCAACGGCCGCAGAAACTTCGGTTGACTTTGGATTTTTGCCCACAAACCCGGGTCTGCCAATGACCACCAATTTTCCGGCGACACGACCAGTCACGCCATCTCCGGGGGTTTCCACAACATCAGTTGGTGCAACAAGTTGCAAACCGCGTCGACGGGCCTCGGCCACCAAGGCTTGCGAAACAACATGCTGTGAGGCCTGTGCCAATGATGCGGCAGCAGTGATCAGTGCACCTTCCTCAAACCCTGGTTGTGACTCTACGGCTCCAGCCTGGGCTTGGCCATCGGTCAGCGTACCCGTCTTGTCAATCAACAAGGTTTTAATCTGGGGCAGCAATTCGAGAATCCGTGCCGACTTGATCAGAAGGCCGCGCTTTGCCGCCCGCGACATGCCAGCCACAATGGCAACTGGCACCGCGAGGATCAACGGACAAGGCGTTGCGACCACCAGTACGGCCAGCGCCCGCTTCGGGTCATCAGAGAAAAACCACGCCGCTGCCGCCAGCACCAAAGTCACAGCCAGAAAGCCAATGGCATAGCGGTCTGCCAATCTGGCCATGGGGGCTTTTGATAGTCGTGCGGCATCAACCAGACGCACCACTCCTGCATAGGTGCTCAAGGCAGCGGTTCTGGTGACGATGAGATCGAAGGGTGCATCACCATTGGCCACACCACTGGCAACGGCGGCACCCGCATTGCGGCGCACCGGTAAAGCTTCACCCGTGAGTGAGGATTCATCCAGCAGGGCTGAGCCGCTTTCAACGGTACCATCAGCAGGAACGACTTCGCCTGCGCGGATCAACAGCCTGTCACCAGGAACCAATACTTCAATTGCAGTTTCAACCAGACTGCCGCCGCGATAGGCCTGTGCCGTGCGGGCCACACGGCCGAGAAGCGCGGTCATTTCCTGCATGGCCCGGCCTTGTGCGTAGTCCTCAAGCAACATCCCGCCGGAATACATCAATGCCACGACTACGCCCGCAAGAGCCTCACCCGCCAGGAGCGCGCCCAACATCGACAGTGCCGCGATAATGTCGAGACCATATTCGCCACGCCGAAGACTTTTCGCGATTGACCACAGCAAGGCCAGAAGCACCGGCACAATGCCCGCCATAAAAATCAAAGTTGCCAGATCGGAGCGTGAAAACGCCATTGCGGCAAGCCCGCAAATCAGTGCCGATGCAGGGATCGCAGCGAGTGCCAAGGCCGTTCGGTGCTGTTTGTTCTCGCTGTTCACAACGGGGTCGGCGCGGTGTTCGGGTTCGCCGCAAGAGCCAGCCTTGCAAGTGCCGGCAGGGATTTGGCCCCTGTTCTTTTCATGATTGATGCGCGATGGTTTTCCACCGTGCGTTGGCTGATGTTGAGATCGGCGGCGATGTTTTTGCTGGGGTGGCCATCCAGTACCATGGTCATGATCTGGCGTTGACGTGCGGTGAGGCCTGCGATGTGCCAGGTCGCGGGATTATTGGCGGATAAACGGATGCGTTTCCGCTCGCTGATGGCGGTGAAAGTGACGACTACGCCCTCTACAGTGCCACTGTGCGTGCGATAGGGCAGAATTCGGCGTATGAACCAAATTCCTTTCCCAATTTCGATTTCTCTTTCAAGCGGCACCAAACTCAGTAACACCGCGCGGGCATCAACCACAAACGCAGTATCTGCAGACAGTGAAATGAGACCAGTGAAGGGGCGACCGACATCACCTGAAATGCCTGTGAAAATTAATTCGGTCGCTGGAGTGTGGAATTTGACGTTGAGGCTCTTGTCGAGGAACAGCGTCGCAACTTTGGTGCTGTACAGGATGTTTTGCAGTTCATCAGCAGTGGAACGTTGGCGCCTCAGCAATTCCAGAAGCTGGCTGTTGCGGGCGGTCAGTTCCTTGTTGAGCAATTTTTGTTTTTTTGCCGAATTTTCAACGTCCCAGCCAATGCTTTTGATCCTCAGCCTTGGAGCAGCGAGTGTCCGTGGAAGAGCGACTATAGCGCTGGTGAAATCTTGGTTTCTCATCCGGCGACTGCTCCCGCTCAAAGTACTGTACCACTAACAACGGGGAACGATTGAAATTGTTCCATCTAAGTAGTTTCCGAAGCTGGTTTTTGTTTGAGAATATCCGATACTGTTGCAATTCATCGTGCAAAAGGATCAACCCATGTTGTGGAACGCATCAGCAATAAATGGTTACAGTATCGCTGAGATTGATGGGGAACTGGGCAGCGTCAAAGATCTGCTGGTAGATGACAAGCGGTGGACCGTGCGGTGGCTGATTGTTGATACTGGCAAATGGCTTCCCGGGCGAAAAGTGCTATTGCCACCTTCTGTATTGGGCAAACCTGACCGTGAGAGGCGGGAATTCCCGGTCAAGCTGACTAAACAGCAGGTGAAAGACAGTCCGGATGTCGATACGGACTTGCCTGTTTCGCGCCAGTCCGAAGCCCATCTTTATGACCACTATGATTGGGAACCCTATTGGGACGGCAGCTTCTCACCCGTCAGTCTTGTCATGGCAGTGCCAACCGATGTGACCATGAACTTGCCATACAAGGACCCGCGCGACCAGCATGAAGGGCCACATCTTGCACGGGGCAATCCGCATTTGCGCAGCACCCATGCCATTACGGGATACGGCATTCATGCCACTGACGGCGAAATCGGGACAGTTGAAGATATTCTCATCGACGACGCAGGCTGGACGGTGCGCTACCTCACCGTAGACACTGGCAATTGGTGGCCGGGAGAGCGTGTACTGATTTCACCGCGTTCGGTTCTCAAAATCGATTGGGTAGCCAAAATGATTTATCTGAACGTTGATCGCGACAAGGTAAAGAAGAGCCCGCCCTATGACCCGGCCATTACTGTTGATGGTGCTTATGACGAAAAACATCTTGCCTACTACAGCATGTATTACATGCCGATGTGAGGAGCGGATTTCGACTTGAAACCATTTCACGCTGGAAAATACGAAAATGCAATTTACCCACAACACCTTGACTGAAATCATTCGGGCCCAATCGGTTGAACTTCTGAACAAACACCTGGCAGCGGCAATCGACCTTCACGCTCAGGTGAAGCAGGCCCACTGGAACGTGCGCGGACCAAACTTCATTGCGGTGCATGAACTTTTTGACAAGGTTTCAGAACACGTCGAAGACTACTCCGACATGCTTGCAGAACGGGCTGGCGGTCTTGGCGGCACCGCACACGGCACGATACAAATTGCAGTCGAGCGTTCATTCCTGATCCCATATCCTCATGGCATCGCCGATGCGGCCAGCCATCTTTTTGCCGTCGCCGCCATGCTTGCCGCATTTGGCCAATCGGCGCGCGATGCCATCACGGCTTCGGCAGAATTTGGCGACGCCGACACGGCTGATCTTTTCACTGAAATTTCCCGCGGCATTGACCAGCAACTCTGGTTCGTCGAAGCGCACACGCCGCCGAAATGAAACCATGAGAGCGCTTGTTTCGGAAAATACCCAGGTTACAGTCCCCGCAATGTGTTTAGCATTCTGTTGGGGTCATCCCTGATAAGCACACTGAGCTGATCCAGGACGAAACCAACGTCCTGTGCAAAATAGGGGATGATCCCAGCTTCGAATGTCACTCCATGAAGTGAAGGCGCTTGCTTTTCTGCTACAATGCTCTGCTGGATGAGTGGGTTCATCTGATCTTTCGACAAGCCCGCAATCTTCCGACCGTCTGGAAAAACCACTGTTGCAGCAATATAGGGCTGATCAATCGCCACGACGACGTAGCCGCGGGAGACCAGATACTCAACCTGGAAGGTGTTCATCTGCCGATATCCGGTAATGCCCTCCAAAAAAATGAGAACGGGAAAATTTGGACGATTTCCTGCCATCGACGAACCAGTTCTGGCGTTGGATTTTAAATATTCAAGTTGCTTGAGCATAAAAGACGGCCAACCATGCAACCTTGCCTGAGCCGTTGAGAGCGCATCCGCGACTTCGACATAAGGGGCCAGCGGTAGTATTGAACCCTTCTCGGTCGGATACCAGAATTGCACCATTATTTCCCGGCGGGTGTTGGGATCACTGCTGAAAACTTCGGACCGCGAACCATCAACCCAATGATAAGTCACAGTGCCGATGTCGTATGGACCTGTTGGTTCTTCAAATCGAAATACGGGGAGCAGCACTGACGTAGTGATTGCGATGACGATGGCCAATGCGCCGACAACCCCAGCAAAAAGTATTGCCAATCGCCAGCTTGGATTTGCAAATGGAGGATGGGTCACAGGGCTGGCCGGAGCAAGCTTGTCTATTTAATCCACAACATGACAACTTCCTTGGGTTGAGATGCGACCACGTAACATTGATTTCGAAAATTCGAGCCCAACCAAAACAGCGACACCTGCGCCAAGCGTCACGGCCAGATCGTTCCAATGCAGCGGCCCAAACCGGAACAGGTTGCTCGCAAATGGCCACAGCAGGGTCACGCCCAGCATCACCGCAACACTGGGGAGCACCCAGCGGAGTGCCGGATTGCGCCGTGTTAATGCAGTGACAATCGAAGAGCTGAACGAACGGTTGACAAAGATCAGACCGACAATCGCCATGACCAGCGAAAAGAATGTAAGCGCCCGCACTTCCGTATCCGGCATTCCCTGGTTCAGTGCCATGACGAAAATGAATGCAACGAGCCCGAAAGCGACCGCCCCCTGGAACAGGCTCCAGACAATCATGGCTTTCGAGAACAGTGGTTCGTCAGGCGCACGGGGCTTTCTGCTCATCACATCGTCTTCCGCCGTCTCAGCTTCAAACACCAGAGAGCAGACCGGATCAATCACCATTTCGAGAAAAGCGATGTGCATGGGTCCAAACAGGATCGGCAATCCAAACATCAATGGCAACAACGCAAGTCCGGCAATCGGCACATGCACGGCAAAAATGAAGCCGACAGCTTTCCGCAGATTGTCATAGATGCGGCGGCCGAGTTTGATGGTTGTTACGATTGATCCAAAATCATCATCGAGCAGCACAATCGATGACGCCTCACGCGCCACATCGGTGCCGCGCCCGCCCATGGCGATGCCGATATGCGCAGCTTTCAAGGATGGCGCATCATTCACACCGTCACCCGTCATCGCAACGATTTCGCCATTGGCTTTCAACGCGTTGACGATGCGCAGTTTCTGTTCGGGCATGATTCTCGCAAACACGGTTGCGACCCGCACGCGCGCTGCAAGTTCAGCATCGCTCAGCTTGGCCAATCGGTCGCCCGTAATGACCTCATCACTTGTGATGCCAGCCTGCTTGGCAATGGCCTGAGCCGTTGCGGGGTAATCACCGGTTATCATCACCACCCGGATGCCCGCGGAACGACATTGGTTCACCGCCTCTGGAACACTTTGGCGAAGGGGATCAGCAAGTCCAACCAAGCCCAGAAACCGGAACTTGAATCCGCGCGGTGATGATGGGAATTTTCCACCTGCGAAACTTGCACTCGCGACACCCAGCACGCGCAAGCCTGCAGCGGCCATGGTGTTGATGGATTTTGTCACGATGGCAAGATCTTTGGCATTGAGATGGCAGAGTGAGGCGATGGCTTCCGGCGCGCCCTTGGCGGCGACCATGTGTTTCGCGCCGTCGGTGTTGGATTTCCAGACTTGCGTAACAGCCAGGAGGTCTGGGCGTAAACCATAAGTGTGCACCATTTCCAATTCGGGCCGCTGCTCTTGATCGGGCTGCTCTCGGCCCAGTTCGTGAAAGGCCTTATCCATGGGGTCAAACGGAACAGGTGCGCTGGCAAGCAGCCCGGTCTCTGCCAAAGCAAAAAGTGTTTCCGGCAGTTTTTCGGCTCCCGCCTTCCTTGTCCAAGGTGCTTTCATCCCATTGGACCACAGTTCCGCAATGGTCATGCGATTCTCGGTCAGCGTACCGGTCTTGTCGGTGCAAAGAACAGTTGCCGAACCAAGCGTTTCTATTGCGGCGGCACGCCGCGTCAATACGCGGGCCTGCGAAATACGCCATGCCCCCATCGCCATGAACACGGTGAGGACAATCGGCAACTCCTCCGGCAACATCGACATGCCAACCGTGATGCCGGCGAGCAATGCATCAAGCCAACCACCGCGATAGAACCCGTACAACAGCACCACGAGTATGGTCGATGGCGTGCCGATCATCAGGAAAATCCGAACCAGCCGACGCGTTTGCGCCCGCAACCGTGGTGGCTCACTTTCAAGCGTGCTCAATGAGTGTCCGATCTTGCCGATTTCACTGCGAATGCCAATGGCTGTGACTTTGGCGATGCCTGATCCCCGCACCACAAGTGCGCCGGAATAAACTGTCGGCAAGTCATCGCCGCCGGGGCGCTGGTCCGTGGCGGGCAAAGTGCCATCTCCCGCAACCTTGCGGACAGGCACCGACTCTCCCGTCAACAGAGACTCATCGGTTTGCAGGTCATGTGCCTCCAACAGCACCGCATCGGCAGGCACGCGGTCGCCTTCTGCCAGAACGATAATATCGCCTTGCACAACATCGCGGCCAGGAATGCGTATTCGTTTTCCGTCACGGATGACCAGGGCGCGCGGACTGGTCAATTCGCGCAAAGCGTCAAGCACCCTTTCCGTGCGCCATTCCTGAATGACGGTGATTGACACGGACAACATGGCAAAGGTGATTAGGACAAGAGCATCCTGCAGTTTGCCCAAAATCATGTAAATCACCCCGCCGCCCAAGAGCAGTAAAAGCATTGGCTCTTTCAGCACTTCCAGAATAATGCGGAGCGGTGTGCGCTGGCTTGCCCGGGGCAGTTCGTTATGTCCATCGGACTTGAGCCTGGTTTGTATTTCTCCGTCGCTGAGGCCCTGAAGGGGAGCAGCAGGCTTCTGGACTTTTTGCATGTCGTTTATTCCCATGGCAAATGGCACGGGCAATCCAATGAGTACCGGACCTTGCCGCTTTCAGTCTTGTTTTAACCTGATGGATAGTCAATGCGG
Source organism: Hyphomicrobiales bacterium (assembly GCA_043754325.1). GTDB lineage: Bacteria > Pseudomonadota > Alphaproteobacteria > Rhizobiales > Aestuariivirgaceae > Aestuariivirga. The sequence goes on from JAYUVC010000053.1 coordinate 17,176, forward strand.
CAGCTTCGGAAACTACTCATGCGTGTCGCATCACCGCTGCAACTAGGTAGTTTCCGAGTCTGTCTCAGTTCATCGGGCTGAGCTTAAGATACGCTTTGGCGAACGATAAGTTTGCAGGAGTGACCGATAAAATGAAAACGCGCATCGCCTATATGCCCCTCACCACTTACCCCGAAACCATTTCTGACGAGTCGGTTCTGGCGGCGGTCGGGTTCGTGGCGTCACTTGGATGTGCGCTTCATGCCACGACCTTTGCTGTGCGTATTCCGCAAATATATTCACCATGGGGCAACCTTCTTGTGGACGTTCCCGGCCTCGTCCGAACTGCCGAGGAGAGGAGCAAGACCGAATGCCGCCGTCTGCAAGACCTTGTGCGGGGGGCCGCAAGTTCCCATTTCAAAGTGGAGTGCAGGACAAGGGAGATCGTGCTCGGTGCTGCACTCGACATGGCGGCCGCCGAGGCGCGGTATTTCGACCTCTCGGTCCTTCCATGGTCAGGAGCTACACTTGCAGTTAAGGACATGACGGAAGCCGTCGTCTTTGGGTCTGGTCGGGCTGCCATTTTGGTACCGCCTTCGGCGCGACCTGCCACCCTTGACCATATCGCGATCGCCTGGGATGCAAGTCAGGTCGCCGCGCGAGCGCTTGGCGATGCCCTGCCACTTTTGGCCGAAGGTGGTCGCATCTCCGTGTTGACTGTTGAAGACGAGAAACCGCTCAGCGGGTCCGATATTGCAGAGTCGCTTGCAACAGCGCTTGAAAAACGTGGCGTCAGGGCCAAGCCTTTCAGCATCTCTCTTCGCGGCAGGTCCATTTCGGAGGCGTTGCAGGAGTCGGCACTGTCGGAGGGTGCGCAAGTCTTGGCAATGGGCGGATTCGGCCACTCCCGCGTCCGCGACTTCGTACTTGGTGGCGCAACGAAAGGGGTTGTTACCCAACTCCAGCTTCCTGTCTTGCTTTCACATTGAATGGCCAGGCGAGGAGCATCAGCATCTTTCACTCTTGCCAAAGGATTCTGCAATGAAAGCACTTGTCTATTTAGGTCCGGGCAAAAAAGCCGTGGAAGATCGCCCAAAGCCCGGCATTAGCGCGCCGACGGACGCCATCGTCAAAGTTACCAAAACGACGATTTGTGGCACAGACCTTCATATCCTGAAAGGTGATGTTGCTACATGCAAGCCCGGTCGCATTCTGGGCCATGAAGGCGTGGGTGTTGTCGAGGAAGTAGGGCCGGCAGTGACTGCATTCAAAACAGGGGACAAGGTTTTGATTTCCTGCATCAGCGCATGTGGCAAATGCGGGTATTGCCGAAAACAGATGTATTCCCATTGCATCATCGGTGGCTGGATATTGGGCAACAGCATTGACGGCACGCAGGCTGAATTTGTCCGCATTCCCCACGCCGATACAAGCCTCTACCCCATCCCTGAGGGTGTAGATGAAGAAGCTCTGGTGATGCTCAGCGATATTTTGCCAACCGGATTTGAGTGTGGCGTTCTCAATGGCAAGGTTCGACCCGGCAATGTGGTTGCCATCGTTGGTGCTGGCCCCATTGGCCTCGCCGCACTCCTGACCGCGCAGTTCTATTCACCAGCCGAGATCATCATGATCGACCTCGATGACAACCGGCTTGCCGTCGCCAAGCGCTTTGGCGCGACGGCGACGATTAACAGTGGAGATGGCAAAGCCGTGGCGGCGGTCATGAAGCTCACAAAAAACTGCGGCGTTGACACCGCTATTGAAGCCGTGGGAATCCCGGCTACCTTTGAAATGTGCGAGGAGATCATGGCCATCGGCGGCGTGATCGCCAATATCGGCGTGCATGGTGCGAAAGCAGACTTGCATCTCGAAAAACTCTGGGACCGCAACATCAGCATCACAACACGCCTTGTCGATACTGTCAGTACGCCGATGCTGATGAAGGTTATGCAATCCCACAAGATCGACCCGAAAGTGCTGATCACGCATCATTTCACATTCGACCAGATTCTCGACGCCTACGACACCTTTGCGAACGCAGCGAAGACCAAGGCGCTTAAGGTCATCATCGCGAGTTAGCCCGCATATTCACAAATCATGTCCACATCTCTTAACGTGATCGAGGTACACCTCCGAACAGCGGAACAGCTTTTCAATTCGCTCGATCCGTCACCATTTCACGAGCGCGATCTCGACGACGAGGCTGAGCGCTACATTGTCGGCTGG
>JAYUVC010000054.1:0-11140 GCA_043754325.1 Hyphomicrobiales bacterium
CTTGGGTCCCCACGGCATGGCCAGCTCCTCATTGAACAAGCCAAAACCGTTACCCATGTCTCCGAACGGGTGTTACCTATGTCTCCGGTCTGTACACCCTCCCCACAAGGGGGAGGGAACCCCACCGGGTTTGGATCGAGAGCAGTGAGTCACTTTATGTGACGCTTGGTATGACAAGTTTGTGCCGGACATTTCCTTGACCGGACAGCAGTGGAACAATTCTGGTCATGGCAGCTATTGGCGATTGAATTTGGCTCAACATCCGACGCTCTCAAAACCTTCATCCCTCAACCGTTATAGAGCGAATGCGAGGTTGGTTCACCGCAAACCCTCAACTCTGCCCATCATTCTCCAGCACAGCCGCATCGTCCGCCTCCACTTCATGCATCTCCAGTGGTTGCTGCACTTCTGTACCATCCAACGGATCTTCATCTTCCGTAAGGTCATCTGACATTTTGGGCAGCGGCATGTCAAAGCCCGGTGGCAGATTGCCTTCCAGCAGGCCTGCGGCTTTCAGCTCCTGCAAACCCGGCAAGTCGGTGATTTCATTCAGCCCGAAGTGGCGGAGAAACGCATCTGTGGTGCCGTAGGTCACAGGCCTTCCCGGTGTCTTGCGCCTGCCTCGCATGCGCACCCAACCAATATCCAGCAGAATGTCGAGGGTACCTTTCGAAATCGCAACACCCCGGATGTCCTCAATGTCCGCCCGCGTCACGGGCTGGTGATAGGCAACAATGGAAAGTGTTTCCATGCCGGCCTTCGTCAATTTCTTCTGCTGCACGGATTCACGGCGCAGCACGAATGAGACGTCAGGTGATGTGCGCAACATGTAGTGGCCCGCGATTTGGACAAGGTTCACGCCACGGTTTTGATAATTCAACGCGAGGTCGTCAATCAGGGCCTCGATATCAATACCGGCGGGCAGGAACGTCTTCAATTTCTCCAGACTGAGCGGTTCGGTTGCCGCAAACAACATCGCCTCCACGATGCGCAAGTGCTGGTCACGATCCATGCGCGGGTGCCCGGTGATGTCCACCACAGCAATCTCCAAGTCGTCTTTCGGTGTGTCCATAGTGGCGTCCATCACCTGTTCCAGTATTGCCTGAGCTTGCATCTCGAATCCTTTGTCAATCACGCTGTCGACGCCCTGCGGCGCAGGAAAATCGGCTGGAATGCGTCATCCTGCCGAAGTTCAATCACGCCTTCGCGAGCCAGTTCCAGGCTGGCGGTAAAACTTGACGCCCGTACGGAGCGGCGGGTTTCCGGCTGGGACATATATTTGGCGAGCCAGTGGTCAAATGTGTCCCACCCGTCCATGGTGCCAAGCAGCAGTTCCAGTGTTTCACGAGCCTCTTTGATGGACCAGACGGCTTGTTTTTTGATGCTGTAGCTTTGATGCACCATTTTCCGCTTGCGGCGCGTTGCATAGGCCTTGAGCAAGTCGAGCAACGTATCGCCATATTCTTTCTGCGTCTCGATGATCAGCGGTTCAGGCGCACCGCGTTCAAAAACATCACGGCCAAGCTGCGGGCCATTCAGCAGTTTTCCAGCAGCATCGCGCATGGCCTGCAGTCGTTGCAACCGGAATGCAAGGCGTTGAGCCATGTCCTGTGGCTCGGTTTCGCCTTCTTTTGGAGGCTGGGGAATCAGCAGGCGCGACTTCAGGTAAGTGAGCCATGCGGCCATCACCAGGTAGTCAGCCGCCAGTTCCAGTCGCATGTGTTGGGCGCGTTCGATGAAATTGATATATTGGGTGGCCAGGGCCAGAATCGAAATACGCGAGAGATCAATCTTGTGCGACCGCGCCAATTCCAGCAATAAATCAAGCGGACCTTCGAAACCCTCAACGTCGATGATAAGTGCTTCATCTTCAAACCCCATCGCAGCCTCGCGACGCGGTTCGCTTTCACCATCGGGCCAGGCGTCCGGCTGTAATGTTTTTGCATCTGTCATTGGCAGAAGTTACCCTGTCCGCAAGCAGATTGCACTTGGGAAAACACAAAATCCGCGCGCAATGCACGGGTTTTCCCCAACCGATGCAGTGGCGATGTTTATGCCGATTTTACAAACGTCATTGCAGCATCGAGATCTTTCAATGCTGTTTTGACATCATAACGCAAAGGCTTGCGACGTTGCTTGAGCGCAGCCTTGGCCCGCGCCATGGCTTTTCCCGCCAATGGTATCGCAGCGTCGGCCACCTGTTGCATTTCCGCCAAGATGCCATTGCAATGCAAAACCATGTCGCAGCCCGCTTCCAGCGCCGCAGTGGTCTTTTCGGCATAGCTGCCGGACAAGGCTTTCATCGACAAATCATCGGTCATCAAAAGGCCATTGAACCCAAGCTGCTTGCGAATGACATCACGAATGACCCGCTTCGACAGTGTGGCAGGATGAACCTTGTCGAGAACCTCGAACACCACATGCGCACTCATCGCCATGGCGCAATCGGCAAAACCTGCGAATGTGCGAAAATCAACCGCCTCAAGTTCAGCCCGGCTGGCAGAAACCCGTGGCAGTTCCTTGTGGCTGTCAACTGTTGCCCGGCCATGGCCCGGCACATGTTTCATCACTGGCACAACTCCGCCATCGAGGAAGCCTGCAACATGGGCGCGTGACAGGGCCAGAATTATTTCCGGCGTGGCATGATAGGCCCGGTCACTGATGATGGCATGGGCATTTGGCTGCGGCACGTCGAGCACGGGCAGGCAATTTACAGTGATTCCCACTGCCTCCAGATCATCAGCCATCAAGCGGCCCACATTTCGCGCCGCCCTTAGTGCATGTATGGGGCATTGCCGGTACATGTCGCCAAAGCGTGACGCGGCCGGATATTTCCGCCATTCAGGATTGGCATCGGGGCCCATGCGCTGCACACGCCCACCTTCCTGGTCAATCAGGACAGGCGCATCTTTCCGGCCTACGGCATCACGAAATTCTGCGGTCAGGGCTTTCAGCTGTTCGCTTGACGCACAATTCCGCTGGAACAGGATCAAACCCCAAGGCTGACTGGCCGCAAAAAAATCGCGCTCGGCGCGAGACAATGTCACGCCTGCACAACCAATGATAAAGGATTTTACAACTGTTTTCATTAACGATCACCTGCAATCTTGCGTTTCAATACTTGGGAAGCATTGCAAACGGAAGCTGTCAGTTGCATTCTGGTAAAGATTTGCTTCTTGTAAGTTAACGCTTAACGCCTTTTTACAAGACAATCACGTTCGCCTCCGGCGAAAAGTGAGCTGCACACGGCATTTGCCTGCGCCTCACTGGCCATTCGGCCAACGCTCAGGCGAAAACGGGTTGACCCTCCAACCTTCGCTTCACTGATAATGGGCGAAAACTGCCCAAGGCTGCCGGAATTTTTGGCCTTCAGGCGGGCAAATTCGGTTGTGGCTTCCTGGCGGGTCCTGAATGACGCCAATTGCACCACGAAGTTGCCGCCCTCCGTTATTGAGGCTTGCTCAGCTGGCTGCACTTGCGGAGCAATGAGTTTTGGCTTTTGTGCCGGTATTACAGGTGGATCGATCGTTGCAACTTGATCCTGAGCCGGCGCATCAACTGTGGATTTTTTGAACAAATCCGCCAAGGTGCGTTTCTTTTTTACTGGCGGTTCCAGCGGCACAACAGGGGCCTGCGCTACCACGGGTGCATCGTCAAACAACCCGCCACCTGCATCGACGGAATCATTGGATGCAACACCGCTATCAAGCTGTTTTTGTGCAACACGTTTGGGTTTTTGCGCTGGCGGAACCAGAACAACCGGCTTGGAACCCAGTTTGGGCGAAACCACCTTGTCCTTCACGGCTTGAGCTTTTTTCTTTTCGGTCTTTTTCTTTTCAATTGCAAGATCAGCGTCCGACACATCGGAAATCGCCTCAGTACCCGACACGACAGGATCGTTTATCAATGACCTTGTAACGGGCTTTGCTGCTGCGATCTCTCCCGGTGCCGGCGGGTTGGCCACCGGCGAAGGTGCAAGGGGTATATCAGCGACAACTGCCGCCTGGCTTTCGCCGGCGGCAGGAGTAATCAGGTCAGCAGATTGTTTTTCAGACGCAGGATCAGTTGAGCCTTGTTGCTCGCCCGCACCGCCGGGTGGCGGCGGAATGGGCAGTGGAACCGCGTCCTCCGTACCACTTCCCGCAGGCGGCAGCGGCGCTGGAACAGCTGGGGCTTCTGTCGTTGGCTCTGGAATGGCAGCCGGGGTTTCAGCTGGCGTCGAAACTTCTCCACCCAAAATTTCCTGATCACCGACAATGCGGTCATAAATTTGTTTTTTGGTGGTCGCTGCCCCACCAGCAGAAGGTGTGGCCGCTGGTTGTTCAGCTTCCACCTTGGCAGGCGTTTCCGGTGCATTAACGGCAGGCACGTCTTGCGTCGTTGTTTGCCCGGTAAGCATCGGTTTCCAGTATTTCTGGTAACCCAGAACGCCAAGCCCCGCAATCAACAACGCAAGCAGCAACAGGCTAGCGAGAATCCAGGGTGCCTTCGAACGTGGTGCATCTTCCTCATAACCATACTCAGCTTCACGATAAGCCTGCTGATAGTCGTTGCTGGTCGGACGCGCAGCAGTGCGGGTTGGCTGTGGCGCGTCTTCAAAAGGCTCTTCTTCGTAACCTTCTTCTGACACTTGTGGTGCCACTGGACCACGTAGAGGCGGGCGGCCAAGCCGCGAATTCGGGACATAATTTTCGGTGGGCTGCGGTTGTGCGGCACCAAAGTCCTGTTGTGGCTGATAATTGCTGTTGAGGCCAGGCGTCGGCCGTGGCGGCAAATTCAGACGTGGACCCGACTGCGGTGCAAAACCACCCTGTTGCGGCGGCACGGCAAAACCACGTTGCTGTGGCATATAACCCGGAGGCGGCGCATATCCTGACGCGGGATCAATCGGACGATAAGGCGGCACAGGTTGTTGGCCGTATCCTTGCGGAAATCCGGGTGGCATTTGCCCGGCCTGCGGATAACCTTGCGGATAACCAAGGGGCGCTTGCGGCTGAAAAGCCGGTGGTGAGGATTGGGGGCGGGGCTGGAATGCCGGCACGATGGGCGGCACACCACCGCCAAGCGGTGGCCGCGCTGGCAACAATTGAGGTGAAACCGGTTGCTGGTTTTGCGGTGGCACAGGTGGCGAACTCGCCGGGCGCAATGGCGCAGGAGTCAAAGCTGCGACAGCTTTCGCCTCGCCTTCTTCTGCAAATGCAAATTTTGGCTTTGCGGCACCAGGCTGGGCGGCCTGCGGACGCTGTTGCGCAGGCGCGGCTGGAATTTCTCCACGCTGCTTGGCAACCTGCACCCGTTGTTCGGCAAGCTTGGTAGACGCATCGCGCTGCGACCGTAAACGTTCTGCCAGCTTGTCGGGTGATGCCGGCGCGGGATTGATCACCTTTGCATTGGCACGCGGTGCCATTGGAGCGGGACGAACCGCAGGTGCCACCACTGCCGGACGTTGCGCTGACGAATGCGGCGCTGACGAATGCGGTGCCGCCGCTGCCGGACGTGGCGCTATTCGTGCAGGTGCTGGTTCCTTGCGAAAATCACTTGAAATTTTGGGCAAATCCCGGCTTCCCTGCGCGCCATTGGTCACGGGGGAAGCATTGCCCTGAGCGCTATTGCCTTGCGCGCCAATGCCGAGGCGTTCCCGCCAATTGCGCTTGTCTTGGCCCTTGGTATCGTCCTGGTCCATTTATCCCTTATGCCCCATCACATATCCTCGACCGGCCTGAGACCGAGAATCCTTAACCCATTGGCAATACAATAGCGGATTGCCGCCAGAAAAGCGAGACGGCTCTTGGACAGTCCTATTTGACCCTCCACAATGAACCGCAATTGCGGCGCTTCTTTGCCCTTGTTCCACAAGGCATGGAAATCCGAAGCCAAGTCGTGGAGATAAAACGATATTCTGTGTGGTTCATGCGCCGCCGCAGCGGCTTCCAGCATGCGCGGAAAAGCTGCAATTTTACGCATTAACCCTGTTTCCGATTCGTCCGTAAGCAAATTAAAATCGACATCCTGCGGAGTTTCCACAGTGATTCCCTGTGCTTCGGCCTTCCGCAACACCGACGAAATCCGCGCATGGGCATATTGCACATAAAACACCGGGTTGTCTTTCGACTGCTCTGTAACTTTGGCAAAATCAAATTCGAGCGGTGCCTCGTTTTTCCGCATCAGCATCATGAAGCGCACCACATCGGCACCAACCTCATCAACGACGTCCCGCAAGGTGACGAATTCCCCTGCCCGCTTTGACATGCGCACAGGTTCGCCGTTGCGGAACAATTTCACCAGCTGGCAAAGCCTGACCACCACATCAATGTGCCTGTTGCCCTGCAGCGATGCAGCCAGCGCTTCCAACCGCTTTACATAACCGCCGTGGTCTGCACCAAGCACATAGACCAGTTCGGTGAAGCCGCGATCAATCTTGTCCTTGGTGTAGGCAACGTCAGAAGCAAAGTAGGTGTAGGAGCCATCCGACTTTTTCAGCGGACGATCCACGTCATCACCAAGCGCTGTTGAGCGGAACAAGGTCTGTTCCCGGTCTTCCCAATCCTCCGGCACTTCGCCCTTCGGTTTTGGAAGCCGACCCTTGTAAATGTGACCCTGGCCTTCAAGAAATGCGATGGTGCTGCCAACGGCACCCGATGTGTGCAAGGCTTTCTCAGACGCGAAAACCTCTTGCCGGATATTCAGCGACGCCAGATCTTCGCGGATTAAATCCATCATCATCGAAATGGCTTTGGCCTTGAATGGTTCAAGCCATCTGGATTCGGGCTTGTCCTTGAATGATGTTCCAAACTCAACAGCCAGGGCCTGGCCCACCGGAACCAGATAGTCACCGGGATAAAGCCCTGCAGGAATCTCACCAATATCTTCGCCGAGCGCTTCGAGATAACGCAAGTGAGCGGAACGTGCCAACACATCGACTTGGCCGCCTGCATCATTGATATAATATTCACGTGTCACATCATGGCCCGTTGCTTGCAGCAGCGACGCCAGCGCGTCACCAAACACGGCACCGCGCACATGGCCCACATGCAATGGTCCCGTTGGATTGGCCGAGACATATTCAACATTGACCTTGCGGTGTTGGCCGAATTCCGAACGGCCAAATTCGTCTTGTTGTGTCAGCACCGCGGTCAACACGCGCGGCCAAACGGCGGCTTTGAGTTTTGCGTTGATAAAACCCGGGCCTGCAATCGAAAGCGATTCCACATCAGGCGCCAACGCAAGTTTCGCCACGATCATGTCAGCAAGGGCGCGCGGATTGAGGCCTGCCGGTTTGGCCAACACCATTGCAACATTTGTGGCCACATCGCCGTGGCTCACATCGCGTGGGGGCTCTGCCGCAAGTTTCGACAAATCAAGTGCCGGGGGCAATTTGCCTTCACCCTGCAACGCAATGACGGCGGCCACAACCTGCGCCTGGAATTCTGCAAAAATATTCATGTCAATCAATCAAATAAGAGTTGTCCGGCCCTAACGGAAAAGCGGGTCGAGGTCAAACAAGCGCTTGTGCTGGTCGAGCGCATAACGATCCGTCATGCCCGCAATGAAGTCACAGACATGCCGCGCCGTGTGCCGTTTTTCACCAACACCGGCAAGTTCGCGCCACTCTTTGGGCAACAGCTTTTCATCTTTCGTGTAGGCCTTGAACAAGTCTGCAATGACCCGCTGCGCCCGCCCCATGATGTCCATCACACGCGGATGCCTGTACATCTGCTGTGACAGGAATTGTTGCAGTATGCGGTTGTACTCACGCATCTGCGCCGAAAACTGCACCAGTGCCTCACCTGCATTGTGCACATCTTCAACCGATTTCGGTTTGGCGCGGGACAGGTTTTTCCGCGACTGTGCCAATACATCTTGCACCATGGCTGATATGACACGCCGCACGGTTTCATGCACAAGCCTGTTGTGCTCAAGATCAGGATAGAGTTTTAAAACTTCGGCAAGTGCCGTCCCCACCAAAGGAATATCGCCAAGGTCAATCACCTTGAACAACCCGGCCCGCAACCCGTCGTCGATATCGTGGGCGTTATATGCAATATCATCAGACAAAGCTGCCACTTGCGCTTCGATCGAAGCGTATCGCGACAGTTCAAGATCATGCGCCTCTGAATATTCAATAATGGCAGCGGGAAGCCCCTGCTCGCGATACTTGCCAATGGCATGACCAGAATCATCCGTGAGCGGACCATTGTGCTTGACCAGGCCTTCAAGTGTTTCCCAGGTCAGGTTCAGGCCATCGAATTGTGCATAACGCCGTTCAAGGCGCGTGACGATTCGCAGTGACTGGGCATTGTGGTCAAAGCCGCCATGCGCCTTCATCAGGTCATCCAGCGCACGTTCGCCAGCATGCCCAAACGGCGTGTGCCCCAGGTCATGCGCCAGCGCCAAGGCTTCCGTCAAATCCTCGTCGACATGCAAGGCCCGCCCGATGGCGCGGGCGATTTGCGCCACTTCAATGGTATGGGTCAGTCTGGTGCGATAGTGGTCGCCTTCATGGTAAACAAACACTTGCGTCTTGTGCTTGAGGCGCCGAAACGCCGCCGAATGCACCAGCCGGTCCCGGTCCCTGGCAAAACAGCTGCGCGGCGGCATTTCCGGTTCGGGCACCAGGCGGCCCCGGCTTTTGTTGGCATGACAGGCAAATGGGGCTAGGCTAACCGTCATGCTTTTAACCCCACACTTGACATTTCACACCACTGACCCAAGATTCACCTCATGACAACCCCAAATCTCATCGTAACACCAGCCGCCGCCCAACGCATCCTGAAGATCACAGGCGGCGATTCGGCTGCCGCCTTGCGTCTTGCTGTAAATGGCGGGGGATGTTCGGGGTTCCAATATGAATTCGAGATCGCAAAATCGCGGGAACCAGAAGACCTGGCCTTTCAGCTCGATGGCGCAACGGTATTGGTTGACACCGTGTCAATGCTCTATGTCGATGGCTCTGTGCTGGACTTTGAAGATAACCTGATGGGGCAAGCCTTCAAGGTCAACAATCCGCAAGCCAAGTCGTCTTGCGGCTGCGGCACCAGCTTTTCGTTTTGACGCCATGCGCATTGCCACCTGGAACGTCAATTCAATCAAGGCTCACTTGAACCAGGTCACGGAATGGCTGAAGGCGGAAGAGCCTGACGTTGTTTGCCTGCAGGAAATAAAGTGTGAGGATCACGCGTTTCCGTCAACGCATTTTGAGGAACTGGGATACGCTTCTGCGGTGCACGGCCAGAAAACCTATAACGGTGTTGCCCTGCTCTCCCGCCTGCCAATGGAAGACATTGAAAAAGGTCTGCCCGGCGATGACGCTGACGAGCAGTCGCGGTTCATTGCGGCCACTGTGATTGAGGGTGATTTTGCCGTGCGGGTGTGCGGTCTCTATCTGCCGAACGGCAACCCCACACCTGGGCCCAAGTATGACTACAAACTGGGCTGGATGCAGCGTCTGCGTGCCTATGCGGCAGAGCAGTTGCTCAAAGAAGAACTGTTAGTTTTTGCAGGCGATTACAATGTATTACCCGCAGAAGTTGACGCAAGACATCCGCAGAACTGGGTGACTGATGCATTGTTTCTACCGCAGTCACGTGAAGCATTCGAAAGCCTGAAACACCTGGGCCTGACAGAAAGTTTCCGCGCACTTCATCCACTCGCATCAGGCGATTACAGTTTCTGGGACTATCAAGCCGGCGCATGGCCCAAAAACAATGGCATCCGCATTGATCACCTGTTGCTGTCACCGCAAGCCGCCGACCGCCTCAGCGCCAGCCGCATCCATAAATCAGTCCGTGGCCATGAAAAACCATCTGACCATGTGCCCGTCGAGATAACGCTGCAATAAAATGCCCGCCGGAATAACCGACGGGCACGAACTTTTAGGATAACGAAAATAATCAGATGATTATTGTGCAGGGGCCTTCACGCCGAAAGCGGCAATCGACTTTTCATAGGGCTTGAAGGCTTCAGTCGTGGCAGCCTTGTACATGTCGCCAAGCTTCGTGGACTGGGTAACCATGGCATCATAGGCTTCCTTGGCATAACCCTGTTGTACTTCAACAACACGCTCGAACGAACGGGCAGCGGTGGCTTTTTCAAAGGTCGCCTTGTTGTGCTCAACAGTCTTGGTGGCAAAATCCGCAATTTCCTGCGCCATCGCCTGATAGCCCTTGGTCATAGCAGTGGCCGAAGCAACAAATGCCTCAAAACCTTCTTTGCCGAACTTTTGTGCATCTTCAAAATTGTTCATGGTGGCTCTCCGGTTGGGTTGACGACCAGAATATGTGCACTGCAATAAGATTTGTCAAGGAAATTTTGCATTGCAACATGATTTGCATTCCCTTAGAAACAACTGTCCTGACTCGGGGGAGTTTACGGGATGGTAACGGCGTTTCCAGTAATTCAGGAATTTCGACCGATCGGACCAATTTACGCCAGCATGGGGGTGCAGGTGTTGAGCCGTAGCGTTGGGCAAGTGTGGGAAGTGACGAGAATGCGAATGTTGTCTCAGGTTTTTAAATCTGTGTTTGCGATGCTTTTAAGCGCGGCACTTCTGCTGGGCAGCATGGCATCAGCCGAAGCCGCTGTAAAATTTTCGACCATCGTTGTCGATGCCCGCACCGGCGCCATGCTCTCATCCGATGATCCCGATGGCTACCGTCACCCCGCATCACTGACCAAAATGATGACGCTCTACATTTTGTTTCAGGATATGAAAGCCGGTCGCGTCAAACTGTCGACCAATCTCAGGGTATCACGTCGTGCTGCAGCCATGTCACCGTCCAAGCTCGGACTGAAAGCGGGCACAACAATCACGGTCGAACAGGCCATCAAGGCACTGGTGATCAAATCCGCAAATGACGCAGCTGCAACCGTGGGCGAAAATCTTGCCAATGGAAGCGAGCAGGCTTTTGCCGTGCGCATGACCAAGGTGGCGCGCTATCTCGGCATGCGCCGTACGGTGTTCAAAAATGCATCGGGACTGCCCAATCCCGCGCAAGTCACGACAGCACGCGACATGGCCACGCTGGGTTTGCGGCTGATGCGTGATTTTCCGCAATATTATCCGTATTTCCGCAGCACATCCTTCATGTTCAAGGGTCGCCTTATCCGGGGCCACAACCGTCTCGTCGGTCGCTTTCCAGGG
>JAYUVC010000055.1:0-65671 GCA_043754325.1 Hyphomicrobiales bacterium
GGCTACTGAACATTCCATGGTCACAAAAGAGCAAGGTGAAAACCGATCTCGACTACGCCCAGAATGTGTTGGACGTCGATCACTTCGGTTTGGAAAAGGTGAAGGACCGAATCGTCGAATATCTGGCGGTGCAGGCCCGGACCAATAAATTGCGTGGACCGATCCTCTGCCTCGTGGGGCCTCCGGGTGTTGGTAAAACCTCGCTCGGCAAATCCATCGCCAAGGCAACAGGTCGCGAATTCATTCGCATGTCCTTGGGTGGTGTGCGCGATGAAGCTGAAATCCGTGGTCACCGCCGCACTTACATTGGCTCGATGCCCGGCAAGGTTATCCAGTCGATGAAGAAGGCGAAGAAATCCAACCCGCTGTTCTTGTTGGATGAAATCGACAAGATGGGTCAGGATTTCCGGGGCGATCCGTCGTCGGCGCTGCTCGAGGTGCTTGATCCGGAACAGAACGCCACTTTCATGGACCACTATTTGGAAGTGGAATATGACCTGTCAAACGTGATGTTCATCACCACGTCGAACACGCTGAACATTCCGCCAGCCCTTCTCGACCGCATGGAAATCATTCGCATTGCCGGTTACACCGAAGATGAGAAGGCAGAAATTGCGCGGCGTCATCTTGTGCCCAAGGCCATGGAACACCATGCCCTGGACAAAAAGGAATTCGAGGTCACCAACGAAGCCATTCGAGAAATCATCCAGCATTACACCCGTGAAGCCGGTGTGCGGTCGCTGGAACGTGAAATGAACACGCTGGCCCGCAAAGCCGTGAAGGACTTGATGACAGCCAAGAAGGGCAAGAAAATCAAGGTCACGGCCAAGATCGTCAACGACTATCTGGGTGTACACAAGTTCCGCTTTGGCGAAGCTGAACGCGAAGACCAGGTGGGTGTGGTCACCGGCCTTGCATGGACGGAAGTGGGCGGCGAATTGCTGACCATCGAAGCCCTGATGATGCCCGGTAAAGGCAAAATGACGGTCACAGGCAATCTTCGTGACGTGATGAAGGAGTCGATTTCTGCGGCGTCTTCGTATGTGCGTTCGCGTGCGCCATCCATCGGTGTGAAGCCTACACTTTTCGACAAGCGCGACATTCACGTGCACGTGCCCGAAGGTGCAACGCCGAAGGATGGCCCATCAGCCGGTATCGCCATGGCAACAGCCATCGTATCGGTGTTGACGGGCATTCCCGTGCGCAGAGACATTGCCATGACGGGTGAAGTCACCTTGCGTGGCCGTGTGTTGCCGATTGGCGGCTTGAAGGAAAAGCTGCTGGCGGCGCTTCGCGGCGGCATCAAAAAAGTGCTGATCCCCATCGACAACGTCAAGGACTTGGCGGACATTCCGGACAACGTGAAGTCCGGCATGGAACTGGTGCCGGTGTCCCACGTCGATGAAGTGCTGTTGCACGCGCTGGTCCGGCAACCCGTGGCCATCGTCTGGGACGAGGAAGCCGAAGAAGCCGCTGCCGCTGCCCGTGCGAAGGACAAGGGATCGGTGGAGAATGCTGTGACGCATTGACATCGTCTGTATGCTGACAATCATGACCTCCTCCGGAAGCGGGGGAGGTTTTTTTTTTGCGTCACACCGTTTGCGAGTTGTTCAAGAGGTGGCGTTTGTCGTTAATGTCGCGCACCACTTCGATCTCGAAATAATTCGGCCCCACCGGCACCTTTCCGTGCCCGCCTGGAATATCCAGCACGTAAGTCGGCTGGCATAGACCTGACACCGGACCCCGCATGGCCCGCATCAAATCCTGCCCCTCAGCAATCGGCACGCGGAAATGGCCTGTACCTTTGGCAAGATCAGTCTGGTGCAAATAATAAGGCTTCACCCGGTTGGCCACCAGTGTGCGCATCAGCTTTGTCAACGCCCCAACAGAGTCATTCACCCCCCGCAACAGTACGGACTGCGAGAGCAGGGGAATGCCATTGTCGGCAAGCAAGGCCAGCGCTTGCTTCACCTCTGCGGTTATTTCATCGGCGTGGTTCACGTGAATGACGACGTAAGTCGCAAGGCGTGATTTCAGGGCTGCAATCAGGCCAGGCGTAATGCGTGATGGCTCGGCCACGGGCACACGCGTGTGCAACCGCAAAACCTGCACATGTTCCATTGCAGCAATTGACTGTGCAATGTCACTGATGCGACGGTCCGACAAAACCAACGGATCGCCACCGGAGAGGATCACTTCCCAGATTTCCGCATGAGCGGAAATATAGGCGAGTGCCGCCTTCATCTCATCAGCACTCAGCGCTTGCCCAGCTTGCCCCACAGTTTCGCGCCGGAAACAGAAACGGCAATAGACAGCACAGGTGTGGGTGGGTTTCAGCAGCACACGGTCGGCATAACGGTGGGTGATGCCTTTGACGGGGGTGTGTGCCTCGTCACCAATCGGGTCTGCCAATTCGTCCGGCGCAATCACTAATTCATCCGTAGACGGAATATATTGGCGTGCGATGGCCGGATTGGACAGTTGCCCCGCCACATGCGGCGTGATGCTCAAAGCAAATTGTTCGATCACCCGCTGCAAGTCATCATGCAGGGCAGGGTGGGCGTGGCCCTGTTCGCCCAGGGCTTTGATGCTGCGGATGGCTTTCAACTCATTTCCCCTGCGTCAGCGCAATTTTGAAGGCAAAAAACGCGAACACGCCTGCAAATGAATAATCAATGCCGCGCAGAAAGCGTGGCCGCGTTTTCAACCATGTCACCAGTTTCTCGGCGCCAAGAATCATCAGAAAGGCACCAGGCGTATTGATCATCATGAAATACAATCCGAGAAACAGCAGTTTCCCCGTCACATGCGGATCAGATGCGGACACAAATTGCGGCAGAAAAGTAATGAAGAACAGTACCACTTTTGGATTGGTGAGATTGACGGTAATGCCCATCAGAAAACTGCTTTTCACCGAAGCCAAACCGCCTTCCCGTGGTTTCACATCCAGTGATGATCCATTTCGAATGGCATCGAAGGCCAGCCACAGCAGATAGACAGCACCTGCGATTTTGAGCACCAGAAATCCCGTATGCGAGGCTGCAATCAGCGCTGACACGCCAAAGGCCGCCAGCAGCGTGTGTATGAGGCAGCCCACATTGGTGCCCAGCATTGAGGCAACACCTGCAGCGCGACCCGAACCAATGGTGCGCGAGAGCCACAGGCTCATATCCGGCCCCGGCGTGATGAACAGCAGCAAGGATGCAATGGTGTAGGTGAACAGTGTGGCAGCGTCGGGCAAAAAATCCATGATTGCTGCCTGATACACCAAACGTTTTCGACTTGCGAATCTGTGGTGTTTCAATCCAATCTCGCAACTAAGGAATATCTCAATGAACAAAAGTGAGCTCATTGCCAAGGTTGCCACCGACACACGGTTGACACGCGGAGAGGCTGAAGAGGTGGTGGATTCGACCATCGAAAACATCATCAAGGCCTTGATGGACGGCGACGACGTGCGTCTGATGGGCTTTGGCGTTTTCACCGTCACCCGCCGTGAAGCGGGCAAGGCGCGTAACCCGAAAACGGGAAAGATCATCAAGATGCCGGCGTCCAACAGGGCACGGTTCAAACCGGGAAAACTACTGAAGGAGGCCGTCAACAGCTAGGCGACAGTTTTAAAAGTCCAAAACACATCAGCCCCGCACGCCCTCAGAAATCGTGTGGGGCATTTTTGTGGGGGAATGGCGTGCCAACCGAAGCCCGAAGGCCAAAGAATGGTGGGCGATGACGGACTCGAACCGCCGACATCTTCGGTGTAAACGAAGCGCTCTACCAACTGAGCTAATCGCCCATTCCGAAGCGCTGCATAGCGGCCCGCCGGGGAAATGGCAAGCCGCTTTTGTTTACAACAATAGACAGCGTGCGGCTGAACCGCTTAAGTGTGGGTCAAGCCATATTCTTCATCAGCTTCAAGGTCAGCCCTTCCATCCACAGCACTTTCAAACAAACGAAGTCGTTTATAAATTGAAATGAGCTCGACGATCGTCGGCCACTGGTTGACAAGATAGAGAAACGAATCCCGGACCTGTCCAAACGCGTTCAGTATCTGATTCATAACACCGAGCGTGATTGCACCGGCCGCAATCGTTGGCACCAGCAATAGAATTCCAAAAACGTTGTCAGCCTGGAGATAAGAGCGCCAGCCAAGATTGAACAAGAAGTAGTTTTTGAAGAGTCGAAAATAATTCTTTCTGACGAGGACAAACAGATCGCCCAACACGGGCGGCGAGGCACGTGATGCATCATCTTCTCCGTAAACCAACTCCTTGCGGAATGAAGCTTCAACACGTTGATTTGAAAATTCGAGCCCTGGAAGTTTGTAGCCAATTGCCGCAAGAAAAACAGTACCAAATACCGCCCAAAACAGGCCCGCGAGTAAAAGCGGGTAAGGCACCGCTCCCACTACCGGCAAGAGTGTTACGGCTTTGGACTGGGCGATCAGGATCGGCATAAATGCTATCAGCGTCATTACCGCATCAATCAAACCAGCTCCCTGGTTTTCCATACCACGGGCAAATCGCATTGAGTCTTCCTGTACGCGTTGTGACGCACCTTCGACGTTCCGTAACCGTTGCCAATTTTGAACGTAAAACTCATTCATCGCCGTGCGCCATCTAAACACATAGTGATTTATAAAATACCGTCCAAAGGCGTAAACAATGACAGCAACACCGGCCAGCACGGCAAATGTAAGCAGTTGGTAATAAAACTCTTCCGGTTTCACCGTGTTGGGCTTTGCGAGAGCGGTTTGAATAAGATCGTAAAACGGACCATACCATTCATTCACAGCCACGCTGACCTGAACCTGAAAATATGTGTAAAAAATAATCAAAGCTGATCCCAAAACCGACCAACCGAACCATTTATGTGGTGCCAGTTTCCACCAGGCTACCGAGAAAGCCAAAGAAACGATGGCAAAATAAATGTAAAACCATAGAAAAGGTTTGGACCAAAAAATGGAAATCCCGACGATAGATGGAGTACCGTCAATGGGATTATCAAGACCAATACTACTTCCCCAGTTTCGCGCCCCGAAAAACCAAATCAACACGGCAATTAAATTCCAAACGATGGCTGATGTAAAAAACACCTTCGGATTCGGGAAAAACGACTTGAACATCTGTTTTGCTTTCGTGCGGGCTTTGGCCCTATTGAATCGGTCGGGACATTAGTCTGACGGGATCGTCCGGGGCAACTGACAAAACGGTGGGGATTTCGTGAACTATCCGGGTAACTTGAACGAGGCATTGGGTGCGTGGTTGAAACTGGGCGGCCAAGGCGGCTTGGTGGAGAAGACGGCTCGACTCAGTTCAAGCTATCGCAAAGGTGCGAATTCAAGCACGGTTGATCTTGCCGCCTATGTGGTGTCACGCGTGCCCGCCACTTTTGCCGCCAATGTGAGAGTGCTTGAGGCAGTGGCGCGGGCCATGCCGGATTTTACGCCACATTCGCTGCTCGATATGGGGGCAGGTCCGGGAACGGCAAGCTGGACTGCGTTGCAACGCTGGGAAAGCCTCTCATCCATCACGCAATGCGAACAAGATCAATCATTCGCCTGGCTTGCAGCGAAACTGAATGCCGAAAGTAGGCTCGACGTTTTGCAGCAAACGACGTTGCTGCAGAAACCTGAAGCTGGTTTGGCGTCCAACATCAAAGCGCAATTGGTCGTCGCGTCTTACATGCTGGCTGAGTTGCCGCTTCATACGATGCCGGGAGTGGCAAGGCGATTGTGGGACAGAACCGAAGATGTGTTGCTTCTCATTGAACCGGGAACACCGCACGGGTTTGAACGTTTGCGCAGGGTGCGAGAAACACTGTTGGGGCAGGGGGCCTTCGTCATTGCTCCGTGTACGCATCAAAACATCTGCCCCATGGCGGGCAACAACTGGTGCCATTTCAAAACCCGCGTGCAGCGCTCTCGCGACCACATGCATGCAAAACAGGCGACGGTGCCGTTTGAGGATGAAGCCTTCAGCTATCTTGTCCTGTCGCGGAAACCCGTTCCGCAGTCGGGCGGGCGGGTGGTGGCACCTGTCACTGTCAACAAGGTGGCAGCGACGTTGCCTTTGTGTGACGGCGCGGGGCTGCGTGATGAAGTGATTGCCAGCCGTGACAAGCCTGCCTACAAACGGGCGAAGAAAACGGGTTGGGGAGATGTTTGGGCGTGAACCTTGAAATATTGCAGGCCAAAGTCTGGGGTTACTTTGATGTGCTGAAAGGATGGCTGGCCAGCCCGCAGTTTTATGCGCAGGTCATTGCCGTCATCGGGCTGTGGGTGGTGGCCAAGCTGATGGCGCGGCAGGTGCTGGCCAAGGTTCCGCTGCTGAAACAGGAGCCTGTGGAAGGCCGCCTTTTACGCTATCAAAAACTGCTGTTCTCGTGTCGCAATCTGGTTGAGCCCCTGATTTTTGTGGGGTTCATGGCTGCTGCCACCTCCGCTGCCGACGCCGCTCTCGGTGCAAGCTGGCTCATTCGCATTGCGCAGAGTCTGGCCTTGGTGCGTCTGCTGCACGCGGTCATCATGCGCTTCCTCACGCACCCCGTGATCAATTCCGCTGCCCGCTGGATTGGCCTGCCGATTGCAGCGATTTATGCGCTGGGTTTTTTTAGTCAATTCACGGGTGCGTTGGACAGCATCGCCTTTCAGGCCGGCAACATTCGTATTTCACTGCTAGCCTTGTCGAAAGCCGCACTCTTTGGCGGCATATTGTTCTGGTTGGGGCGCACCTCGTCGAACGCCGGACAAAAAGTCATCCGCGATCAACAGTCTGTTGATGTGCAAACGCGCGAGCTTGCAGCCAAGGCGCTGGAACTTCTGGTGTTTGCCGTCGTCGGGCTATTGCTTCTGAACATTCTGGGCCTTGACCTTACCACGCTTGCCGTATTCGGCGGTGCGCTTGGCGTGGGCTTGGGATTTAGCCTGCAGCAAATCGCATCGAACTTCATTTCCGGCATTATCATATTGCTGGAACGCTCACTGAAAGTGGGGGACTATATCGAGTTGGAAGATGGCCGCACCGGCACGCTGCGCGAACTCAACATGCGTTCGTCGACGCTGGAAACCTACGACGGCAAAGAGATCATGGTGCCGAATGAAAAATTCATCACCACGCGCTTTATCAACTGGACAAGAGCTGACCCCCGCCAACGCTATGAAGTGCCATTTGTAGTCACCTATGACACAGACCTGCACAAGGTTGTACCGCTCATCGAAAAGGCCATCAGCTCGCATCCCACGGTGTTGCAGGAACCTGAAAAGGTGAGTTGCGAGCTCAAGAAGTTCGGCGATTTCGGTGCGCATTTCGCGGTGAAATTCTGGGTAAACGGTATTGATGATGGCCCCAACAACTTCACGTCCGATGTGCATTTTCTGGTGTGGGACGCCTTGCAGAAAGGCAAGATAAAGCTGGCCACACCGCATCACCAGGTGGCGATCATGACGGGTGATTTATCGATTGGACAATCCAAATGAAAAAGCTGATTTCATCGGGCTCAAAGTTCGAAAGTGACTACGGATATTCGCGCGCCGTTGTACAGGGCGATTGGTGTTTTGTGGCGGGCACCACAGGATACGACTATGCGACGATGGCGATTTCCGGTGATGTGGCCACACAAGCCGAGCAGACGTTCAGGAATATTGAAGCAGCTCTGAAGCAAGCAGGGTTCGCCATGGCGGATATTGTTCGCGTTCACTATTTGCTTCCGAATGGCACGGATTTTTCGGCCTGTCAGCCAATACTCAAAAAATGGTTCGGCGACATTCGCCCGGCCGCAACCATGTTGGTGACAGGGCTGATTGATGACCTGATGAAAATTGAAATTGAGGTGACGGCGTTCAGGGGGTGAGAGCATGCGTGAGGTGATACCCCCTCCCTGCTTCGCCAAATCAAAAAAGGCGGAAGCTGTGAAGCTTCCGCCCTTGCAGTCTTTTGGCGGTGCCGTGACCGATTTCGGTTCCTGGCAATACACCCTCCCCAGACCTGGGTTACACCCTGTGCAATCTTGGTCTTGTTATTCTTGGATTTGAAGTTGCCGCAAATTTTCGCGCTTGCCAAGTTAAATAATGTCGAACATGTGACTTGTCAGACAGTTCAAACAGGGGTTGCAGTGGGACATGGCTTGAGTTGCGGCTGTAACTCCTTAAAAGGGCCGGGATTCGATTGCATTCAGGGATTCTCATGCGCCTATCGCAATATTTTTTGCCCATCCTCCGTGACGACCCCAAGGAAGCGGAAGTCGCGTCCCACCGACTCATGCTGCGTGCAGGCATGATCAGGCAGGAGGCGGCTGGCAGCTATTCCTGGCTGCCGATGGGTTTTCGTGTTCTGAAAAAGATCGAGCAGATTGTGCGCGAAGAGCAGAATCGGGCAGGGGCGATTGAGGTGCTCATGCCCACGCTGCAATCGGCTGACCTGTGGAAAAAGTCCGGGCGCTATGACGCCTATGGCAAGGAAATGTTGCGCGTCAAAGACCGTCACGACCGCGACATGCTCTACGGCCCCACCAACGAGGAAATGATCACCGACATTTTCCGCTCCGGCATCCAGTCTTACAAGGACGTGCCGCGCAATCTCTATCACATCCAGTGGAAATTCCGCGACGAAGTGCGGCCACGGTTTGGTGTGATGCGCGGTCGGGAATTCCTGATGAAGGATGCCTACTCGTTTGACGTGTCACTTGAAGCGGGCATGCATTCATACAACAAGATGTTCGTCAGCTATTTGAAAACCTTCGCACGTCTGGGCATCAAGGCCGTGCCCATGCGGGCCGATACAGGCCCCATTGGTGGTGATGCCAGCCATGAATTTTTGGTGTTGGCCGATACGGGTGAAAGTGGCGTGTTCTTTGACGGGGCGTTGCATGACATGGACTGGTCATCCGTCAATATTGATTTTGACAATGTGGACGCTGTGGCGAAACTTGTCTCGGATTATACCACGCGTTACGCCGCAACGGATGAAAAACACGATCAGGCCGAGTTTGAACAGCGGGTGCCTGAAGCCAAGCGCATGAGCGGCCGTGGCATCGAAGTTGGCCACATTTTTTTCTTTGGCACGAAATATTCAGAGCCACTAGGCTGCGAAGTGCAAGGGCCTGATGGCAAGAAAGTTACGCTGCAATCAGGCTCCTACGGCATTGGCGTGTCGCGTCTGGTAGCTGGCATTATCGAAGCTTCACATGACGCTGCGGGTATCATTTGGCCCGAGTCTGTTTCACCTTTCGACATTGGCCTGATCAATATCAAATCAGGAGATGCAGAGGCTGATGCGACTTCGGAAAAAATCTACAAAGGCCTGACCGCTAAGGGCAAGGATGTGTTGTACGACGACCGCAATGCTGCGGGTGGAGCGAAATTTGCGGCGATGGATTTGATTGGTTTGCCGTGGCAGGTGATCATCGGTCCGCGCGGAATGAAAGAAGGTGTTGCGGAAGTGAAGAACCGGAAAACAGGTGCGCGCGAGAATGTTGCGCTGGATCAAGTTGTGGAGCGTTTCACTTGAAGGCTCTCGTTCTTCACCTCTCCCGCTTGTGGGAGAGGTCGGCGCGGAACGCGCCGGGTGAGGGCCTGCGATTTACTTCGGGCCCTCACCCGCTTTCGCTGCGCTCAAGCGCCCACTCCCGCAAGCGGGAGAGGTGAAGAGTGACCCAATCCCTCCCAGACACGAAGCCCTTCGCCAACTTTGAATGGAAGATCGCTCTTCGTTACCTTCGTGCCCGCCGCAAAGCCGGTGTAGTCTCTGTCATCGCGCTCTTCTCTTTCCTCGGTATCATGCTTGGCGTCGCAACGCTTATCGTTGTCATGTCGGTGTTCAACGGCTTTCGGCAGGAATTGCTGGACAAGGTGCTCGGCTTTTCCGGCCATGCGACGATTTATGATCCGCAGTTTGAGCCGATCACCAATGCCGATGAAATCAAACAGAAACTTGCAACCACGCCCCATGTCACGCAGGCTGTGTCGCTGGTTGAAGGGCAGGTGATGGTGTCCTCAACCAAAAACGCCACGGGTGCATTGGTGCGCGGTGTGAGTGAGGAAGACATTGTCAAAATCGCTGGCCTCAACAATGACAAGCTGCGCACTGCCGTCAGCACACCCGGTGGCCTTGACAAGGAGCCCGGCTTCAAGGGTTGGGACAAGTCTGGCGGTGTTGCCATTGGCGAGCGCATGGCGTGGAAACACCAGGTGGGCTTGGGTACGACCATCACGATGATTTCACCCAACGGGCCAGATACCGTCATGGGGTCAACACCGCGCATCAGGGACTATCCTGTGGTCGCCATCTTCAAAATGGGCATGTCGGAATATGACGAGAATGTTGTCTACATGCCCGCTGTCGACGCTCAGGAATTTTTTTCCTCCGAGGAAGGCGTTACTGGCATTGAACTGTTGGTGGATGATCCTGACAACGTGCAGGCCTACCTTGGGGATATTCGTAAAGCCACAGGCAAGCGCCTGATGATACAAACCTGGAAAGACCGCAACCAAGCTTTCTTCAATGCTCTGACAGTAGAGCGCAATGTGCTGTTTCTTGTGGTGACAATGGTGGTGCTGGTGGCGGCGTTGAACATCGTCTCGAGTCTCATCATGCTGGTGAAAGACAAAAGCCGCGACATTGCAATTCTGCGCACTATGGGAGCGACGGCAGGAGCGATGCAGCGCGTGTTTTTCATTACGGGGGCCATGATAGGTGTGGTGGGAACCCTTGCTGGCGTTTTATTGGGACTGGTGATCGCCCTGAACTCTGAAAATATCCGGAAGTTGATCCAGTGGTTTTCCGGCGTCGATCCATTTAATCCTGAACTTTATTATCTCGCCCAGTTGCCGTCACGCGTTGATCCCCAGCAGGTGCTGCTGATCACGCTCATGTCATTGATCCTCAGTTTCCTCGCCACCCTCTATCCCTCATGGCGTGCTGCCAAGCTTGATCCTGTTGAGGCTTTGCGTTACGAATGACACTGAAACCCGCCCTTGAACTACAAAACGTCACTCGCGTTTATGGACAAGGCGACGCACAATTGCGTGTGTTCGACGGATTGTCATTGACCGTACATGCGGGCGAAGTAGTAGCCCTCGTGGGCCAATCGGGCTCTGGAAAATCATCGTTGTTGCACATCGCTGGTTTGCTCGAAAAACCAACCTCCGGCGAAGTTTTCATCGCAGGTCAGGAATGCACCACACTGGACGACAAGGCACGCACCCGCATCCGCCGCATCGGTGTGGGCTTTGTCTATCAGTTTCACCATTTGCTGCCGGAATTCTCGGCCCTTGAAAACGTGGTCATGCCGCAACTGATTGCGGGTGCATCACAAGCCGAAGCGGAGACACGCGCCAAGGATTTGCTGAGCCGTTTGAAGCTTTCGCATCGCCTGGAACATCGTCCCGCCGAAATGTCTGGCGGTGAACAGCAGCGTGTTGCGATTGCCCGTGCGCTGGCCAACCGTCCGTTATTGTTGCTGGCCGATGAACCTACAGGCAACCTTGACCCCGATACCGCAGCATTGGTGCAAGCTGAATTCATGCGGCTGATTCGTGAAGAGGGCCTGGGCGCCCTCATCGCAACCCACAATTTCGAACTTGCCCGCAACATGACGCGCACGACGGTTCTGCAGCATGGCAAATTGGTGGACGCTTAGTTTTCTGGCGTTGGCACTGGCCGTGCCAGCCCACGCCGCCACCAAGCCCGACCGCAAGGCTTTTGCGGCCACTGTATGTGCGGCCATCGACCAGGCGTCCACCGCCAATAATCTGGACCGCGTCTTCTTCACACGCCTGCTATGGAAAGAAAGCCTGTTCGACCCCAATGCCGTGAGCCCCGTGGGTGCGCAGGGGATCGCACAATTCATGCCGGGTACGGCGGAGCGCCGGAAGCTTGCTGATCCCTTCGATCCGATCCTTGCTATTGGCGCGTCGGCCTCATTCCTCGCTGATCTTAAAAAAGAGTTTGGAAACCTGGGGTTGGCCGCCGCAGCTTACAATGCAGGTGAAGGTCGTATCAGCCGTTGGCTGGCGGGCACAAGCAGCTTGCCCGGCGAAACCGAAGATTACGTCGCCTATATCACCGGCAAAATTGCCGATGAGTGGAAAGACAAAACCGCCAGTTTCGTCATGCCCGCCTTGGGCAAATCAGACGATTTTACCAGCCAGTGTATTGCTTTGGCGTCGCGCGAAGTGAACCCCACAATCGGCGTTTCCCGTGGAAAATCAGAGCCTTGGGGAGCCTTGCTCGCCGCTGACTTTAACGAGGGCCGCGCCCTAGGCATGTTCAAGCGCCTGAAACTGCGCTTCCCGCAAGCGCTGGACGGAGCCCAGCCTTTTGTCATGCGAAAGAACAACCTGTCCCGCGGCTCCCGCAAGATGGCATTCATTATGGTGGGTGCAAAAACCCGAGAGAGCGCACAGGAACTATGCGCGAAATATACCGCAGCAGGCCTACCGTGCGTCGTCAGAAAAAACAGCTAACGGGAAATCCACATCTTTTCTTCCTCAGCGCAGCTGGGGGAGTACCCCGAAGGGGGGAGGGGGTGTATCAACGAGTCCATGACCACCCCCCAGTTCATCCACCTCCGCGTCCACTCCGCCTACTCGTTGTCAGAAGGTGCGGTGCAGGTGAAGCAGATGGCGACCCTCGCCACAAAAAACGCCATGCCCGCCGTAGCCATTACCGATACCGGCAATCTTTTCGGCGCACTCGAATTTTCTGACACCATGATGGAAAAAGGCATTCAACCCATCATCGGCATGTCTCTGAAAGTGGATTTTGCAGAGGCAGCACCAACACCGCAGAAACAGCACGCAGGCCTCAAACAATTCCATTCTCTCGTATTGTTGGCGCAAAACGACGTCGGCTACAGCAACATGATGCGCCTCACCAGCCGCAGCTTCCTTGACATTGCGCCACAAGACGAAGCCCATGTGACATGGGAACTTTTCAATCAGTGTACGGATGGTATCATCTGCTTGTCTGGCGGACCATCGGGGCCATTGAACGCAGCGCTTTTGCAAGGCCAGGTCCTCTTGGCCCGCAACACCGCGCAGCGGTTGCTCGATGTTTTTGGAAACCGGCTCTACATTGAACTGCAACGCCACAGCCTCGACACGGAACGCGCCACTGAAAAAGGTCTCATCGACATCGCCTATGTTCTTGGCATTCCCCTGGTGGCCACAAACGAAGTCTTCTTTGCCGTGCCTGGTGATTATTCCGCACATGACGCCTTGATCTGCATTGCCGAAGGAGCAGTCGTTGCCGCCGATGAACGCCGCCGCTTGACGCCAGAACATTATTTCAAATCGCAAAAGGAAATGGCGACCCTGTTTGCCGATATTCCTGAAGCCATCGAAAACACCATCGAAATCGCGATGCGTTGCGCCTATCGCGTCGAAGGACGAAAGCCAATTCTGCCACGCTTTGGCGATGGGGATGAACCAGAGGTGCTGACGCAACAAGCCAAAGCCGGGCTTGAAATCCGGTTGGCGCAAACCGGACTGGCACCCGGTATGACGCGCGAGGATTACAACAAGCGTCTGGATTTTGAACTCTCCGTCATTATCAAGATGCAGTATGCGGGTTACTTCCTGATCGTTTCTGACTTCATCAAATGGGCCAAGGCGCAGGATATTCCGGTGGGGCCGGGGCGTGGTTCGGGGGCAGGATCACTCGTTGCCTATTCCACCATGATCACTGATCTTGATCCCCTGCGGTTCGACTTGCTGTTCGAGCGCTTCCTCAATCCCGACCGTGTGTCCATGCCCGACTTCGATATCGATTTCTGTCAGGACCGTCGCGACGAAGTCATCGATTATGTTCAAGGCCGCTATGGCCGCGAAAGCGTGGCGCAGATCATCACCTTCGGCAAATTGCAGGCCCGCATGGTGACGCGCGACGTGGGCCGCGTGCTGCAACTGCCCTATGGCCAAGTGGATCGCCTGTCAAAAATGATCCCGATGAATCCGGCAGCACCCGTCACACTGGGGCAGGCCATCGAACTGGAGCCGCGCCTGCAAGAAGAGCGTGACCGTGACCCTGCGGTGAAAGCGCTGTTCGAAATCGCATTGAAACTTGAAGGTCTGTATCGCAACGCCTCCACCCACGCGGCGGGCATTGTCATTGGTGATCGTCCGCTCGAACAACTCGTGCCGCTCTACCGCGACCCGCGTTCCAGTATTCCCGCCACGCAGTACAACATGAAATACGCCGAGAAAGCAGGCTTGGTGAAGTTCGACTTTCTGGGTCTGAAAACCTTGACAGTCATCGACAAGGCCCAACGCCTCATCCGCCGCCGTGTGCCGGAGTTCAACGCCAGTAAAATCCCGCTTGATGACGTGGCAACCTTTGCCATGTTGGCGCAGGGCGAAACCATGGGCGTGTTCCAGCTTGAAAGTGCGGGCATGCGAGACGCCGTGCGTGCCATGCGGGCCGACCGCTTTGAAGATTTGATTGCCCTCGTCGCACTCTATCGCCCCGGCCCCATGGCCATGATCCCCACCTATTGCGCGCGCAAACTGGGAAAGGAAGCGGTGGAATATCTGCACCCCCTGATGGAGCCTATTCTCAAGGCCACCTTCGGCGTTATCACTTATCAGGAACAGGTGCAGCAGATCGCCAAGGACATGGCAGGCTTCACTGCTGCCGCCGCCGATTTGCTGCGCCGCGCCATGGGCAAGAAAATCCAGAAGGAAATGGATGCGCGCCGCGAAGACTTCGTGAAGGGTGCTCTGGTCAATGATATCGGGCCTGAGCTTGCCAATAAAATCTTCGACGCCTGTGCCAAATTCGCCGAATACGGATTTAACAAATCCCATTCCGCACCATACGCTTACATCTCATATCAAACCGCTTACCTGAAGGCGAATTTCCCCGTCGAATTCCTCGCGGCTTCGATGACTCTCGATATGGGCAACACCGACAAATTGATGTTGCTGAAACAGGAAGTGCAACGCCTCAAACTTCCCATCGTGGCCCCATCGGTCAATGCCTCCGGTGTCGAATTCGGCGTCAAGAATGGCGCGGTGGTCTATTCCTTGGCTGCTTTGAAAAACGTCGGCGGAGGTGCCGTGCAGCACATGGTTGAAAAGCGCGAGGAGGGTGGCCCCTTCAAATCCCTCGCCGACTTCGCCCGCCGTGTGGATGCGAAAGCCTTGAACCGCCGCGCCATGGAAAGCATGGTGAAAGCCGGAGCCTTCGATGCGCTCTCACCCAATCGCGCACAGGTGTTCGAAGCCATCGACCAGATTATCGGACTCTCGAACCGCGCCAGCAATGAACAAGCCGCTGGCCAAAATGACATGTTCTCCGGCGGTGCGGTTTCAGCACCCGAACTCAGCCTGCCAAAACGCGACAGTTGGTTGCCGATGGAAAAGCTGGCGCAAGAATTTGAAGCCGTGGGCTTCTATCTCTCCGGCCATCCGCTGGACGAATACGCAAGTTCACTCCGCCGCATGCGCGTCGATACCTACGCCGAGTTCGCCCATAAGGCCAAAACCGACGGCACCAAGGCCGCCCGCATCGCTGCGACGGTCACGCATCGCCAGGAACGCCGCTCGAAGGCCGGTAACCGTTTTGCCTTCATCGGTTTTTCTGATCCCACGGGACAATTCGAAGCCATCTGTTTTTCCGACACCCTGACCGCTGCCCGCGAACTCCTCGAACCCGGCACATCGCTGATCGTGAGCGTGGAAGCCGACGTCGAAGCCGACGAAGTCAAACTCCGCCTGCAAGGTGTGGAAGCACTGGACAAGGCCGCCGCCGCAGTTGTGCAGGGCGTGCAGATTTTCGTGCGAGATGCGAGCCCTATCGAGTCAATATCGAAACGCCTCGAACGCAAAGGCAAGGCCCCGGTGTTGTTGACGTTGATCACAGAGTCAGGCCGCGAAGTTGACGTGTCACTGGGCCAGAATTTTGTGATGACACCGCAAATCAAGGGCGCGTTGAAAGCGGTGAATGGTGTGGTGGATGTGCTGGATCTTTAGGTCGGGGACAGTTTGCTTTCTCGCTCGCGGCAACCAGCAAGATAGCAAACTGTCCCCTATCTCAACCCGTAGACTCCAAACTCCACCTTCTCAAACCAGCCATAAACATTATCCCGCATAATCGTGGCCGCACGATCAACTTTCGTCGCTGCCTTCACATCACGCGGACGCGAAGGCCCATTCATCTTCAAATGTTCCAAACACTTCATCGCATCCTGCCTATAAGCCGTCATCAAAGGCGTTCGCGTCGATCCACCAACATTGGGGTCACCGTTGCGCGCGTTGAACTCCTTCAACAACACTCCACGCCGCTTTAGATTAGGCCGTGGCGCATAAGCCACTGGGTCCGCCAAAACCTCAACACTTCCCGCCGCCGAAACCACAATCAACCCAAGTCCCAGGCGCCGACACAACTTCGTCGCATCCGAAGTCACCCCCCGCTTGGGCCGCGCCACGGCGACATAAACATGATCAACCATCGAAAGCCGGTCGACCGCCTGATAGAGCAAGGCAAGAGACAAGGATTGTTTGAGTTCAACAATCACCGGCACCTCATCGGCCCGTACCGCTACAACATCACAGCCTTTCACTTCGGCTTTCACAGTATAACCTTGTGACTCAAGGTGACGCTTGATGGGAGCGTAGAGATCAGTTTCGGGCATATGCGCATGCGTATCTGATTCTCACGTTGATATTCTAACCTCGCACCGCATTCGAATAAGCATCCATCATCGCGCGGCTCATGTTGCCGGGCTTGAACATGTAGGGTCCGATTTCGGAAACTGGAGTCACCTCAGCCGCTGACCCCACGATGAAGCACTCGTTAAAGGTCGAGAGTTCTTCCGGCATGATGCGGCGTTCGATCACGTCGAGGCCTTCTTTCTTCGCCAGTGCAATGACCGTTTGTCGCGTCAGTCCATTCAGAAAGCAGTCGGCGATCGGTGTGTGAATGGCACCATCGCGCACAAAGAAAATATTTGCCCCCGTGCATTCGGCCACCCGGCCCTGCCAGTCCAGCATCATGGCATCGGCGTAGCCTTTTTTCTCGGCTTTGTGTTTCGAGATGGTGCAAATCATGTACAAGCCCGCAGCCTTGGCATGAACCGGTGCGCACATCGGGTCAGGGCGACGATAGTCGGCGATGTCGAGCTTGATGCCCTTCATCTTGGTTTCAGGGTCAAACATCGAAGGCCAGGCCCAGGTAGCGATGGCAACATGGATGGTGTTGTTCTGGGCCGAAACCGCCATCATCTCAGAGCCACGAAAGGCAACCGGGCGCACATATTGGTCGCCGCCACCCATCAGTTCGACAACCTGGTGTTTGGCCAGATTGATCTCGTCGTCTGTATAGGGCAGGTCAAAATCCATGAGATTGGCCGAGTTGCGGAATCGCTCCGTATGTTCTTTTGATTTGAAAATCTTGCCGCCATAGGCCCGTTCGCCCTCAAACACTGACGAAGCGTAATGCAAACCATGGGTCAGCACATGCACCTTCGCATCAGCCCAGGGAATGATGTTGCCGTTGAACCAAATCACGCCCTCACGCTTGTCAAACGGAATGATACTCATGATAATCTCCCAAAATTTTGCCATGCGGGCCTTGGACATGCGATACAGCATATCTGACTCGTCCGTTATTCGAGACGCTAACATACAGGAAAAATATGTCAACATGGCTGACATAAACGTAACCATGCAAGGATCGCATTTCACCATGGCTGATGCCAGGGCGGCTGAACTGGTGGAAATGCTGTTCTTCGCCTATCGGGATTTTGTGGCCGATGCCGATGAATTTTTGGCTGAACTCAGGTTTGGACGCGCCCATCACCGGGTCTTGCATTTCGTGGGCCGCAGCCCCGGCATGACCGTGGCGCAATTGCTTGATATTCTGAGGATCACCAAACAGTCCTTGAGCCGTGTGTTGAAAGACCTGCTGGAGCAGGGTTACGTGCTACAAAAAGCAGGCCCTGAGGATCGTCGCCAGCGCTTGTTATATCTCACGCCGGAAGGAACTTCGCTCTGGCAAAAACTCATCACCCCGCAAATGCAGCGCTTCCGTGAAGCAGGCCGTCTGGTCGGTGAAGGCGATGGCACGCTTTACCGCGAATTGCTTCTGCAACTCATCAACCCGGAAAACCGCGAGGCCGCTGAACATTGGGTGTCCCGCGTATCGTCGATACCATGAGTGATGCAGCGGCCCATATTCTGTTGGTTGATGATGACAGGCGCATCCGCGAACTGTTGACAACCTATCTTAGAACCAACGGCTTTCGCGTCACCGCTGCGGGCAATGCCGCCGAAGCACGGAAAGCGTTGCAAGGACTGGCCTATGACATCATCGTTCTCGATGTCATGATGCCGGGTGAGAATGGCTTCGATTTTGCCGCGTCGTTGCGAAGCCAAGGCAATGCTGTGCCTGTGCTGATGTTGTCAGCAAGGTCGGATGCGTCCGACCGCATTCAGGGTCTGGCCAGCGGCAGTGACGATTATCTGGGAAAACCGTTCGAGCCGGAGGAGTTGCTTTTGCGTCTCCGCAACCTGTTGCGCCGCAGCCAGCCACGTGAAGAAAAAATAACGACTGTAAAATTCGGAAACTGTGTGTTTGAACTTGAGAATGGTGTGCTTGAAAAATCCGGAATGAATATTCATCTGACGGGCCGCGAGAAAGAAATTTTACGCCTGTTGGCCGCAACACCGGGACAGGCAGTGGCACGCGCAATGTTGCAGCCAAGTGGCGTCTCCGACGATGCCCGCGCCATTGACGTTCAAATGAACCGCCTGCGCCAGAAAATCGAGACCGATCCGGCAGATCCGGTGTATCTGCAAACCATGCGCGGGCAGGGCTACTGCCTGTTTGCGGAGGTGACGTGATGCAAACTCCAACACTTTACAGTCGCTTCAATCGGCAGCTTGAACGCTTTGCCCCATCGGGCCTTTATCGTCGCGCCATGCTGATCCTCATCGTGCCTGTCTTGTTGATGCAGGTCATCGTTGCCGGTTTTATCCTGGATCGACACTGGGACAATGTAACCAAGATTTTGGCCCGTGCACTGTCGCGTGACGTCGGTATCCTTGTCGAACTCTATAACCGCTCAGACAAATCCGACGCTGCAGCACGCGACATCGAAAAACTGGCGCATGATCGCTTGAGTTTGGAATTGACCGTGTTGCGCAACGCCACGCTGCCAGCCGTGTCACAGCCCGCTTTCTACCAGCTCTTTGATGTCAAAATGCAAAAATATCTGGCCCGTGAAACTGGAAGGCCCTTCACAGTGGTGGGTAACGCGCCTGATGACATGGTGGAGATACAGGTGGAGGTCGAACCCCGCCTGGTGTTCAGGGTAAAAGCCGAAGCCGATCGGGCCTGGGCCTCCAACACGCCATTCCTGATGGTCCTGATGCTTGGGTCAACGGCATTGTTACTCTCGATTGCTGCCCTGTTTTTACGAAACCAGATCAGGCCCATTCTTGAATTGGCCAATGCGGCCCATGATTTTGGTCTGGGGCGGGACAACGTGGAATTTCGTCCGCGGGGTGCCGCTGAAATCCGCGAGGCCGGGCAATCCTTTCTCGACATGCGCCGCCGTATTGTAAGGCATGTTGAACAGCGCACCGCAATGCTGGCGGGCGTCAGCCATGACCTTCGCACCATTCTCACACGGTTCAAACTTGAACTTGCCGTCATTGGAGACAATCCCAAGGTTCATCCGCTCAAGGAGGATGTGGATGAGATGCAGCACATGCTGGAAGATTACATGGCCTTCGTGAAGGGCGACGGCGGCGAACAGGCTGCCTCTGTTTCGTTGCCGGAAGCGGTTGCAGCCTGCATCGAGTCCGTGGAACGTGACCGGCCTGATTCCGACGCCATTTTTGAAGTTGGTATTTTGCCCGATCAAAAAGTGATGTTGAAGGCCAGCGCATTCCGTAGGCTGCTCTCAAATCTCATCGGCAATGCCGCGCGTTATGGAACGCGCATCAATATCTCCGGCGAAATCCGGGATGATCGCCTGTGGCTGCATGTGGACGACAACGGCCCCGGAATTCCCGCACCTGAACGCGAACATGCCTTCAGGCCTTTCGTGCGTCTGGACAACGCCCGCAATCTCGATGAAACCGGGACTGGACTGGGCCTGGCCATCGCACTCGACATCGCCCACGCCCATGGCGGCGATATTTTTCTGGAAGACAGCCCGATGGGCGGATTGCGGGCGACGGTGAAATTGCCGGTGTGACGGAGAGGGAACGCTAAAACAGCTTCCCGCCATCCGGCACCATCATCGACGGAGAAATCAGAACCACGCCGCCATCCTCATCCGGAAATCCCAATGTCAGCACTTCCGACATGAATGGCCCGATTTGCCGCGGCGGAAAATTCACGACTGCTGCAACTTGTCGGCCCATGAGCTTGTCGGCTGCGTAATGTTTGGTAATCTGTGCCGAAGATTTCTTCATGCCGATCACTGCACCAAAATCGATCCGCAATTTGAACGCGGGCTTTCGCGCTTCAGGAAAGGGCTCAACGCCGACAATGGTGCCAACGCGGATATCGACTTTTTCGAAATCATCGAACGAAATCATCCCGCCAATTCCTTTGAACGCTTGGCCGCTGCCGCCACGGCTTTCTCCATCAACGGTTTCAAACCGTCATCAGCCATCAAAATCTGCAAGGCTTCATAAGTGGTACCCTTGGGCGACGTGACGTTTTGCCGAAGCGTTGCTGCATCCGTGCCACTCAACCGCATCAATTCGCCCGAACCTGACACCGTTGCCCGCGCCAGCTGTTCGGCGAGTTTGGGCGAAAGCCCCAGTTTTTCTCCAGCGGCAGCCAGACACTCCGTCAGCAAAAACACGTAAGCCGGACCGGAACCGGAAACCCCGGTGACCCAGTCAATCTGTTCTTCTGTTTCAACTTGCACAACTTCACCAATTGTGGACAGTAATTGCCCGGCCAATGCCATTTGCGAAGCCGATACTTGGGCATTGCCCACCATTGCCGTAATGCCCCGGCCAATTGCGGCGGGTGTGTTCGGCATGGTGCGGATAATGCTGGCGTCTGCGCCAAAATGCACTGCAAGCCTGGCAATGGTTTTGCCTGCAACCACTGATAGCACCAAGGGTTTTGAAGCTGCCAAAGCCCCGAATGGTGCCAATACATCATCCATCACCTGTGGCTTGACGGCGACAAGAACCACTTCGGCATCATTGATTGTATCAACAGGCGGATTGTGGCGAATGCCGTGACGCACAAGCAAATCCACCACTTCCGCCGGCGGGCCGGGATCAAGCGCCACGATTTTTGCCGGGTCCGCTCCAGCCTTCAACCAGCCTTCCAGCATGGCACCGCCCATTTTGCCAGCGCCGACGAGAACCAATGTACCTTTGAGGTTGAGTGTCATGGGCGCGAAACTCTCACGCTTCCCCGACAGTATCAAGCAGTGCGTTTTCCAGGGCCGCATCCGCCGATTGTCCGGCCCAAATCACAAATTGCATGGCGGGAAAATAGCGTTGGCAGGATTCAACGCCTGAACGGATCAGCGCATCGCATTGGGCGTCATTGGCCTGCGCACCGCCCGCCAAAATCAGGCTATGGCGAAAATTGACTGTGCCTTCGGCGGGCCAGAAGTCAAAATGACCATGTATCAATCGCGCATTGATCAGGCTCAGCAACCGCATCGCTTCGGCATGTCGCAGCTCTGGTACTTTCAAATCATAGGTGCAGGCAAACTGCAGGGCCTCAAGATCGTCGCGCCAGTACAGGGAAAGCTGCAAATTGCACCAGCCCCCGGCAACAGTCATCACAACTTCATCTTCGCCCGTACGCTCCATCGGCCAGCGACGGCTTTCCGCCAGCTTCTCCACCCGGTCCAGCGGGTTAAGCTGCTCGTCAAAACTGAATGCGTGACTACCCATGAAAATCCTCTGTCAACGGAAGAATCAAATCCGCGACAGCGTGAAATTGCCTGTGCCGGTCAGACGCGGCAATGCCGCAACTGATTCTTCCACATCTATATTATGCGGGCATTTCCGGCGCTTCAGACATGCTCGGTGCCAATTTCGCCTCAAGTTCAGCAATACGCTTTTCCAGCCGCTCATTTTCAATGCGGGCTTTTTCCACCATATCGCGCACCACGTCGAACTCTTCGCGCTTCACCACTTTGACGTTGTTCAGCACGCGCTCGACCTGGGCTTGCACCAGACCGTCAACTTCCTTGCGCACACCTTGGGCAGCGCCCGTGGCATTGGTCATCAACTTGGAAAGTTCGTCGAAGAAACGGGAAGATGTGGCAGTCATGGTGAAGTGTCCTTTCGAATGCTTCCTAGCTAGGAATACCCGTATCGAAATACAAGCTCTTTTGATGAGGGGACTGCTTGCTTTTTCTTGCAAGCTGTCCCCGACCTTTTAGATCAGGGACAGTTTGCGAAAAAACAAACGGTTCCTTTTCCCCGCACAGCGCCAACTTAAAATGATCACACTACAATCCTTGTGGAGCAATGGTGAGAACCGGATTGTGAACACTTGTTGCAGGCACCCCGCAAATGTGGTGATAACCCGGTCGGCGCGCGATGAAGGATGTTCAATGCAAAGTGTATTATCAATTGGTGAATGCATGTTGCAGATGCGCGAAGAGCGCAAAGGCAAATTCGCACAAGGCTTTGGCGGCGACTCGCTGAACACGGCGATTTACCTGTCACGCCTTGGAATCAAGTCAGCCTATCTCACAGCACTTGGTGACGATCCCTGGAGCAACCAGATGTTGGCGCAGTGGCAGAAGGAAGGCATTGATACGTCGCTGGTGGCCCGGGTGCCCGGACGCATGCCGGGGCTTTACCTGATCCAGAACCAGCCGGACGGCGAGCGCAGCTTTTCTTACTGGCGTGACCGCTCGCCCGCACGGGAAATTTTTGACGTCGATGACCAACATCTCGCACAGTCATTTCTCAAACACGACTGGATTTATTTCACCGGCGTGACCCTTTCCCTTTACAGCCGCGAAGCGCGCGACCTTTTGTTTGACTATATGCAGCGGGCAAATGATGCAGGGGCGTGGATTGTATTCGACACCAACTTCCGTGAAATAGGCTGGCCTGATCTGAAAGAGAAAGACCGGGCTTTCCGCCAGGCCATCGAAATTGCCGATATCCTGTTTGCCTCGCATGAAGACATGACAGGTGTGTTCGGACGCTCGGCCGATGCCATGTTCGACATTGCCAATTGTGTGGAAAAAATATTGAAACTGCCTGATGCCTCGGCCCGCATCGTCTGGCGCAACCATGATGAAATAGCAGCGCCCTTGCCTGTCAAAAAAGTCATCGACACGACTGCAGCGGGAGACAGCTTTGCTGCAGCCTATCTGGCAGCGCGGATCAAGAACAAGCCGCCTTTGCATGCGGCAGCAGACGGGCATTTGCTGGCCAATGCCGTGATACAACATCCGGGGGCTATTCTGCCCCGCAGCAAAATGCCAAAGTCACTTCGTGCTAAAATCAAATGAGGACACCATGCTGAAACTTCTCGACCCGCTGCTCAATGCCGACGTGCTGCACGCCTTGGCCTCCATGGGGCACGGCGATGACCTGATCGTGTGCGATTCAAACTTTCCGGCTGACTCGGTGGCGCGTGATACATCTTACGGCCAGTTGTTGCGCATTGATGCCGATGCGCCAACTGCCATTCGTGCGTTGCTCTCGTTGTTCCCGCTCGACCCTGCGGTTGCGATGGGCGAAGCTGCGGCACGCATGGAAGTGATGGGAAATCCAACCGAGGTGTTGCCCGTGGCAACAGAAGTGCAGGCCGAAGTGGACCGGGCCGAAGGCAAAAGCTGGCCCATGGGGTCGATTGAGCGCTTCGCGTTTTACGAACATGCCAAGCGGGCATTTTGCGTGGTGCAAACCCGCGAACGGCGTTTTTATGGCTGCTTCAAATTCAAAATGGGTGTCATCCCGCCAGAGGCGAAACTCGGAGCTTGAGGCATGGATAAATCATGACAAAATCCGGCGTTGCCATTCTCGGCATTTATGTGGCCGATCTTGCGTTCCGGGCAGCGCGGCAGCCTGTCATGGGCGAAACACTGCTCGGCTCGTCGTTTGTCATGGGGCCGGGCGGCAAGGGATCAAACCAGACGGTGGCGGCTGCGCGGGCGGGGGCTGCTGTCACTTTCATCACCAAGCTCGGCAAGGATGATTTTGGCGACCGCGCACTCGCCATGTATGCGCAAGAAGTTGTCACCGTTCGCGCCGAACAGGTGACGGACAATTCGACAGGGGCTGCCTACATCTTCGTGCAGGATGGCACGGGTGCAAATGCCATCATCGTTGTGCCGGGGGCAGCGGGAACAATAAGTGTTGATGATGTAGAGCGCAATCGCGACGCCATTGAAACCGCCGCCGTATTCATGACGCAGCTGGAACAACCGATTCCGGCGGCCACGCGGGCATTGCAGATTGCGCGGGCCGCTGGTGTGACAACCATCCTCAACCCCGCTCCCGCAGCCCCGCTGGATAATGCAATCTATAAATTTTGTGACTATGTGACGCCGAATGAAAGCGAAGCTTCAATGCTGACAGGGATAGAAGTCGTCGATCTCGCGTCAGCGCGGAAAGCCGCCGAGGTTTTTCTGCAAAAGGGAGTTGGCACGGCCTTGATAACGCTTGGGAGCAATGGATCGCTTCTGCACACGAGGGGCATGTCCCTGCATATTCCGGTATTCGCCGCAGGCAAGGTTGTTGACACGACGGGTGCCGGCGACGCGTTTAACGGCGGCTTTGCGGCAGCACTGGCGCGGGGGGACAGTCCGGAAATTGCCGCGCGTTTTGGAAGTGCCACCGCCGGAATATCCGTAACCCGGCCCGGCACCGCGCCGTCAATGCCCATGCGGGAAGAAACTGAAGCGCTTCTGGCTCGACACGCTTCTGCGACCTGATCACAATTTGTCCAGCAAAATCTCCAATCCCACCACGTCGCGGGTTTTGCTGCGGCGTTGTTCGTAGGCAGGTATAACGCCATCCGGCCCATCCGCCACATCGAGATTGAGTTCGAACCCGGTGCGGATAAATCCTTCAGCCTTCATGTGATTGATCAAATCCAGCAACCCGTCCCAAAACCCATCGACATTGCACAAAATGATGGGCCGGGCATGTTGTTTCAGCTGCGACCAGGTCAGGATTTCCGCCAGTTCCTCCAGCGTGCCAATGCCGCCGGGCAGGGCAACAAAACCGGCGGAACGTTCAAACATCGCCATTTTGCGTTCATGCATGGTGCGCGTGACAATCAGCTCATGCACCCCTTCCTGCATGCGTTCTGTTGAAACCAGAAACTCCGGAATGATGCCCGTGACATGTCCACCTGTATCAATCACGGCCCGGGCCGTTTCGCCCATCAAACCAATACTGCCGCCTCCATAAACCAGGCCAATTCCAGCGTCAGCCATTGCCGAGCCCAGCGTCCGTGCTGCCGCCATATATGCAGGGTTGTGCCCCGGTGACGAGCCGCAATACACACATAGTCGTTGCACGGGTGCAATCATGGTGGAAAATCCTCAGTCGAATCTTTGCATTTTGAAATAAGCGCCTTATTAAACCCGTCAAACCCACCTATCTAGAACTTTTGGCAAGCAGCTGTCTGCCATGCCCCTTCAACATGGATTATAAATGAAAAATCCGATTGTACTGTTTTCTTCCATTGCCGCCGCAGCGGTCGTTGCGGTCGGCGCAACTGCTTATGTGAACCGGACGCCCGTTGCGCCGACACCTGTTGTTGCATCAGAAGTGCTGGTAAAAAAGCCTGAAGCTGTTGCAAAAGTTCAAGTGCCTGTTCCCGCTCCGGTGCAAAAGCAAGCATCCGTTGAACCAACACCTATAGTGAAAACGCCCGTTGCGCCCGAAATCAAACCTGCCCAACTTGCCATGAAAGCCACACCGGCTCCGGCTGTGGTTCCAGCGCCAGTGGTTGAGGCACCTGCCACATCGGTGTTGCCATTGTTTGATACGGTTCGCGTTGAAACCACTGGCGATGCGCTGATCGCTGGCCGGGCTGAACCCGATGCGGACGTCACCATAAAATGGAATGGCAACATTGTCGGCACAGCCAAAGCCAACGCTGATGGTTCATTCGTCGTCGTTCCCGCAAAGGCACTGGCAACCGGCATTGGTGCGATGACCATTGAAATGTCGAAGTACGGCAAAGTAACAACATCAGAAGGCTCGGTTTTTGTCGTCGTGAAGAAAGATGCGCCAGCGACAGTGGCCAAGGTGGATCCTGTTTCACCCACGCAAGTTGTGCAGTCGGCTGCTTCTGGTGCGGCACCCAAGGATTTGCAGCTGACGTCAGTTGACTACGACCAGGCAGGAAATATTGTGTTTTCAGGTCTCGCAGCGGCAGGCTCCACCGTTCGCTTTTATATCGACAACGCGGTCACTGGTGAAGGCAAAGCTGATGACAATGGCAAATGGAGTTTTGCAGGCACCAGCGCTGTAAGCCCCGGAACCCATATGCTCAGGGCCGATGCTTTGGACGCCGCGGGCAAGGTTTCAAGTCGCATTGAGCTGCCGTTCCTGCGCGAAAGCGTGGCAACAGTCGCGGCCGCACAGGTTGCAGTGTCTCAGCCTGTTGTGCCGACTCCCAATGCCCGTTCCATCGTGGTTGAGCAGCCGGCAGCAGTTGCACAAGTGGCTTCAATACCAGCAGCTCCTGTCGTCACACCCGTAGAAGAAGGTCCAAAGCGTCTGGTCATCCAACCGGGCAACAGCCTGTGGAAGTTGTCGCGTGAAGTCTATGGCAAGGGCCGCATGTTCACCATCATTTACGAAGCCAACCGCGACCAGTTGAAAAATCCGAACAAGATTTACCCCGGTCAGATTCTCTCCGCACCCAAGCAAAACTGACGGGCAACACCATGAGCATGGCGAACACCACCATAACCGCTGACACGCGCGAAAAAGGCCAATGGGAAACCATGAAAGGCCTTATGCCCTACCTCTGGCCGGAAGGCCGCATGGACCTGAAAATGCGCGTCGTCGTCGCCATGCTGTTTCTGGTATTTTCCAAAATTGTGACCGTGGCCACACCATACACCTACAAATGGGCAACCGATGCCCTGACCTCAACCGGCAGCCCGGCCATTGCAGGAGTGGCTGCCGCCGTATTCATGGTGCTGGCTTATGGTGTGGGCCGCGTCATGATGGTGGTGTTCGCGCAGTTGCGCGATGCGGTCTTTTCAAAAGTTGGCCAACGTGCCGTCCGAGAAATGTCGTCCCGCACGTTTCGCCATTTGCATGATCTCTCTTTGAAATACCATCTCACCCGCCGCACTGGCGGCCTGTCCCGCATAATTTCGCGCGGCATCAACGGCACCGACTCGGTGCTGCGCTTTGCCCTGTTCAACACCTTTCCAACGGCCCTCGAAATTATTTTCGTTTGCGCACTGCTCGCCTATTCTTTCGGCTGGATCTATGCACTGACCATTGCACTCACCGTGGTCTGCTACATCTGGTTCACGTACGTTTCCACAGAGTGGCGCATGTCGATCCGCCAGGCCATGAATGAAGCCGATCAGGACGCAGGCACCAAAGCTGTAGATAGCTTGCTAAATTTTGAAACCGTGAAATATTTCGGCAACGAAGAACACGAAACCAAACGCTATGACCAATCCATGGCGAAATACGAAAAAGCCGCCATCAAAACCTGGACGTCGCTTGCAGTTTTGAATGCCGGGCAAACCATTATATTTTCAATTGGCCTGACCGCAGTCATGGTCATGTCCGCCCTTGCGGTGCAGGCCAAAACCGCGACCTTGGGTGACTTTGTCATGGTCAACGCCTTGATGATCCAGCTCTACATGCCGCTGAATTTCATCGGCTCGTCCTATCGCGAAATCAAGCAAGGTCTGCTCGACGTGCAAGGCATGTTCGACGTGCTCAAAGAAGATACCGACATCAAGGACAAGCCGAACGCACCGGACTTCGTGCCAGGCAAAGGCTCGATATCGTTTGATGATGTCACCTTCGCCTATGATGCTGAACGACCAATCCTGAAAGGCATTTCATTCGATGTGCCCGCAGGCCATACCGTTGCCATCGTCGGTCCATCGGGCGCTGGCAAGTCAACCATTTCACGGCTCCTCTACCGCTTTTATGACATCACAGGCGGTCGCATTACAATTGACGAACAGGACATTTCGGACGTTGCCCAGAAATCCCTCCGCAAAGCCATCGGCATGGTGCCGCAAGATACCGTTCTGTTCAACGATACCATTCGCTACAATATCCGTTACGGCCGTCCTGATGCGTCAGACGCCGAAGTCGAAGCCGCAGCCAAACTGGCACAAGTCCATGATTTCGTCATGACCTTGCCCAGGCAATATGACTCAATGGTGGGTGAACGCGGCCTCAAACTGTCCGGTGGTGAAAAGCAGCGCGTCTCCATTGCCCGTACCATTCTGAAAGGCCCGCCCATACTGCTGTTGGATGAAGCCACGTCAGCGCTTGACAGTTTCACTGAGCAGGAAATCCAGACGGCACTTAAAACCGTTTCAAAAAACCGCACCACCCTCGTCATCGCCCATCGTTTGTCTACAGTTGTCGACGCTGATGAAATCATCGTCCTCGACAAAGGCCTGATCGCCGAGCGCGGCACCCATTCTGCGCTGTTGCGCAAGAAAGGTCTCTACGCTCAAATGTGGAACCGTCAACGTGAGGCGGAAGAGGCCCGGAAAATATTGGCTGTGGCTGATATATAAGTCGAGAGACCCTTCGAGGCCCGCAAGTGGGCGGGCGCCTCAGGGTGAGGGGATTTAGAGGTCTCCCTCATGCTGAGGTGCCCGCCCTATCGCGGGCCTCGAAGCACGCAACACTCCAACACTCCAGCATCCTCAAATCAACACTTCCGTAATCATGCCCTCCAAGCAGGCATTAACGCTGCCCACCGGAATTCACTCCACTTTGTCAAAACATTGAATCAAAAACCACACGAATTGCATTTTGTTTACATTTGCAAGGCAGTGTGAACCCATGCCACGGACAACGTGGGGGAATAAAATATCCGGCGCGAAGCACCCAAATCAACAAGGGGCAGTGCCAAGAATTCAGGGAAGTGAAAAGCCGCTTGCACCAGGGGGATGGAGCAGGCGGCTTTTGTTTTGCGACGTGTTGCTGTAGAGGGTGGCGCAAATTCAACTGCGAGATACCATGACCATCATCGACAGCATCAAATCCTCATTCGCCCCCATTCACCGCGAGGGCTGGCGCTTCATCGCGATTTTTGCCGCCGTGACCTTGTTGCTGTTTTGGCTGCGCCTGCCAATTCTGCCGTGGGTCGGTGTGATCCTGACGCTGTGGTGTGCTTATTTCTTCCGCGATCCTGAACGCGTTACACCAATCGGCAAGTCACTCGTCATTTCGCCTGCCGACGGCCAGGTCAGCCACATCGTCGAAGTCATCCCGCCACCGGAATTGGACTTGCCCCGCGAAAGGCACACCCGCATTTCTGTCTTCATGAACGTGTTTGACGTGCATGTGAATCGCTCTGCCGTCGATGGTCGCATTGTGAAACTGACTTATGTACCCGGCGCATTTGTGAATGCGGAGCTCGACAAGGCCAGCGAAGACAACGAGCGCCAGGCTTTGACGATGCAACGCGAAGATGGCTCGCGTATCGGCATGGTGCAAATCGCAGGCCTTGTGGCCCGCCGTATTGTAAAATTCGTGGAGGAGGGCGACAGCCTGCAGGTTGGCCAGCGCTTTGGCCTCATCCGCTTTGGTTCGCGTGTTGACGTCTATCTGCCGCAAGGCGTGGCACCCTTGGTCTGCATTGGCCAGCGAGCGATTGCAGGCGAAACTGTGCTCGCCGACTTTGCCGTGCAAGGTCCGCAACGCCTCAGCCGCAAAGGCTGACGCCGTGAAAGACGAGCCAACGCCACGAAAAGGTTTTCAGCCGGTTCCCATCAGGTTTCTACTGCCGAACCTGATCACCTTGCTGGCGTTGTGCAGTGGTATCACAGCGATCAGGCTTGGCTTTGAAGGCCGGTTTGAGATTGCAGTCTATGCCATCATTCTCGCAGTGTTTCTGGATGCTCTGGACGGTCGTTTGGCCCGCCTGTTGAAAGGCACGTCGAAGTTTGGCGCAGAACTCGACTCGCTCGCTGACTTCGTCAATTTCGGTGTGGCGCCTGCCTTGCTGATTTATTTCTGGTCGCTGAACACCTTGCGACCGTTTGGCTGGATTATCTGCCTCATGTTGTCCATAGCATGCGCACTGCGTTTGGCCCGCTTCAACGTGGCACTCGAAGATCCGTTGAAACCCGCTTATGCCAACGCGTTTTTTACCGGAATGCCAGCGCCCGCAGGTGCTGCTCTGGCCATGGTTCCCCTGTACTACGGCTTCTGGCAAGGCGACGTCGAAGGCCATCGTTATGCCATGTGGATCGCGCCATTCATCGTTGCAATCGCCATCATGATGGTGAGCCGCGTGCCCACCTTCAGCGGCAAGACAGTGACACGCGTGCCACGCGAACTGGCGCTGCCTTTGCTCGCGGGTGCGGTTCTGGCCATTGTGTGCCTGATCACCTTTCCCTGGGAAACCCTGCTTGTGGGGGCCGCAACTTATGTATCGATGATCCCCGTAAGCGCACTGCAATACTTGCGTTACAAGCGTCAAGCCAAAGTCAAAACCGAATAACGCGGTGGCTTGAGACTTGCGAGCCGGTATGCGATACTTACGATCATGCGCAACACCAGCGACCAGTTCCCCGTCAGCCACAGCACGGACCGTACAATCAAATCGGACGTGCTGGTAAATTGCGCGCGTATTGGTTTCAAGCCCTGAGATCACCTGGCATTCTTAGAATTCACAGGCGCGTGACAATCCTGTCGGCGGCCTGGCCCAATGCTGCTGGAGACTGTCATGACCGTACACCCGAAAAACATCAACATCGACGACATCGTAAAGAGCGACATCGCACACCATTTTCATCCGTTCACGGATCATAAATCCTTCCACGCCGCAGGCGGCCCGCGTGTCATCACCCATGCCGATGGCATTTACATCTGGGATGGCAAGGGCAACAAAATCCTCGACGGCATGTCGGGCCTCTGGTGCGTAAATGTTGGCTATGGCCGCAAGGAATTGGCTGACGTTGCATATCGCCAAATGCTGGACTTGCCTTATTACAACACCTTCTTCAAAACCACCACGGTGCCTGCCACGGAATTGGCCGCGAAGATTTCGTCAAAGCTGCCGGAAAAATTCCAGCGCATCTTCTTCACCAATTCCGGCTCCGAAGGCAGCGACACCATTGTGCGTTTTGTGCGCCGCTATTGGGCCGTCATGGGCAAACCCTATCGCCAACACATCATCGGCCGTCGTCGGGGCTATCACGGCTCGACTTGGGTCGC
This sequence comes from Hyphomicrobiales bacterium, assembly GCA_043754325.1. Taxonomy (GTDB): domain Bacteria; phylum Pseudomonadota; class Alphaproteobacteria; order Rhizobiales; family Aestuariivirgaceae; genus Aestuariivirga. The sequence continues at coordinate 31,355 of JAYUVC010000055.1, forward strand.
CGCCAACCTTGGTGGAATGGTCGGTATGCACGAGCAGGGCGGCACACCATTGCCGGGCTTCCATCACATTCAGCAACCTTATTGGTATGATTTCGGCGGTGACAAAACCCCGGAAGAATTCGGCCTGATTGCCGCTGCGGAGCTGGAGAAGAAAATCCTCGAACTGGGGCCCGACAATGTCGGTGCCTTCATCGGCGAACCCATCCAGGGAGCGGCAGGCGTTCTCATTCCTCCCTCAACCTACTGGCCGGAAATTCAGCGTATCTGCCGCAAATATGGCGTGCTGATTATCTCTGATGAAGTCATCTGTGGCTTTGGCCGTACCGGCAACTGGTTCGGCTTTGAAACCTTTGGCTATGAACCCGACATCATCAACATGGCCAAAGGCCTGTCCTCCGGCTATCTGCCGATTGGTGCCGTGGCTTTCTCCGACGAGTTGATCAAACCCTTCTTCGACAAGGGCGGCGATTTCAACCATGGCATGACCTACGACGGCCATCCTGTGGCGTCAGCTGTTGCCATCAAGAACATCGAAATCATCGAGGACGAAAAACTGGTTGAACGGGTGGCGAAACTGGGCCCCTATTTCAACAAGGCGCTGGCCAGCCTGAACGATCATCCAATTGTCGGTGAAACCCGCTCCATTGGCCTGATCGGAGCCATTGAGTTGTCCAAGAACAAGGCAAGCCGTGCCCGATTCCATGATTCAGGCCGCGTGGGAACCATTTGCCGCGACCACAGTTTCAATACCGGGCTGGTGATGCGCGCCTGCTGGGACACCATGGTTCTGGCCCCGCCATTCATCATCACGGAAAAACAAATTGACGAATTGGTGAAACTCGCGCGAACGGCGCTGGACAAAACCTATGAAGACGTGAAAACTGAGATGTAATTGTAACACAATGCTGGGCCAGACTCGACTCTGGCCCAGTCCAAAAAAACGAAACCAGGGGTATTCAAAAATGTCTTTTATCCAATCAAGTTTCCGACCGTCCCGCCGCAGGCTGATGACGGGGGCAGGCATGTTCGCGGCCATGGCCTTCCTGCCGCGCAACGCCATGTCGGCAGAAGAAAAGAAACTGACTTTCTACAACTTCGATACCTACATCGGGGAAACAACCTTGGCTGATTTCAACAAGGCCACCGGCATCGAAGTGAAGTTGGACCTGTTTGCTGACGGCGATGAGCTTTTCACCAAGTTGAAAGCTGGCAACCCCGGCTATGATGTGATCATTCCTCCCAACGACAAGGTGGAGCGCATGTCGAAGGCCAATATGTTGATGCCGCTGGACTTGGGCAAAATCACCAACATCAGCAACATCGACCCTGCTTTCATGAACCCCAGTTTCGACCCCGGCCGCAAGTTCTCGTTGCCCTATATGTGGGGCACAGTCGGCATCGGTTACCGGAAGTCAAAGGTTGCAGGTCCAGTGGACAGTTGGGCATCCGTTCTCACCGATGAAAAAAATGCAGGCCGCATTGCCCTTTTGGGCGATCAGGAACACACGGTGGGTTCCGCCCTCAAATTCCTGGGATACAGCTATAATTCCACCAACATGGATGAATTGAACAAAGCCAAGGAATTGCTGATCTCCGCCAAGAAACTGGTGAAGAAGTATGCCGACGACAACGGCCAGGATTTGCTCGCCCAAGGCGAAGTTGACCTGACCATGGAATACAACGGCGACATTGCGCAGATCATGGCCGAAGATGAAGACATCACCTACGTTGTGCCAAAGGAAGGCTCCAACGTCTGGGAAGATACCATAGCCATCGCCGCTGGTGCACCCCACCCGGAAAACGCCCATGCCTTCATCAACTTTGTCTTCGACAAGGATGTGGGCAAGCACATTGCAGAAACCATTCAATACGCAACGCCAAACAAGGCCGCGCGCGACATCATGGATGCGAAATACACAGGCAACGCCGCCATTTTCCCGCCTGCAGACATTTTGAAAAAGTGTGAATATGCAGCATATATCGGCGAGGAAGCCCTGAAAGTGCGCGACGAAATCTGGACGGCTGTACAGGCGGCCTAACGCAGAAGTTCCCTTTCCGTCCATGGCAAAAGCAATGTCCACCTCTCCCGCCAGCGGGAGAGGTGGATTGCACAGAGCGCAAGACGGAGAGGGTCCAAACACCGCCAACTTCTCACGCCCAACACCATTGCCCCCTGACCGCATTTCAGACTAACCTCCAAAAAACAATCAGGGGACACGTCGATCTTGGAAGAGTGGAAAAGCAACAGTCGCGTGTTCGCAACGCTGGCCTCGCCCGGCACCATTTGGCTGCTGCTGTTTTTTTTAATTCCACTGGGGTTTCTGTTCGTTCTCTCGTTCTCGTCGAAAGCCGTTATCGATGGCCAGGTGTCGGTCAATGAATATGCTTACTTCACGGGCCTCGACAATTACGTCCGGGCCTTCAATCCCGACATCATTTCGATTTTCCTGCGCACAGTGTGGTGGAGCGGCCTCGCGACATTGGCCTGCCTTCTGGTTGGTTATCCCATTGCCTTCGGCATTTGTTTCATGCCGGAAAAGTGGCGGCCCTTGGCGCTGTTGCTCATCGTTCTCCCATTCTGGATCAACCTGCTGATCCGCACCTATGCGCTGAAAACCGTGATGGGAGCCAACGGTGTCATCAACAGTTTCACGGGCTTGTTCGGTATTCCAAAACTCGAAATGCTGGGCACCACGCCCGCCGTGATTTTCGGTCTCGTTTATGTGTTCCTGCCTTTCATGATTCTACCGCTCTATTCCACCATAGAGCGATTGGACAAATCCTTCCTCGAAGCCAGTCTTGATCTTGGCGCAAGCCAGTTTCAAACCTTCAAGAAAATCACACTGCCCCTCACCATGCCGGGCGTTGTCACAGGCATAATCCTTGTCTTTATCCCCAGCCTTGGCATGTTCCTGATTTCGGATGAGTTGGGCGGCACGCGATCCTGGATGATCGGCAACGTCATTCAAGCTCAATTCGGTGCATCCAATGATTGGCCTTTTGGTGCGGCACTGTCATTCATCCTCATGTTCCTCACCTTCATCGTGCTGTTCGGCCAATGGGCCTATCAAAACCGGTCCAAAGGAGTGCGCGGCTGATGTTCTCCGACAAACTCAAACCCGGCGTGGGCCCGCTTGAATTCGGCAAGCGCCGCTGGCTGCAAATCCTGTTTGGCGCGACACTCTTTGTGCTTTACGTGCCGATTTTCACGTTGATCGCATTCTCTTTCAATGTTCAAAACCGTGGCGGCGTCTGGAAGGGCTTCACCCTCGACAACTATCCAAAAGCCTGGAACAACCAGTCCATTTTTGACGCCATGGTGAATTCACTCACCATCGCTTTCATCACTACCATCGTTGCGACAATTCTCGGCACCATGGTGGCGGTGTTGCTGTGGCGCTTCAGATTTCCTGCAAAGCCTATGTATGAGGCAGCCATGGGCCTGCCCATCGTCATTCCGGAAATCTGTATGGGTGTGGCCTTGTTGATGTTCTTCAACGCAGCTGGCTTCACGTCTGTGTTTGCCAGTGCGGTTTGGCCTCTAAATCTCGCCACCATCGTCATTGCGCACATCGCGTTCTGCTTTCCCTTCGTCGCCATCGTTGTGCGCTCACGACTCGTTGGTTTCAACAAACAGCTGGAAGAAGCGTCTCGCGATCTCGGCGCCAGCGAGTGGCAAACCTTCACCAAAATTCTCGTGCCTTTCATGAAGCCCGGTTTGATCTCGGGTGCCTTGCTGGCCTTCACCTTGTCACTTGATGACTTTGTCATCACCTTCTTCACAGCAGGACCAGAGACCGTCACCTTCCCCGTCAAGATCTATTCCATGGTCAAAACCGGCGTGAAATATGAGGTCAACGCCTCCTCCACTGTTTTGATTGTCATCACCATTGTTGCAACAGTGCTTGCCATGAAACTGCAAGCCCCCGAAAAGTCAGGCTGATAGAATGTCGGAACCCATTGTCTCCGTAAAAAACGTTTGGCGTCGTTATCCGGGCGGCGTCGTCGCCGTCGACAACGTATCGCTCGATATTCAGCAGAATGAATTTTTTGCACTGCTGGGCCCATCGGGTTGCGGCAAGACGACACTTCTCCGCATGATCTCCGGTTTGGACTCACCCTCCGAAGGCCAAATTTACATTGGCGGCAAAGACATGGCCTTTACACCACCCAACAAACGCCCCACCAACATGGTGTTCCAATCCTACGCGGTATTCCCGCACATGACAGTGGCCGACAACGTGGCTTACGGTTTGCGGGTCACAGGTGTGGCCGAAGACGAAGTGAAACGCCGCGTGGGTGAAGGTTTGGAAATGACCAAGCTTGCGCATTTGGCGGATCGTAAACCCGACCAGATGTCCGGCGGCCAGCGCCAGCGTGTGGCTCTGGCCCGTGCCCTCGTGAAGCGCCCGAAAGTCTTGCTGCTGGATGAACCGCTCTCTGCTCTTGACGCAAAATTGCGCGATGGCATGCGCCTCGAACTGACGCGCTTGCAGCAATCCGTGGGCATCACCTTCATCATGGTAACCCATGATCAGGACGAAGCTCTGGCCATGGCGGGACGCATCGCTGTGATGGACAAAGGGGCGGTACAGCAATTGGCAACGCCTGTTGAACTTTATGAAAAGCCTTCCAACCGCTTCGTCGCAGATTTTATAGGCAAGGTGAACATGTTTGAGGCCAATGTGCTGTCACAAAAGGGCAGGGTGCTAAGCCTTGACAGCAAAGGCATAGGCAAAGTTGATATTCCCACGGACAAGACGTGCAACGGCAAAGTCACCATTGCCGTGCGCCCGGAAAAGGTTGAGATCTCTTTGAAGAAGCCAACAGAAAAAGGTGCCATTGTCGCAGACGCCAAGGTCCGCGATGTGGCCTATTATGGCGATTGGAGCGAAGTGGTGACTGAACTCGCCGATGGCTCTCACGTTTCAATCAACGTTCAAAACGACCGCCGAGAGGCCGGCAGCAACGCCAAACGCGGCGATAAAGTGTGGATCTACTGGCAACCAGAAGACTGCCTGATTTTAACGGAGTAACACACATGGCCCTTGAAATGGACAAGCTCGGCTATTTGCCGGGCGATGAAGCATTCCGTCGTGAAAGCATCAGGGGCACCCGCTGGGAAGCGACATATGCCGGCGCACAATCCTTCATGCGCCGCAAATACACCCGCGATCTCACGGGCGTTGATATCGCGGTCACTGGCATTCCCTTCGACCAAGCCGTCACCCACCGCCCCGGTACAAGGCTTGGCCCCGCAGGCATCCGTCAAGCCTCAGCCGAAAACGCCTGGGGCCCGGTTTACCCATGGAATTTTGACCCCTTCGATACGCTTGGCGTCATCGACTACGGTGATTGTTTTTTCGACTGGGGTCTGAAGGAAAACTTCCCCGCCACACTGGAGAAACACGCCACTGAGATCATTTCCTCAGGCGTTGAGATGATCGCCCTCGGCGGCGACCACTACATCTCCTACCCATTGCTGAAAGCGCACGCGAAAAAACACGGACCCCTTGCACTCGTACATTTCGATGCCCACCGCGACATGGAACCCGACTCTGGCGGCCGCATCGACCATGGCACCATGTTTGGTTATGCCCTCCGCGAAGGCTTGATCGATCCGCACAAATCCACGCAAATTGGTATCCGCACCAGCTTCGTCGGCGAAACCACCGACGGCATCCGCATCATCTTCGCCGACGAAGTGCATGACTCAACCGCAGATCAAATCGCCAGCATCATCAGCGAACGTGCAGGCACCTCCAAAGCCTATCTCACCTTCGATATCGATTGCCTCGACCCCTCCGCCGCCCCCGGCACAGGAACGCCGGTCCCCGGCGGCCTGACATACCATCAGGCCGCATCCATCATCCGCAAACTGAAAGGCGTGAATTTCGTCGGCATGGACATGGTGGAAGTATCACCGCCCTTTGATCACGCGGAGATTACATCGATTGCTGCGTCGGCACTGGTGATGGAATATATTTGTTTGAAAGCCTGGGCGAAGGGTGCGCGATCATAGCCGTCATTTCAAACGCGAGTGATGCGAAGCAGAACGAGTGATTTGGAAAGCCCAAAAGAGTCAGGCTCAGTCAGAAACACTGTAGAGCATCGCACGCTCATTTGAACTCATCCCCCGCCGTATTGTCATTGCCGAATTTATTCCGGTAATCCATGGTTCAGCAAGCGGGATATCACCTGTAAAATCCCGCCCGCACCGCAATGGATTGCCGGAATAAATCCGGCAATGACAAATCTTACGTCTGACTTCAGTTGATCGTCCAACGCTCTAGCTGGCGTAACTTTTATCTTCATCATCCAATATCGCCTTCATTTCCGAAAAGTGCGCGTTGAACTGATCACGATCCGCTTCCCATTCCTGTGCGGTTTTTTCAGCGACGCCAGGCGCCATGATGTGGAGGGGTTGTCCGGTTTGATAGGCCAGGACCAGATTGCGGCAGGCGCGTTCGAGATAATAGGTGAGGTCATAGGCTTCGGCAACGGTTGCAGCGCAAATGAGAACGCCGTGGTTTCCCATCATCATGATGGATTTGTTGCCAAGCAGCCGGGCGATACGGTCACCTTCATTGTCGGTGTTGGCCATGCCGCCATAGCCCATGTCGATGGCTAAGCGGTTGTAGAAACGTGCGGTGTTCTGGTCGATGGGTTTGATTTCAGGATCGGCCAATGAGGCAACAACCGTCGCATATTCCGGATGCAAATGAATGATGCAACGGGCATGGGGCAGGGCGGCGTGCAGGCGGGCGTGCAGCGACCAGGCTGTGAGGTCTGGTGCGTCGGAGCGGGACATGGTGGATGTGTCGTCGACATTCAAATGCAACAATTCAGATGCACGCAGTTTCGAGAAATGCCGCCAGCGGGGGTTCATCAGGAAGTTTTTGCCGTCGTGCGATGTGGCCAGACTGAAGTGATTGGCCACCGCTTCGTTCCAGCCATTCCTTGCCGAAAGCCGGAAGGCTGCCGCAAGGTCAACGCGCATCTGCCACAGATCAGCCTCAGTGGAGCGTGAAGATATCGGCATGACATTTGACATGAAACAGTCTCCCTTTTCATTGACGTTACGACATTGCGGAATTGTCAACAACTACAGAGTTGTGACTGCTTGTATAGCGGCTGCTGTTTCTGCATATGAGTGATGAGATGGATGGATTGAAGATCAAAGTTGCGCTGCTGGCACTTGCCGTTTTCGCAAGTGGTGCCTTCGCGCAGAGTTCTGAATTGCAGGGGCTGACCTTCATCAAGCGGTTGAAGCTGGCGCGGGCCGGAGATGATGTGGCTGCCTTGTCGGTTGCGGCGGATTATGAAAACGGATCCAATGAAGCCCGCAAGGACACGGTTGAGGCCGCGAAGTGGTATCGGCAGGCGGCACTTTCCGGCAACATGGAAGCGCAATATCTGCTGTCGAAGCTGATTGCCAAGGGCACGCCAAGCTTGCCAGTGGATGCTGCAGACGGCATCAAGCTTTTGCAGTCAGCGGCAGACAAAGGTTATGCGCCTGCGCAAAACGAACTGGGGCTCCGCTATCAAAAAGGCACAGGTGTTGCCGTCAATCCTGCGGAGGCTGTGAAGTGGTACCAAAAGGCTTCGGACCAAAACCATGTCGCGGCACAGGTAAATCTGGGACTGCTGTTGGTCAAAGGCGATGGCATTTCACAGGATTTTGCAAAAGCACTTTTGCTGTTCCAGAAAGCTGCAGAGGCCGGAGACAGTTGGGGGCTCAACAATCTGGGCTCAATGCATGAAATGGGCTGGGGCGTTGCGAAAGACATCGGCAAAGCCAGACAATTCTACCAACAGTCTGCTGACAAGGGCAATACCATGGCACCCTTGAACCTCATCCGCCTGGGCGGCGTTCAATAAGCCTTAACCTCGTTTTCCAACCGAAACTTTACCCCATGGCGCGATAACAGCCGGAGTGTTGCCATTCTGCACGGCACAGGATGGCTTTGATTTGTGGGGTTTGCTGAATGCGTAAAATCATGTCGGTTGTAGTTTTGGCGTCTGCTTTGGCGCTTGCCGGGTGTTCGTCCAACAAGTCTGAAAAGCCCATGGCAGCCAGAAACAGTTTTGGTGAAAGCCTTGCCGGCTTCAAGGGCAAAGGCAGCTCATATTACAGCGGTCGCGGCCAGATTCCCCGTGGCGGTGGTCGCTATTCGGTTGGCCAACCCTACCAAATTGCAGGACAATGGTTTAAGCCGAAAGCGCAACCGGGCTACGACCGGAAAGGTGCAGCTTCCTGGTATGGTGAAGCCTTTCACCGCCGCAAAACATCCAATGGTGAATACTTCGACATGAACATGTTGACGGCGGCACATCCAACATTGCCGCTGCCGAGTTATGCACGGGTCACCAATCTGGAAAATGGAAACGTCATCGTTGTGCGCATCAACGACCGGGGTCCGTTTGTGGGAACCCGCATCATCGATTTGTCGAAACGTTCGGCTGATGCTCTTGGCTACAGGAACAAGGGCAAGGCGAATGTGCGTGTGCAATGGATAGGCAATGCGCCGCTCAATGACCAGGGCGCACATCTTGCCATGATGAACAGGAGGGCCGTATCCGGTGCGGGCATGGGCACATTGATTGCGGCAGCCGATGGTCCGGCGCGAGGTGGCAATGATGATGTGCAAGTGGCTGATGCTGAACCGCAAGCCGACGTGCAACAAGTCATCTATGATGCGCCAAGAAAAAAAGTGCGTGGCCAGGCGCAGATTGTTCAGGTGGCCAGTTTTGGCGATCTTGAGTCGGCTGAGCAGGCAAGGGCAGCCTTGTCGGCCATCGGACCAGTGCAGGTTTATGAATGGCAAAGCGCTGATGGTCCAATCTACAAGGTGCAGCTGGGGCCGTTCATGAGTGCAATTGGCGCTGACGATGCTTTGGACGCGGTGCGCGGGCAGGGTTATGCGAAAGCCAGGTTGCAAACCGCCAGGATCGAACAGGTGTCCTACAACAACTGATCAGGCGGTTTGCTTTCGTGCGGGCAGGCCTCTATTCTCCGGCGCATGGTCATGCGCCGGATTATTTTCGTTTTGAGTCTCCTGTTTGTGTCTTCGGCTCTCGCGCAAGAAGCGACCGATGCTCCACCCGCTTTTGACACAGCCGCACCCAATGCCATTCTGGTTGACGGCAAGTCGGGCGAAGTGTTCTTCGAAAAATCAGCTGATGCCGCCATTCCGCCGGCCAGCATGAGCAAGCTGATGACACAGTCGATTGTGTTTGATTTGCTGAAGTCAGGTGAACTCAAGGACGATCAGGAATTCACCGTGACAGAAGATGCCTGGCGGCGTGGCGGTTCGCCTTCCGGCGGCTCAACCATGTATGCCGAGTTGAACTCGAAAGTGCGCGTCATTGATTTGCTGCGCGGCGCCATCATCCAGTCGGCCAACGATGCCTGCATCACATTGGCGACGGGAATAGCCGGATCGGAATTGGCCTTTACCGAACTGATGCGAAAGAAAGCAGCAAAGCTCGGGTTGAAAAACAGCAGCTTCAAGAATTCGACGGGCTTGCCTGATCCCGGGCACCTGATGAGTGTGCGTGATTTGTCGGTGCTGGCACAGCATATCATTTATGAACATCCGGAGCGCTATCCGTTATACGCGGAAGGCAAGTTTACCTGGAACAAGATCGAACAGGCCAACCGCAATCCTTTGCTGAAGGACTACGCCGGGGCCGACGGCATGAAAACCGGATTTACCAAAGAAGCGGGCTATGGCCTTGTTGGATCCGTGCAGCGCGATGGCCGGCGTTTGATCATGGTGGTGGCCGGATTGAAAACCGCCAATGACCGCAAGGCCGAAGCGCAGAAACTGCTCGACTGGGGCTTCCGGCAATTCAAAAGCGTGGATGTGTTTGAGAAAGACGAAGCGGTGGCGACTGCCCGGGTCTGGGGCGGATCGGTGAATTGGGTCGAATTGCGCACGGCAGATGACTTTTCGGTGGCGCTGACGCCCAAAGAGCAGAGGACTGTCGAATTGAAACTGGGTTATACCGGACCCTTGCTGGCACCTGTGAAGGCCGGGATGGAGGTTGGCAAGGTGCGGGTCATTGTCGGTGGTAAGGTGATTGCGGACGTTCCAGTGCTGACGGCGGCTGAAGTTCCGGCGGTTGACTCAATGGTGGAGAAGGCGTTGGACAGTTTGTCGATCATGGTGTTTGGCGGTTAGATGTTTATCACCTTTGAGGGCGGAGAGGGCGCTGGTAAAACGACGCAGATCAAGCGGCTTGCTGCACATCTGGCTGAGCAGGGCCGTGATGTTGTTTTGACGCGCGAGCCGGGTGGCACTGCTTCTGCGGAAGAGGTGAGGGCGCTGCTGGTGAATGGTGACGCTGGAAAATGGACCTCCACTGCTGAGGCGCTGTTGAACTATGCCGCGCGAGACATGCATTTGCGCGATGTCATACGTCCGGCTCTGGCGCGGGGTGCAATGGTGTTGTGTGACCGGTTCATGGACTCAACGCGGACCTATCAAGGCGTTGCAGGGGATTGTCCGATGGCTTTGATTGACATGCTGGAAGTGAGTGTTGTGGGAAACACCCGCCCCGATTTGACTTTTGTTTTTGATCTTGATCCGGCCCTTGGGTTGTCGCGTGCGACACAGCGTGCTGCGGGAATCGAAGATCGCTATGAGCGCAAAGGCATGACATTTCATGCAGCACTGAGGGCAGGCTTTTTGGATATTGCGCGGAAAGAGTTGAAGCGCTGCGTTGTGATTGACGCCAGCAAATCACCGGACGAGATATGGTCTGCCCTGTTGGCTGTATTGAAGACACGTGGCCATGGCTGATGAAGTTGAAGACCCGCGCGAAGTGCCGTGGCATCCGCGTTTTGCCGGAGTTGTTACAGGCCACGAGGCGGCGGTTGCAGGGTTCAAAGCCAGCTTTGCGTCAGGCAGGCCGCACCATGCGTGGCTGATCACAGGGCCCATGGGTATTGGCAAGGCGACATTTGCCTATGCCATGGCACGGCATGTGTTGGCCCAGACCATGGAAGCACGGCAGGTTGAGCGCTGGGTGCATGCGCGGGCGCATCCTGATATGGTCGTGCTGGAGCGGACGTTTAATGACACAAAGCCGAGAAAACTGCGGGCCGAGATTGCCGTCAATGACGTGCGGACCTTCATCGATTTTTTCGGGCGCACATCAGGTGGTGGCGGCTGGCGCGTTGGATTGGTGGATGCGGCCGATGATTTGAATGACGAGTCGGCCAATGCACTTCTCAAACTGGTTGAGGAACCACCGTCCAAAACATTGATTTTATTGGTGTGTCATGCGCCGGGCCAATTGCTGCGCACACTGCGTTCGCGGTGCAGACGGTTGCCGTTGTCAGCACTTTCGGAACAACAGGCGCAAGATGTTTTGATGAACCTGCCGCTGCAACCCGCACCCGATGCGGCGCGTTTGCAGGATGCGGCGGCCATTTCCAGGGGCCGGCCCGGTTTTGCCTTGCAGATCATCAACAGCGAAGGTGCCAAGGCATTTCACTCTTTCAAGGTCGCCAAGCGATTGGACGCTTCCCTGCGCGCCTCGATTGGCCAGCATTTCGCCAGCAGGGCAGCAGCGCAGCAGGATTTTGAATTGTTCATGGGTTTGCTGATGGAATGGCTGGCAGACCGGGCCAGGCAACAGAGTCATTCTGGTTTGTCGGCCTTGCACAGTGATTTGGCGCGGCAACGGGCTGTTGTCTCAGGCTATAATCTTGACCGGCGCACGGCTGTTATGGACGCATTGGCGCAAGTCGATCTTGCCTTGAAGGCGGCGTGATTTCGGGGCAATACCCCGACCATGACCAAAACTCCCTATCTCGTCACCACCGCGATTCCCTATGCCAATGGTGCACCCCATATTGGCCATGCCTATGAACGCATTGCCACGGATGTGATGGCGCGGTTTCAGCGGTTGGACGGGCGCGATGTGCTGTTTGTGACGGGTATGGATGAGCATGGCCAGAAAATGCAGCAAACCGCTGTGCGCGACGAGATGACACCACAAGCACTGGCGGACCGCACGGCTGCGCAATTTGAAATCATGGGCGATGTGCTGAATGCCCGTGCTGATGACATTGTGCGCACCACGTCTGAACGGCACAAGGCCTCGGTCACCGCGATCTGGAATCGCATGGTTGAGAAGGGTGATATTTATCTCTCGAAATATGCGGGTTGGTATTCAGTGCGCGACGAAGCCTATTATGGCGCGGATGAGACTGAAGAGCGGGAAGGCCGTCGCTTTTCAATCAAGACCAGCACAGTTGTGGAATGGGTTGAAGAGGAGAGCTACTTTTTCAAACTTTCCGCCTATGCCAAACCGCTGCTTGAGCACTATGCGAAAAATCCGGATTTCATTGTGCCTGAACAATATCGCAATGAAGTGGTGTCGTTTGTTGAACGCGGCCTGCTTGATCTGTCGATGAGCCGCACGACGTTTGATTGGGGCATTCCGGTTCCCGGCAATCCGAAACACGTCATGTATGTCTGGGTCGATGCCCTGACGAACTACATCACAGCCACAGGCTTTCCAGATCGTGAAGGGCCGATGAGTCATTTCTGGCCAGCTGCGGCGCACGTCATCGGCAAGGACATTACCCGGTTCCATGCGATCTATTGGCCGGCGTTTTTGATGTCGGCGGATTTGCCTTTGCCAAAGCAAATCGTGGTGCACGGCTTCCTGTTCAACAGGGGTGAGAAAATGTCAAAGTCCACCGGAAACATTGTGTCGCCTACGGATTTGGTCGAACGTTATGGCGTGGACCCTGTGCGCTATTACTTCATGCGCGAAGTGCCTTTTGGCCAGGATGGCAGTTACAGCCATGACGCCATTGTGGCACGCATGAATGCGGAACTGGCCAACGATCTCGGCAATCTGGCGCAGCGGTCATTGTCGATGGTCAACAAGAACTGTGGCGCAGTCGTCCCTGCAAAAGGCACGCTTTTGGCTGCTGATCTTGAGATGCTGAATGCGGCTGATGCGTTGTTGGCTGAGTGCCGCAAGCAGCATGCCGATTATGCCATCAGCAAGGCCATGGACGCGATCTGGCGCGTGGTGGCCGATGCCAATCGGTACTTTGCCGGGCAGGAGCCTTGGGCGCTGAAAAAGACCGATCCGGCGCGGATGGAAACGGTGTTGTGGACGACGGCAGAAGTGTTGCGCATGGTTGGGATTTTGATCCAGCCCTATGTGCCGGGATCGGCTGCAAAGCTGCTGGACCTTTTGGCGGTGCCTGAGGATGCGCGGAGTTTTACCGATTTTGGTGAGAGACTGACATCCGGTGTGGCATTGCCAGCACCTCAGGCAATTTTTCCACGTTTTGTCGAAGAAGAAGCCAAACCCGCATGAGCCTGATTGTCGATAGCCATTGCCACCTCGACTATGAGGGATTGTACGACAACCTGCCCGATGTTTTGAAGCGGGCGGAGGACGCCGGGGTCGGACTGGTGTTGTCAATTTCATCACGGGTGCGCAATGCCGAAAAAATCATTGGCATCGCTGAGGCGCATGACAACGTGTTTTGCACTGTGGGCACGCATCCGCACAATGCACATGAGGAACTGGACGTTACCGTTGCTGAATTGGTGAAGCTTGCGCAACATCCAAAGGTCGTGGGCTTGGGCGAAGCGGGACTCGATTACCATTATGACAAGAGCCCGCGCGACGCGCAGATGACAGGCTTTCGCAACCACATTGCAGCGGCGAGGGAAAGCGGATTGCCGCTGGTCATTCATACGCGCGAAGCTGAGAATGATACGGCGCGGGTGCTAGAAGAAGAGATGGCTAGGGGTGCGTTCAAAGCGGTGCTGCACTGCTTCACCAGTCAGCAATCGTTGGCGGAACGCGGCGTGGCGTTGGGGCTTTATGTGTCGTTCTCCGGCATCCTCACTTACAAGACCGCCGAGAACTTGCGCGATGCTGCACGGGCCTTGCCGGAGAATCGCATTCTTGTGGAAACCGATGCGCCTTATCTCGCACCTGTGCCGTTTCGCGGCAAAAGCAATGAACCGGCTTTTGTTGCAAAGACGCTTGAAGCTCTGGCGCAAGCACGCGGCGTGTCGCGTGATCATATGGCAGCGGCCACATCAGCGAATTTCTTCCGGCTGTTTGACAAGGTGAATATGCCTGCCGCCTACAAGGTTGCTGCGTGAGTTTGCGGGCCACCATACTGGGCTGCGGCTCATCGGGTGGGGTTCCCCGTGTGGGTGGTGACTGGGGTGTGTGCGATCCCAGAAATCCGAAAAACCGCCGCCGTCGCTGTTCCATCTTGCTCCAGCAAGGGCAGGGTGCCGATAGCACCAACATCCTTATTGATACCTCGCCTGACATGCGCGAGCAAATGTTGTCGGCTGATGTCAAACACATTGACGGCGTCTGGTACACACATGAACATGCCGACCACACCCACGGCATTGATGAGTTGCGTGGCTATTTTCTCAACCAGAAAAAACGCATTCCGGTTTGGGCCGACAGCGCGACGGGAGGCATGTTGATGACACGCTTTGCCTATTGCGTGACGCAGGCACCGGGCAGCGACTATCCACCCATTCTTGATTTGAAAAACATTGTGCCCGGACAGAATTTGGACTGCGACGGGGCAGGTGGCGTGATTTCGGCACGGCCGTTCGAAGTGCAGCATGGCAATATTCGTGCTTTGGGATTTCGCGTGGGCGATATGGCCTATACGCCTGACGTCAGTGATATTTCTGACAGCAGCCTTGGCGCCTTGCAAAATCTGGATGTCTGGATTGTTGACGCCTTGCGCCCAAAACCACATCCGACGCATTTCAGTTTAGCGGAAACATTGCAGTGGATTGACCGCTTGAAACCAAAACGCGCGGTACTCACCAACATGCATCTTGATCTCGATTATGACACACTCAGGCGCGAACTTCCGGGCCACATCGAACCTGGCTTTGATGGCATGACCATTGACATTTGAATTTGGAGTTTGAGATGCTGAAACGCCGTTTGTGTTTGTCACTTGTTGCCACGTCCATGTTTGTCAGTCCCGGTTTTGCACAAACTGCATGTACGCCGGAAAAGCTGAATGCTGCCATAGATGCTTACGCAACGGCACCCTTTGATGCGCCGGCATGGCGGAAACTGACGGGCTTGGGCGATCCCCAGTTGGATGGCAGCAGTTATGCCGCAGACAATTACAACAGGGTTGACGAATGGCGGCGCGTTGTCGGCACCACAGCACCCGGAAACGAAGCCTTGGCCAATCCTGGTTACAACTGCCGGATTGGCTATCCACTCGACGTCTTGCAGTCGCGTATCACGACATTCGGGCGCAGCAGTGATTATGTCAGCCAGTGGCTGAAAGGACAGGCGCAAGTGCTGCGGGCCTGTGCAGGCGAAGCAGGTGCTGTGTTGGCAGATGATGCGCCGCCCGCCAGTTTGAAGCCGGATCAGCTGGAATTGCTGAAACAGGACCGGGCTTATCAAAAGGCATCCATCCTGTTTTACAGCAACCCGCAATTGGCCATTCCCGAATTCAAGACCATCGCAGCTTCTACATCACCACACAAAGCCACAGCGCGGTACAACATCGCCAATATTCTGGCCAACGCCAAAAATGTTGCGGAAGCCCGGACTGAGACCAAAGCCATATTGGCTGATGCTTCATTGACATCAGTGCATGAAATCACGCGGGAACTTTTGGGCTATATTTCCAACATTGAAGACACGCCGCAGGGCTGGACCGAATTGATTGATGCGACTGTTTCAACGTTGAACCAACCGTTGGCAAAGGTCACAGCCAACGACAGAACGAAATCAGAATACGTGAAAGCGCTTTACGATATTGGCTATGCCGGTGTGACCCGCAAGCGTGATGACTGGTGGGTGACCAACACGTTGCCCGCAGACGCGACATTGTCGAAGGCACTTTCCGATGCGGCCCGCAAGCACCCGATGGTATTGTGGATGATGGCAGCACAAAGCGTCAATCAACCTTACACCCAGGCACCTTGGGCTTTGGTTGGCGACACATGGCAGGCATGGTCCACGTCCTATGTGGACCGGGCCATGGCCCTGCAATCGGCACCGTTGCCGGATTTGCCAAAGCGCACGCTTGAGAGTTTAAAGGCCCAAACTGATGATGCCAGCCGCGCTGCCCTCTGGGCACAAGCGATTGATGCTTCGGCCAAAGCAACGGCGTCTTGCGGTGAGGCTCCGGATACGGCCGCAGTTACCCTGCTCGCCCTGCAAGCCGTTCGTGTGTCTGCGATGGCCAAGCGCTACGATGAGATTTACACCAATATCCCCAAGTTGAAAATCGACGGCTCGAAAAGTTTACGTGAGACGATTCTACCGAAACTGACTGAGCATGTTCTGGCCAGCGGCGATGTGGGGGAGGGGCGTCGCTTGTGGAACACAGTTTTGACCGATGCGTTCCTTGCCAGTTTCAACACGCCAGATCAGAATTATCAGCGTGAATTTTTTGGCCAGTTCATGTTGTGGGTTGCGGAAGATGAAACGCAGTGGACCAACGCAGTATCATTGCTGAGTGAAAAACTGTCGCCAAAGGTTTTGAATTTTTTACCCGCTGCAAAATTGCGCGCGTTGGGCGACAATTCGGTTTTCTCAGTGGAACAACGTGCCTTGCTGAAGCGTGCGGCGTGGGTGCGAAACTATGCAACGGGTGCCAAGAACAGCGACAAAACAACAGCTGACATGTTCGCGGCAAATCCGGAATTGCTGGCAGCGCGTGATGCTGTGGCGAAAGACTATCCGACATTGAGTTCTGACCGCGTGTTGCTGTTAACCATATTGCGGAACCCGCGTTTTGGCGTTCTGGTAAATTCGCCGGACTATTCTGAGCCGCTTGAAAGCAAGCGCGAGGTTTTTGATGCACTGGATGAATATGACCCCAATGACAAGAATTGGTGGTGCCCCTTGGAACCAGACCGCCAGTTGGGCGCTTTGCGCAGTGACTTCGACGCGAGATCTGGCATGGCCAATGTCAAGGACTATGACAGCAAGGTTCTGGCGCCGCTGCTTGATGCCGGAGCGATAGCCCAAGTTGATGCAGCGCGTGAAACGGTGTTGAAGCAACACCCGATGATCCGGGCGGTCAACTGGAAGGAAGTCGCAAATCTGGCCAAGGCGCCGCCAGCGCCGCAGCTGTTATCAAAGTCCGCCATCCGCTGGGCCAAGGCGTCCAAGGGTGACGATGGTGCGCCGGAAGCCTTGGCACTGGCTGTGCGTGCCACGCGCTATGGCTGTCGCTGGCACGGTTCTGTGAAGGCGTATTCGAAGCCCGCGCAGGAGTTGTTGAAGGCAAAGTTTGGCGCGACGACCTGGGCTGCGCAGACGCCGTATTGGTTTGACTGTGTGGATCTGCAGTATGATGCGCAGTACAACAAGATTGCAAGCTGCAAGCCACGGTCTTTTCCAAAGCAGGCGCTGCCAAAGTAATTCATTTAGCGGCAGGATAAATATTCCATAATATATATTATGCGAATGAAGGACGGATATGGAAAATCGTGATTTACGCAGTCTTGATACGCTCAAGGCAATCATGTCTGCCCTGCGCACGCCTGTTACGGGCTGCCCGTGGGACTTGGAACAATCTTTCGAGACCATAGCGCCATACACCATTGAGGAAGCCTATGAGGTGGCTGATGCCATCCAGTCTGGTGACCGCAAGCATCTTTGCGAAGAGCTGGGCGACTTGCTGTTGCAGCCGGTCTACCACGCGCAGCTGGCCGCCGAGGAAGGGTCGTTCACGCTTGAGGATGTGATCGAAGGCGTGAACCGCAAGATGATCAACCGGCACCCCCATGTGTTTGGCGACGACAAGGCGCGCTCGGCTGGTGTGTCCAAGGGCTTTTGGGAGGCCAACAAGGCGAAAGAGCGTGCGGGCAAGGGCGAGTTGCCGAAGCGGGTTCTGGATGGTGTGCCTCTGGCCCTGCCCGGTTTGACCCGTGCGCTGAAACTGCAAGCCAAGGCCGCCAAGGTTGGCTTTGACTGGCCACATGTTGATCATGTCTACGACAAGCTGGCGGAGGAAATTGGCGAGTTGAAAGAAGCGCCTGAGCACAAGCGGGCCGAGGAACTGGGTGATCTGCTGTTCGTACTGGCCAATCTGGCGCGGCACTATGGCATTGATCCAGAGGCCGCCTTGCGCGGAGCGAATGCCAAGTTCGAGCGGCGGTTTCAGTTTATTGAGGATCGTTTGAGTGACGCCGGGAAGCTGCCTGCGGAGTCAGATTTGGCGGCGATGGATGCCTTGTGGGACGCGGCGAAGTTGCGGGGTTTGTAGGTGATAGTCGAGCAGCCCTTCGAGGCCCGCAAGAGGGCGGGCACCTCAGGGTGAGGGATTTCCCTCATCCTGAGGAGCGAGCCCTTGCGAGCCTCGAAGGATTGGTGGTCACAATCACCCCTACCCCTTGATCTTCTTCAACGCCTTGCCATAGGCACTCTTGGCCTGACCGGCACGGTCTTCATTCATGCGCAGGCGAAGTTTTACATTTCCGCTTTTCATGTCGCGCCGCGCCAACACTTCGGCACGCTCATGAAACCAGGCGAGGCCCTTGCCGTCTTCGGGTTGCAGCGTCACTTCATACTGGTCTGCGGTGCCGCCGAAGCGGGCCTCCAGTTTGGACAGCAGATGTTCGATGCCAAATCCCGTGACCGATGACACCAGCACGCAATCTTCGCGGCGTGATGCTGCTGCTTCCAGTGAGGTTCTGTCGAGCGGGTCCAGCAAGTCCGCCTTGTTCCAGACTTCAATCAAATGCTCGCGCTTGCCTGCACCCAACCCCAGGTGATCCAGCACCTGCAACACGTCCTTGGCCTGTGCGTCACTTTCAACATGATTCATATCGCGGACGTGCAGAATCACATCGGCTTCCAACACCTCTTCGAGTGTGGCGCGGAAGGCGGTGATCAGGGAGGTTGGCAGGTCTGAGATAAATCCTACCGTGTCCGACATAATGATCTTGCGGCCATGCGGCAAGGAAATTGTCCGCATGGTGGGATCAAGTGTTGCGAACAGCAAATCCTTGGCCAGTACATTGGCGTTGGTCAGTTTGTTGAACAGCGTGGATTTGCCGGCGTTGGTGTAGCCCACCAAGGCAACAATCGGATAAGGAACGCGTGACCTGCCCTTCCTATGCAGTGCGCGGGTTTTCACCACGTCCTCCAGCTGGCGTTCAATTTTGGCGATGCGTTCCTGGATCAGGCGACGGTCGGCTTCAATCTGACTTTCACCGGGGCCACCAAGGAAGCCGAAGCCGCCGCGTTGACGTTCCAAGTGGGTCCATGAGCGCACGAGTCGGCTTTTTTGGTATTGCAGATGCGCCAGTTCGACTTGCAGGGCACCCTCTTTGGTGGAGGCGCGTTCACCAAATATTTCAAGAATGAGGCCTGTGCGGTCAAGCACCTTGGCACCCCATGCCCGCTCCAGATTGCGCTGCTGGATGGGCGAGAGCTGGGCATTGACGATGACGAGGCCGCATTCATACTCCTTCACCAGAGCGCCGATTTCTTCAACCTTGCCAGAGCCGATCAATGTGGCAGGACGTGGCAGAGCCAGCGGTGCAATGATGCTGTGTTCAACCTTGAGGCCAATCGCCTGTGTAAGCGCAATTGCCTCGGCAAGACGACTTTCCGGCAGCCGGTCAGACGCCGCTGAGGTGCCCCTGCCCTTCGGTTCAACATGAATGACGATGGCACGTGATTCGTCAGAACCAGAATGGCCTTCGGCTTCGCCCTGGAATGTGGCTTTCGATGTCTTGCGACGCTTGTCGAGCGACGGCAGCCGCTCGCGGTCTTGTTCACTCAAGTGTTGGTACTTTCATCGTCAAACAGGCTGATGGGCCCGCCTGGCATAATGGTTGAAATGGCGTGCTTGTACACGAGTTGCGAGACGCCGTCACGCCGCAACAGCAGGCAGAAATTGTCAAACCAGGTGATAATTCCCTGAAGTTTCACGCCGTTCACCAGAAACACGGTGACGGGGAGTTTGGTTTTGCGCACGTGGTTCAGGAATGTGTCCTGAAGATTCTGCGGTTTTTCTTGTGCCATGGTGTTGACCTGGTCCTTCTTGTTCTTGCCCCGTGGGTGCATATTCGTTCAGGTTGCGCTTTCGTGCAAGCCCTTGTCGCTTTTATTCACGCTTCATCTTTGGCATCGTCTTTTGCATGAAGGCCCAGCGATTTTATTTTCCGATGCAAGGCTGAACGTTCCATGCCGATGAATTGTGACGCGCGTGAGATATTTCCACCAAAACGCGACAATTGGGCTGCGATATAATCCCGCTCAAAGGCTTCGCGGGCATCACGCAGGGGCAGTGCGAGCAAATGTTCACCACCAAATCCATTTGTTGTTGCAGCTGAAACCTGTTCCTGCGGCACGAGTGCGGCCGTGATCTCATCGCCCGGCTCGCCACTTGCGAGAATCATGATGCGTTCCACGATGTTGCGAAGCTCGCGCACATTGCCGGTCCATTTGCGGGTTTGCAGGATGGCCAAAGCGTCACCGGCAAAACGCCTGTTGGCCTGACCGGACGCCGAGGAATAGGTTTTTGCGAAATACTCAATGAGGTCTGGAATGTCGTCGCGTCGTTCAGCCAGGCCTGGCACTGTCACCGGCACCACGCTCAACCGATGATAAAGGTCTTCGCGAAATGACTGGTTTGCAATCATGCCCTGCAGGTCGCGGGCAGATGATGAAATGATGCGGACATCGACTTTGGTTTTCTTAGGCGCGCCGACGCGTTGAAAGGTTTGCTCCAGCAAAACCCGCAAGACCTTGCCTTGGGTTTCAAGCGGCATGTCGGCAATTTCGTCAAGATAAAGCGTGCCACCATGGGCCTCTTCCAGTGCACCAATGCGGGGCGCTGCATCTGGTCCATTGTCAACGCCGAACAGATTTTCTTCAAGGTGTTCAGGTTCCATTGTCGCCGCAGCCAAGGTCACAAAGGGACCATTGGCCCGTGTGGACAATGCGTGGATCGCCCTTGCCACAAGTTCCTTGCCGGACCCCATGGGGCCTGACACCAATACCCGGCTGTTGGAAGGTGCGATTTTCTTCAGCAGTGCGCGCAAATTCCGCAGCGGAAGCGAGTTTCCAACCAGTTCAGGGTGCAGACCAGAACGGCCCTTCAGTTCGTCGTTTTCCCGTTTCAGCCGTGTGGTTTCCAGCGCACGGCCCAACACCAGCAACAAGCGATCAGCGTTGAAGGGCTTCTCGATGTAATCATAGGCACCACGGCGGATGGCTGACACTGCGGTTTCGATGTTGCCATGGCCCGAGATGATGACGACAGGAACATCCGGCATGCGGTTCTTGATTTCAACCAGCAGGTCCAAACCATCCAGCTTTGAACCTTGCAACCATATGTCCAACACCACCAACGATGGCCGCCTTTGGCTCAACTCGGACAGTGCCGCATCGGAATTATGCGCGAGGCGCGTTTCAAAGCCCTCGTCTTGCAATATGCCGGATATGAGTTCGCGAATATCGGCTTCGTCGTCAACAATCAGGATATCAGCGGCCATGGCTTCAGGCCTCCTTTTGGTCAGCACGTGTGAAGGGAGAGAAATACAATGTCACGGCAGCGCCCTGCCCTTTGTCAGCGTCAGTCAAATCCAGCCTGCCGCCATGTTCTTCCATGATGCGTTTGACAATGGCAAGGCCAAGGCCTGTGCCTTTTTCGCGTGTTGTCATATAAGGTTCGGCGAGACGGTGGCGGTTTTCCTGCGGCAGGCCGATGCCGTTGTCTTCGACACGCAAATAGGGTGCGCCATCAGCCATTCCGGTTTCCACGTTGATAATGCCTGCGTGGGCAGGATCAGCCGCCAGCCGGGTTTCAACTGACTCACGGGCGTTTTTCACCAGATTGGTGATGGCTTGGGTGACCAGTCGCCGGTCGAAGGCAAAGCGCGGAATATCCGGATCAAGTGTCAGCACAATTTCGATGTCAGACGAGGACACCCGTTGCAGCACAGTCGCGTCACTCACGACATCGTTCAACGAGTTTGGTTCTGGCACGGCTGTTGGCATGCGTGCAAAAGACGAAAACTCATCGACGATACGGCCAATGTCGCCAACCTGGCGAATGATGGTGTCGGTGCACTGTTCAAACACATGTTTGTCGGTGGTGATTTCCTTGAGATATTTGCGCTTGAGCCGTTCTGCTGACAGCTGGATTGGCGTCAGCGGATTTTTGATTTCATGGGCGATGCGGCGGGCAATGTCGGCCCAGGCCGAGTTCCGCTGCGCTGTGACCAGGTTGGTAATATCGTCAAAGGTCAGAACATAGCCATGTGAAGAATCGTTCGAAGCTTCAGTTGTGATTCTCACAAACAGGCTAATGTCCCTGCCCGCAATGCTGCGTTCAACCTGGCCTTCAGCCTGACCGGACGGCCGCGATTGCGCTTGCAGCATCAGCGCCTCAAATTCCGGCAATACATCAGCAAGGGGCTTTCCCAGAACGTTGCTTTCTTTAAGACCCAACAAACTCAAGGCCGAACGGTTCAGCAGGGAAATGCTGTTGTCGGGCTCCAATCCAATCACACCGGCGCTGACACCGGCTAACATGGCTTCGGTAAAGCGTCGACGCTCGTCCAATTGCTGGTTGGTTTTTACGAGTTCGTTTTGGTGCAGACGTACCTGGTCGGTCATCATGTTGAACGTCTGCGAGAGATTGATGAGATCACCGGGACCGTCAACAGTGGTAACCTTCGCGTTAAAATCACCTTGCGCCACGCGACGGGCTGCACTCAGCAGGCGCACCAGCGGTTCGACCAGCCGTTCGGAAAAGCGCATGCCAAGCCAGGTTGCTGCCAGCAGAAACACCAGCGACAACATTGCATACATGAGACCGAAATTCAGCTGGAAGCCCAGACGTTGACGCAACATGTCATCATATTCCGCCTTCGCGTCCCGCGTTTTCACGAGTTGGTCAATGACGACAGGTGACAATACGCGGTAAACATACAGATAGTGGGAGGGGTAACCCTGCAATTTGATCAGTGCACGGACAATATTTCCTCCGGGTGACGGTTGGATGAGAACCAGTTCGCCCTTGTCGGCCTCGGCCATATCCTTGTCATCCGGTACCACAAACTTCAGGCGTTCGTTGGCCGTGATATTGGCTTCAATGCGTTTGTTTGACGAGTCGAACACAAACGCCGCCGCCAAATTTCTCAACAATGCATGGCGGGCCACACGGTTTACAAAGGCTTTGCGATCATCGGTGTAAAGTTTGAATTGCTGGTTCAGATCGGTGGCAATACTTGCAACATCGTTGCGAGTGGCTTCCGCAGCGTTTTGCAAATAGGCTTCCGCCACGGTGGAAGCAGTGTTGACAATATTTTGTGTGCGGTCGGAAAACCATGAGTCGAGCCCCCGGTTCAGCGATACAAAAGCAAACATTGCCACCAGCAATGTAGGCACAACTGCAATCAAGCTGAACAGCGAAATCAATCGAATGTGAAGCCCTGCTCCCGGCACTCCCCGGTTGCGCGCCCAAAAAAGCTGAAAAAGCTGGAATACCACCAATATCGCCATCAGGATGACGAGCGCAATGTTGGACACCATCAAAAGCGAAATAATACCTTCTGACGGTATGATTGGCGTCAGACCCGTCTGCACGAGAAACGTAAAAATCGCGACGATTGTGCTGAGCACAACCAATCCCAAGGCCGCCCAGGCTGAAGCGCCCTTGAAAAACTGTGGCATATGCAGGTCGCTCGTTTTGAGCATTTTTACTCCGGTCATGACGGAGGTTCACCCTCACATGATGTGTTGCCGGAATTCAACAGTAATGTGGCAAATTTGCGACACCAATGGGTTATGCAAAGCCTCGCATGGGCAGGATTTTTCGCTCTTTCAATTTGCTGCGGAGCGTGTTGCGGTTGATGCCCAACAGGTCTGC
The DNA here is from genome assembly GCA_043754325.1 of Hyphomicrobiales bacterium. Lineage (GTDB taxonomy): Bacteria > Pseudomonadota > Alphaproteobacteria > Rhizobiales > Aestuariivirgaceae > Aestuariivirga. The sequence continues at coordinate 55,254 of JAYUVC010000055.1, forward strand.
GGCTTTCAGCTGGTTGCCGTGGGTTGCAGTGAGCGCCGCACGCAACAATGGCGGCTCGATTTCAGCCAGTATCCGCTCATATAATCCGGGGGGCGGCAACTGGTTGCCGAAACCTGCAAAATAGCTCGACATGTGGTTTTCGACGGCCTCGGCCAGATTGTTTGAGACATTGCTGAGGGCACGCGGTGCAAAGGCCGATGGCATTTCTGTCAATTCCCGTTCCACTGCCGAGGCTGGAATGACGTCTTCAATTTCCATGGCCAGCAGGCGTTTGATCAGGTTTTCGAGTTCGCGTACATTTCCGGGCCAGCGATAATTTTGCAATGCCCGAATGGCTTCCGATGACAGTTCTTTGCGGGGAAGACCGTCCTTGATGGCGCGGTCGAGGAAATGCCGGGCCAGGTCCGGCACGTCTTCTGTGCGTTCGCGCAAAGGCGGCAAGCGCAATGGCACCACGTTCAGGCGGAAGAACAGGTCCTCGCGGAACAAGCCTTGCGTGATCAGCTGGCGCAAATCGCGATGCGTGGCGCAGATGATGCGGACGTTGGTCTTGATCGGCGTTGAACCGCCAACTGTTGTGTACTCGCCCTGCTGCAATACGCGCAGCAAACGGGTTTGCGCTTCCAATGGCATGTCGCCGATTTCGTCAAGGAACAAGGTTCCGCCTTCAGCCTGTTCAAAGCGCCCGGCCATGCGCCCGGACGCTCCGGTGAAGGAGCCTTTCTCGTGGCCGAACAATTCTGACTCGATCAGGTCACGCGGAATGGCTGCCATGTTTATGGCGACGAAAGGGCCTTTCTTGCGGCGGCTGAAATCATGCAGCGCTTTCGCCACCAGTTCCTTTCCGGTACCACTTTCACCGACAATGGTAATGGTAAGATCAGTTTGCGTGAGGCGTGCTATCAAGCGGTAGATGTCCTGCATGGCGGCGGAACGGCCAATGATCGGCAAGACTTCGCCCTGCTCTTCTGATTTCGGGCGCTGCGGTTTGGAAGCCTTTTCCAAAGCCCGCGTGACCGTCTGCACAAGCGCATTCAAATCGAACGGCTTTGGCAGATAATCATAGGCACCCAGTTCATTGGCGCGGATTGCCGTCATGATGGTGTTTTGTGCGCTCATGACGATCACTGGCAGCATGGGGCGGAGTTTGCGAATGCGGGGCAACACGTCGAAGACATTTTCGTCGGGCAAGATGACGTCAGTCACTACCACATCACCTTCACCATCGCTGACCCAGCGCCACAGCGCACCTGCGGTTCCGGTGGATCGCACGGCAAATCCGGCGCGGTTGAGGGCTTGGGACAATACGGTGCGGATGGTGCTGTCATCATCCGCAATCAGAACGGTACGGGCGCTCATGGGTTGAATTCTCCTGCAGCGGGATTGGATCCCAAATCAATCATGGGGAGCAGTGTGCGGAATGTAGTGCCGCGTTTCCGGGGTTGACACTCAACCGTGCCACCATGGTCACGCACCACTTTCGCAACCAGGGCTAACCCAAGCCCACGTCCCTGCGGCTTGCTGGTGACGAAGGGCTCGAAAATGTGCGGGGCCAAGTCTTCAGGAACACCCTTGCCATTGTCGTGGATGCAAATTTCGAGCGGAAGCGATACGCGTTCCTGGGTGCCAGCGACTTGCAGTTTCATACCGGGTCGGAATGCTGTGGTGAACAGGATTTCTCCACCGTCTCCTGATTCATGTAGAATTTCCGCGGCGTTCTTCGCAAGATTCAAATAAACTTGCACCAGTTGGTCAGGATTGCCGAACACGGGTGGCAATGACGGGTCGTATTCTTCCCGGATTGAAAGATAGTTGCCAGATTCGGCGAGAATGAGTTTCTTTACACGGTCCAACACGACATGAATATTCACAGGCTTGCGGTCCAGTGGACGTTCGTCGGAAAAAACTTCCATTTGATCAACGAGTTTGCGGATGCGTTCGGTTTCATCGCAGATCAGGCGGGCCAATGCACGGTCGCTGTCGGACAAAGTGGGTTCCAGCAATTGTGCCGCTCCACGAATGCCTGCGAGGGGGTTCTTGATTTCATGCGCCAGCATGGAGGCCATGCCGGAGACGGAACGCGCTGCGCCTTGATGGGTGAGTTGATGGCCCAATTTGTGCGCCATAGAGCGGCGTTGCAGCATCAACATGACGAATTGGCCGTCGTCGCCCAAGGGTGCTGTTTGCAGGTCGACGATACGTTCCCCGCCCAGGCGTGGCGTGCCAACGCCGACGCCATATTCATTGACGACAGTTGAGGCGTCCCGCACTTGTTTGACAGATTGCAAAACCGGGCTTGAAAACGGCACGATGTCGTTGATGTTGTAGCGCCGCAGCACACTGGCACCGGATTGAAAGAAGTCTTCAGCGGCGGTGTTGACCATGCAGATGTAGTTGCCGGCATCCAATACCAGCAGTGGATTGGGCATGGCGTCGAGCACCATTTGCGCGGCGGGCGGAGTGGTGACAGGGCGCATTTCACTCATGCTACGGCCATCCATTCTGCGGGTGGGTCAAGGGTGGCAAAGACCTGCTTGATGCCTTCGGTAATCATGGTGTTGTCGGCATTGGACAGCAGTTGCGCCCGCAGGCTTTGCAAGCGTTCGAGCGGCAACAAGGCCCTTTCGTGCAGCCGCGTGAGAAGCCAGCCCAAATGTTTGCGGAAAGTTTTGTTGCCAAGCGATGTGCCATAGAGCGACAAGGTTTCCTGCTGGTGCCACAATGCGATGTCGCGCTCTTCCTGAAGAGTGGGGGCCGGCTTTCCGCTTCCCGGCTGCATCGCCTCGGCAACGGCACCCAACCACCACGGCCTGCCATAGGCAGCGCGACCCAGCATTACCGCGTCAGCGCCAGACGCCTCCAACATGGTCTTGGCGTCCTCAGCGGTATTGCCGTCGCCGTTTGCCACCAAGGGAATCGTTATCGCATCGCGCACAGACCGGATTGCATTCCAGTCGGCCTTGCCGGTGTAGAACTGGCAACGGGTGCGACCGTGAATGGTGATCATCTTTATGCCAGCATCTTGGGCGCGTTTGGCGATGTGTGCGGCGTTGAGTTGGCCGTGGTCCCAGCCCAGACGCATTTTGAGGGTCACTGGAACCTTTGACGCTGTAACCGTCGCCTCAATCAGCCCAAGCGCATGATCGGGGTCGCGCATCAAGGCAGAGCCCGATAATCCACCCGTCACTTGCCGGGCCGGGCAACCCATGTTGATGTCGATGATATCTGCGCCAATGTCTTGCGCCAGCTTGGCACCTTCAGTCATCCACTTGGCTTCGCGGCCTGCGAGCTGGATCACAAAAGGCGAAAGCCCTTCGCCGCCAAACGTACGCCGCACCATATCGGGACGCGCACGGGCCAGTTCTTCGCTGGCCACCATTTCGGAGACGACCAGTCCAGCCCCACAGGCGTGGGCGATTTTGCGGAAGGCTGCATCCGTCACTCCCGACATGGGTGCCAGCAGCACATTGTTTCGCAATTCAATATTGCCGATTCGAATGCCCATTTATTATGCAGTACCTATTGACGTCTAAGATTTGTGCAAATCTAGCGCATGCTGCAGTGCCGTCAACCGATTTTGTGCATCTGCGGCATTCTCAACAGGCATTGCTTAGGTTATGCGTTGTTTATGTCGGTTGTCGCGATCATTGTTGCGGGGGGGAGCGGTTTGCGTGCAGGCGGCGGCTTGCCCAAGCAATATCAGCTGGTTGGGGGCAAGCCGGTGATCCGCTGGACGCTTGAGGCTTTCCTCAATCACCCCATGATTACACGGGTGCAAACGGTCATCGGTCATGGCCATGAAGCGTTGTTTGCATCAGCTACCGAGGGTTTGCAGCATCTATTGGTTCCCGTCATTGGTGGCGGCTCGCGGCAGGATTCGAGCCGCGAGGGGCTGGAAGCCTGTGCCATGTTGGATCCAGTCAAAGTGCTGATTCATGACGCGGCACGGCCGTTTCTATCGCCGGACCTGATCAGCAACGTCATCAACGAGCTGGACCATGCCGTGGCGGTGATTCCCGGATTGCCGGTTGCTGACACGATGAAATATGCGCCGAGTGGATTGATTGAGCGCACGGTGGATCGTGCATCGCTCTGGTTTGTGCAAACACCACAAGGATTTCAGTATGCCAAAATTCTTGGGGCGCATCGGAAAGCTCTGGCCGATGGCAGGACGACGTTTACGGATGATGCAGCCGTTGCCGAATATGCTGGTATGCGGGTGCAGATTGTTGCGGGTGAACAGAAGAATCGCAAATTGACAACCAGTCATGATATTCTGGAAGCGGGTCGCGAGCATTCTACCCACCGCTTTGCCGATTTGCCAGATGTGCGCATGGGTCAGGGCATTGACTTTCACGTCTTTGAGAAGGGCAATGCGGTCACATTGTGTGGCGTCAAAATTCCGCACACGCATAAACTGAAAGGCCATTCGGATGCTGACGTGGCCTTGCATGCGTTGACTGACGCGATTATGGGCTCCATTGGCGAAGCGGACATTGGCCAACATTTTCCACCTACGGACAAACAATGGAAAGGTGCGCCCTCCTCCATCTTTGTGGCGAAAGCCATGGAATTGCTTGGCGCACGCGGTGGTGTGTTATCCAATGTGGACATAACAATTCTGGCGGAAGCGCCGCGCGTGGGACCGCATTTAGCGGCCATGAAAAACGCCCTCAGTGCAATGTTGGGCATCGCCGTGGATCGCATTGGCATCAAGGCCACCACAACTGAAAAGATGGGGGCGATTGGCCGCAGGGAAGGCATGTCAGCCTCCGCCATTGCCACAGTTCGGTTGCCGTTGTGACGGCAGAAGATTTGATCCGTGCACTGAGGACCAAGGGCTGGACCATGGCCGCCGCCGAAAGCTGCACGGGCGGAATGGTTGCAGCGGCGGTGACTGATGTTGCCGGATCGTCTCACGTGTTTGACCGGGGCTTTGTGACTTATTCCAACGCGGCGAAATCCGACATGCTCGGTGTTCCTGCCGAAATGATTGTTCAACATGGCGCTGTCAGTGAAGCGGTGGCGCGCGCCATGGCTGAAGGGGCTTTGTTGCATTCCGCTGCTGATGTTGCAGTGGCCATAACAGGCGTTGCAGGGCCTGGAGGCGGCAGTGTTGAAAAACCGGTGGGGCTTGTGCATTTTGCCTGTGCGACAAAATTCGCGACGAAACATATCGAAATGCGGTTCGGTGACTTGGGGCGGCGGGCTGTGCGTGAAGCTGCCGCGCGGCAGGCTCTTCAGCTGGTTTTTGATGCGTTGTGAACGGACTTTGCCCGCGCTTCAAAGGCGTTCATGATTTTGTTGACGGCTGTGTCCATGGCAGCCGCAATGGCGAATTGCAAAAACAGCGAGCGCATGGCGTAGTCGATTGATATTGACACTTCAGACTGGCCGTTGATGTCGCGAATGGTCCAGATTGCTGTCATGTGTTTGAAGGGCGGCTCTTGTGATGTTGCGGTGACCGTGTGCTTGTTGGCGTCACAGACCACGCGGCTGTAAAATGTTTCGCGCAGATTGAGTTTGGCATAGCCGACAGCTACCTCGGCGCTGAAGGGTTTTATGCCGGCAATTTCAGTAATTTTGCCGCGAACGAGCGAGCGTTCGACGAGTGGCAGAAAGTCTTTGTAGGACGATACATCAGCAGCGACGGCGTATGAAACATCGGCGGGCACTGCGACACGGCGGGTGGTTTTAAAACTGGGCATGGACCGCCAACAAACTAGTGCCGCGCCGCCTTCAGCCGCGCAAAATCTTCGCCCGCATGATGCGACGAGCGTGTGAGCGGCGACGACGACACCATGAGGAAGCCCTTGGAATAGGCAATCGTTTCATAATTCTTGAACTCGTCCGGCGTTACGAAGCGGTCAATCGGCGCATGCTTGCGCGTTGGCTGCAAGTATTGCCCGATGGTGATGAAATCAATATCGGCAGAGCGCATGTCGTCCATCACCTGCATCACCTGCTCCCGGGTTTCACCCAAGCCCACCATGATGCCGGACTTGGTGAAGATTGTCGGATCAAGTTCCTTGACCCGCTGCAACAGGCGCAGCGAATGGAAGTAGCGCGCACCCGGCCGGATTTTCAAATAAAGCGCCGGAACCGTTTCCAGATTGTGGTTGAACACATCAGGTTTTGCGTCAACCACACGCTCCAAAGCCCCGTTTTTCTTGAGGAAATCCGGCGTAAGTATTTCGAGTGTGGTGTTCGGTGCAAGACGGCGGGAATGCCCCAACATCTCGACAAAATGCCGGGCTCCGCCATCATCAAGATCATCACGATCCACCGAAGTGATAACGGCATGATGCAGCCCCATGGCAGCAATGGCTTCAGCCACGCGCAAGGGTTCGCCCTGATCCAGCGCATTAGGCTTTCCAGTCTTCACATTGCAAAAGGCGCAAGCCCTGGTGCAAGTGTCGCCCATGATCATGAAGGTGGCGTGTTTCTTCGACCAGCATTCGCCAATATTCGGGCAGCCCGCTTCTTCGCAAACCGTCACGAGTTTTTTCTCGCGCACCAGCTTTTGCGTTTCAGCATAAATGGCGGAGCCCGGCGCCTTCACCCTGATCCAGTCCGGCTTTTTCAGCAGCGGCGTGTCGGCCTTGTGGGCCTTTTCAGGGTGGCGCGGACGGGCTCCGCCGATGTCGATGAGTGTGGTCACCCGGTCAAGCGCGACCCTTCACGGCGCGGTAGATCAGGATCAGGACGCAGGCTCCAACCACGGCGATAATGAGCTGTCCGACGAGTCCACCGAGGCCCACGCCGACAAGACTGAGAAGGAAATTGCCAACGACGGCACCAACGATTCCCAGCAAAATATTCATGATGAGGCCTGTATCGAACTTCATCACCTTTTCAGCAATCCAACCGGCCAGGCCGCCCAGAATGATTGTCATAATCCAACCCGTATTTTCCATAGGATATACCCTCGTTGTTAAAGTTCAGCGCGTCTTGCCGCGAATAAGCTTGAGCACGAAACACAGAATAACCGCACCTGCCGCAGACACAAGCAAATTGCCCCAGAACCAGCCCTGAAAAAATTCACCAAGATTTATGCCAGCTGCATTGGCCGCGAAAAATCCGAGCCATGATCCGGCGATGCCGAAAATCAGGTTCATGATCAGGCCATGGTCCGACCCCGTCAGCTTTTCAGCAAGCCAACCCGCCAGAATGCCGATAAGGATCGTGCCACCGATGCCGACAGCGCCCAATTGCATGATTTGGTCCATATGTGTCTCCTGAATTCAATTCGTTACATATGGATGACGCGACCGTAAGCATCAAGGACGCTTTCGTGCATCATTTCTGACAGTGTCGGGTGTGGGAACACCGTGTGCATCAGTTCCTCTTCCGTGGTTTCCAGTCCCATGGCCAGGACGAAGCCTTGGATCAGTTCCGTGACTTCGGCTCCCACCATGTGCGCACCAATGAGTCGGCCAGTTTTCGCGTCGAAAATGGTCTTGATCAGACCTTGATCTTCGCCGAGTGCAATGGCTTTCCCGTTGGCGAGGAAGGGGAAGCGGCCGATCTTGAGTTCGTAACCAGCGGCCTTGGCCTTGGCTTCGGTCAAGCCCACACTGGCCACCTGCGGGTGGCAATAGGTGCAGCCGGGGATCTGGTCTTTTTTCATCGGGTGAGCGTCGAGGCCTTTGATCTTCTCGATGCAGATGACGCCTTCATGTTCGGCCTTGTGCGCCAACATCGGTGGGCCTGCCACGTCGCCAATCGCATAGATGCCCGCAATGTTGGTGCGGCCATAACCATCGTTGACGATGCAGCCCTTCTCCATCTTTACGCCCAAAGATTCCAGGCCGAGGTTTTCAACATTGGCCACAACGCCTGCGGCGGTGATAACGCGGTCCACCGTGATGGTTTCGGATTTGCCAGCGGCTTCCAGCGTGGCTGTAACCGAGTCTGCGCTGCGATCCAGCTTTGCAACCTTGGTCGAGAGGCGGAATTTGATACCGTATTTTTCGAGTTGCTTCTGCGCCACCTTGCTGATCTCGGCGTCTTCCACCGGCATGACCTGATCCATGATTTCCACAACCGTCACCTCAACACCCATGGCGTTGTAGAATGACGCGAACTCAATGCCGATGGCACCGGAGCCGACGACCAGCAATGACTTCGGCATCTTTGGTGGAACCATGGCTTCGAAATAAGTCCACACCAGTTTGCCATCAGGCTCGAGACCCGGCAGCACGCGGGGGCGTGCACCCGTGGCGATGATGATGTGTTTGGCGGTGTAAGTCCCTGCTCCCAATGTGCCTTTCGGAATTGGCGCCTGCGGCTGCACGATGACCTTTTTGGTATCAGCCACCACGACTTCGCCGGGCTTGGTGATCTTGGCCTCGCCCCAGATGACTTGCACCTTGTTCTTTTTCAACAAGCCCGTGACGCCCATGTTGAGGCGGCCCGACACGCCGCGCGAACGCGCCACAACTTTAGACGCATCAAAGCTGATGTCCTTTGCGGACAGGCCGTAGTTTTCAGCGTGTTTCATGTAGTGATAGATTTCAGCCGAACGCAGCAATGCCTTGGTGGGTATGCAACCCCAGTTAAGGCAGATGCCGCCCAGATGTTCGCGCTCAATGATTGCGACTTTGAAACCCAGCTGCGCGGCACGGATTGCCGTGACGTAACCGCCGGGGCCAGCGCCAATGATGAGTACGTCGTAGTTGGTTTCGGCCATAATCGTATCTTTCCTTTCCCCTCTCCCTTTACGGGAGAGGGTGCTGAGCGTCAGCGAAGCGGGAGAGGGATGTCAATTGGTTTGCACAGCCCTCACCCGGCTCGCTGCGCTCACCACCCTCTCCCGTAAAGGGAGAGGGAAAAATTCAAATCCCTAAAATTCCCCTTACCACAGGCACCAAAGCCTCGCCCAGTGCCTTCGTACTCGCAGCATCCAGATGCCCGCCATCAGTCGGGTCAGCATCTGCAATTGTTCCCGCATCAAAAAAATGCACATTCTGCTCCGTAGCCACCCGCGCATAATGCACGGCGAAGCGTTTTGACTCTTCCAGCGCATGGCCCCACAAATCAATGAACCATTCATCCCGCGTCGGCACCAGACACGGCGGGGACATGATCAGGATTTGTGGTGCGGTATAGTCGCCCACATAGTCAAACGTCTTCACAATCCTGATCAAGCGCTCCATCCCCATGGCCGCATCAAAGGCGCGGCAACGGTTGGCATATTTGATGTCGTTGGTGCCGAGCATGATGATGACAAGGTCAAGCGGCTGATGTGTGCAAAGTGCGATGGGGAGTGCGACCGCGCCATTGCGTTCAGCCTCGCAAGTGGGGTCAGGGAATACAGTGGTCCGCCCATTCATCCCTTCTTCGATGACACGGATGTTTTTCAGGCCAGCAGCGAGCACATTGGGCCAGCGGTTTTCGAAAGCATGGCGTCTGAAAGTACCAGCTTCAAAACCCCAAGTGAGGGAATCACCGAATGCCAGGATGGATTTCATTTATTGTTTATCCAATTCCAAACAACATCCAAAAGTATGGGAACGCTCCCGTTGAAAACACTTGTCCAAAAAATACAAGCCAGAAGCATAATTACAACAATCTCGCCGGAGTAATTTTTGAACATTTCATTTCGAGACTTTGCATTTGGCCGCCTTCAGGGTGTCGTACAGAAACCCGACTTCCCGAATGCGCTGCTTTTGCATGTCATTGGCGTGTCCAATTTTTTGCGCAGCAATGGCCTTGGCATAAAGCGGGTTGTTTCTCTTCCGCATATATTCAGGCATTATGTTTTTGCACGTATTGCCATCCAGCCGTATTTGCCGACCGCCCTCTTGTGCGGTTGCTGGTGCGAACGGCATGGCAAACAAACAAAGCAAAAGTCCCAGTTTTTTGATCACGGTTTCAGCCGCCCCTCAAGCATTTCCAGCCTACGTTTTACATCTGTCATATCTTCACGAAGGTCTTCAAAATCCAGACGATGTTTGGCAGTCAAACCAAGATGAACGAGGTTGTCTTTGCGGATTTCAGAAATGTCGCTCTTGATGTCGAGCACATGTTCGGAAAGGTCGTTCACCTTTGCTTCCAGAGCGGCAAACCTGCCATCAACTTTTTTAAATCCTGCAACAATATCGGACTGCATTTTCTGCAGAATTGGCAGCACTGCATCAGTTGGTTCAGCCATGGTATTTTCCTTCCCTGCAACCAATATGGGATACTCTTAAACCAACATCAATGCCGGCTCTTCCAGATAACCCTTGATCGCATTGATAAACTCTGCCCCCAGCGCACCATCAATACAGCGATGATCCGTGGACAGCGTGATCGTCAACATCTGCTCAATCTTGATCTCATTGCCGCGCACCACGGGGCGGCGCTCTCCCGATCCAATCGCCAATATCGACGCGTGGGGCGGGTTTACGATGGCGGCGAAGTTTTTGACGTTC
>JAYUVC010000056.1:0-4200 GCA_043754325.1 Hyphomicrobiales bacterium
GGAAGATGGGCGCCATCATACATGATGGAATTGAAGCCCAATTTGATGGCCTCGAGACATTCATCCCACGGCCCATGGTCGAGGTGAATGACAAACTGAGCATTTGAGTCTTCAGCCACGCGTCTGGTCATCTCAAAAGCCTTGCGCAATCCCATGTGCGGGACGATGGCGCGGCCAACCTGCAGGAAAACGGGCGCTTGCGCCTGTTCAGCGGCCCACACCAGGGCTTCGGTGGTTTCGACATTGTGCATGTTGAAAGCACCGATGGCATATCCGCCGGTACGTGCGTCTTCGATGAGTTTACGGGGATTGGTCCAGGGCATTGAATGTTCCTGTCAGCTCTATGCTTTTTCGATGATGGCCACGGGCGTCCGCACCGGAACGGTGCCGCCTTCCATGACGAGGATTTCCGAGATTATGCCGGAAGCGGGAGACTCTATTGTCTCGGTGGTTTTTTCCGCTTCGATCTCGGCCAATGGTTCATCTTCAGTGACAGTGTCACCAACGTTTTTTAGCCATTTAACGAGCGTTCCTTCGCTCATGCCCATGCCCCATTGGGGCAGCAGTACCTTAACGCGTGGCATATATTTATTTCCTAGTTCGGCATGACCCGTGATTTTGACGCCAATACCTTTCGCACCGCGTCGGCGATGGTGACGGCGTTGGGGTAGAGCGGTTTTTCAATGGAAGGGCTGAAGGGAATTTGCGTGTCCGGTGTCGTAACGCGGATGATCGGTGCCCTCAGGCAATCAAAGGCCTCTTCAGACACGATGGCTGAAATTTCGGCCGCCGCACCGCAGGTCTTGTGAGCAGGATCAGCCACCACCAGGCGGCCAGTTCGGGCCACGGAATTGAGAATGGCAGCGGAGTCAAGCGGAACAAGAGTACGGGGATCAATGATCTCGACGGATATTCCCTCGACCTCCAGCTGCTGTGCGGCCTGGATGGCAGCATGGACAGCAGTTGAGATGGCAACGATCGTTACATCAGTCCCGGCACGAACGGTACGCGCTACGCCGAATGGAATGCGGAACGCGCCGTCCTCCACGTCTTCCTTCAATCCCCATAGCAAGCAGGCTTCGAATGAAAGAACTGGATCATCCATGTCGATGGCCGTGCGCAACAGGCCTTTGGCATCGGTGGGCGTTGAAGGCACCATGATCTTGAGGCCAGGCACATTCATGAACATGGGGTAGGGGCGGTCAGAGTGATGCGCACCTGTGTTGAGCCCGTAAAACATGGCGGAGCGGAACACCACGGGCATCGAGGCCTGGCCGCCGAACATATAGCGGTTCTTGGCCACTTGGTTCACAAACTGGTCCATGGCCATATAGAGGAAGCTGGAATAGGAGAGATCGACGATGGGGCGCAGGCCCGTCATGGCAGCACCAGCCGCGGCACCGACCATCACTTCTTCCGAGATTGGTGTGTTGCGGATGCGGGCCGCCCCGAACATCTGCAAAAAGTCGCCCTTGTCGGCACGGGATTTGCCGCCGCCCATGGTGCCATAGACATTGGCCTCGACGTCTTCTCCCATGATGATGACACGGGCGTCCGCTTCCATCGCTTCGCGCTGTGCGGCTCCGATGGCGCCGAGATAGCTCATGACAGTCATTGCGTCACTCCAAACGGTTCGGTGTAGAGGTCCTTGAAGGCCACGGAAGGATCAGGATAGTCGCTGTCGTCCGCAAACTGCACTGCCGCGTCGATTTCCGCTGCAACTTCGGCTTCCAGAAAGTCTAAAGTTGTTGCGTCTGCAATACCTTTATCCATCAAGTAAGCCCGGAAGAGCTTGACAGGATCGCGCTTCAGCCAAGAGTCCCTTTCGGCTGCATTGCGATAGTCGGTGGCAAGCCGCAGACCTTCAGAATGTTCGTTGAAACGATAGGTCATAACCTCGACAAGGCTGGGGCCGTTACCCGCACGAGCCCGGTCAGTTGCAGCTTTCACGACATCATAGACGGCAAGCACGTCTTGCCCGTCTTCAACACGAACACCGGGCATGTCGAAGCCTGCTGCCCGGTTGGCGACCACACCAGCGGTGACCGTGTGGGCAGGTGTTGACAAGGCATAGTGGTTATTCTCGCACAGAAAGATGATGGGCAGTTTCCAGACTGATGACATGTTCATCGCTTCATAGAGGCAACCTTGGTTGGCAGCGCCATCACCGAAGAAAGCCAATGACACGCGGCCATTGCCCAGCACTTTGCTAGAGAGGGCGGCGCCGGTTGCAATCGGTATTGACGAGCCAACAATGCCGGATTCTCCGAGGCTGCCGACTTTGAAATCAGCCAGGTGCATGGAGCCGCCCTTGCCGCCACACACGCCACCGGCCTTGCCAACGAGTTCCGCCATGAGGGGGCCGAGTGCTGCACCCTTGCCGATGGGGTGGCCGTGGCTGCGGTGGTTACCGGTCATGTAGTCACCCTTGGCCAACGCCATGCAGGAACCCACAACTTGCGCTTCCTGACCGATCGATGTGTGAACCGTGCCTGGAATCTCACCGCGTTTGACCATCTTGGAAGCGCGTTGATCGAAAAGCCGGATGCGCAGCATTCGGCGCTGCATTTCGAGCAATATGTCGTTTGGCTGTTTCATGATGTGCCTTTCACATGGCCTTCAGAGGCGCCAGCTGCAGCCAGCAGATAGTTGGCGCTGTTGACGTCGGTCACCAAAACGTCAATCCACTCACCGGTCAGGGCGGCAGCCAGTGCCTGGTGTTTTGCAGCCCCGCCAGCAACGGCGATCCGGCGGCCGGCATTGCGCAATTGATCCAGTGTCATGCCTATGACGAGGTCATTGAGTGGTGTTTCGACTTCGTTACCTATGGCATCGATAAAGCGCTGGTGAAGTTGCCCAACCGCACCCGCGGCTCGAACCGCCGCCAATTGTTCCCGGCTGAAGAAGTTGTCACCTTCCGTAAGCGGGCCGTGGAAGTCCGCGGGCCCAATACCAACAAACGCAATATCAACTTCATCAAGGTGGCGAAGGGCGCGTTGCACATGGGCATCTGCCATCGCAAAGTTGCACAGCTCTGCCGTGGGCATAACACCAGGCGCCCGCAGGAAAATGGCTTCAGCCTCGAAAGCCTTGGCCATTTGAAGTGTGGCCACATCCGCCTCATGCTGCAACATGGGAGAGCCAAGGTCGCCCAACATTTCGACAACACTCTGAATTTCGCTTTGCTGACGGGGCTCAATCAGCCGCGCCATTTCGCGCAAGGTTGTGCTCCACGAGGTGAAACCAAGCACCGGACCACCTTCAAACAAGCCTGTCAGGCAGCGTGCGGCGGCTGCACCAAGAGTTTGGGCAATGCCTTCCTCGCTCGAACCAATATCGAAGACGAAAACCTCTTCAAGACCGTAGGCTTTGATCAGCCCGTCCTCAAGGCCGGGATAGATGCCTGCTGGTGGAACAACAACTGAACGGACAATGCCATGTTCTTCGGCCAGGCGCAGAAGGCGTGAAACACCAGCCTGTGAGATACCCATCTTGCCGGCGATCTCCGTTTGCTTCGCACCTTGCATGTGGTGCAGGCGCGCAGCCCTGGTCATCAGCCGCAGTTGTTCAATGTCCAGACGCGATGGTGCGTTTGAGACAGGATGATTTGCGTGGCGTTTCATGTTGCACACTCCGCAGTGAGGCGGAATGTAGATTTGAGATTGGGATAAATACTGCAATAGGCTTGAAAAATTCCGGAGTATTTTTGGTGCGCGTCAACAACGGGCTCAAATTGTTTTTCAACGCCTGTCATGGCATCGGCCGCTGTGCGTATGTCTGCATGAATCCCGGCGGCCGCTGCCGCATGAATTCCGGCACCAAGTGCCGTGCTCTCCTGTTCACGCACCAGCTTGACGGGACGGCCAAGGACATCGGCCATGATCTGGCACCACAACGGGCTGCGTGAACCGCCGCCAAGCATGAGTATTTCTTTTATCGGTGTGCCCGTGGCAGATTCAACGCCTTCCACCAGCAATCTCTGTTCCAGTGCAATGCCTTCGAGTATGGCGCGGTACATGTGTGCCTTGCCGTGCAATCCAGACAAACCGACGAAAGCCCCGCGCGCATGACCATCCCAATAGGGTGTCATGGCGCCGGTCCAATAGGGCAGGCAAAGCAGCCCGGCGGAGCCGATAGGGATAGTGGCTGCCGCTTCTTGCAGTATCTGTTCCGGGGATTTGCCGTGTTGGTTCTCCAGAC
>JAYUVC010000057.1:0-9395 GCA_043754325.1 Hyphomicrobiales bacterium
CAGACCGTCTTCCATCTGCACTTTCACATTCTGCCGATGAAGCAAGGCGTGGGGATCAAACCGCATACGGGGAAGATGGCGGATCATGCAGAGTTGGCGGCGATTGCTGCTGCGATCAAGGCTCATCTATAGTGCGTGCTTCGAGGCTCGCAAGGGCTCGCGCCTCAGCATGAGGGAGATCGGCGCTGACCTCATCTTCCCGCTTTCTCCACACACTCCCCCTCATCCTGAGGTGCCCGCCCTCTTGCGGGCCTCGAAGGATGCGCTACATGTGAAAATCGTGTTTTTGAGCAGCTTCTTAAGTCAATATCACAAGGGTCGGTCATAACAGCACGTGTTGCACCGCTGTCCGACTAAAGTGATGTCATGGTTGTTGTCCCCGACAACCTCACGAAAATAGTCATTACTGGAACTTGTTATTGCAAAAAACAACACGGCGGAAATTGAATCGGGAACGCTTCTCTTTTTTATTGAATAGACGACGGCTTCACATTTTTACCAAACCATAATCAGCCAGCCGTCGCTCACGCCGCCACAAGCCGTGCCACTTTGATTGACTTGGTGAGGGCGCGGACTGACGCGAGGTCATAGTTCATTTGCATGCGAAGCCACGTGTCCGCAGAACTGCCAAGACCTTTCTCAAGGCGCAATGCCATTTCTGGCGAGATCACACTGCGACCGGCAATCACATTGTGAACCTGCTGGCGCGTTACCCCAAGGCTTTTTGCGGCAGCGCTGATGGATATACCCAATTCATCAAGCGTGTCCCCGATCATTTCGCCGGGGTGGGGTGGATTCTTCATCGGCATATGTTTCTCCTTCAATGATAGTCGACAAGATCAATATCATTAACGGCACCATCCTCAATCGTGATGATGATCCGCCAGTTGCCGTTTGCGCAAGTTGATTCAGTATCGCAACGCAATGTCTGGCAGGGAGCATGTTGCAACACCCCCTCCCGGCTTCGCCGTACTCCCCCATCGCAAGAGCGACGAGGGAGAACATGCCGCAACTTTCTCCCTCATCGCTCTTGCGATGGGGGAGTACCCGCAGGGGGAGGGGGTGTGTCGGCTGGGTGGAAGTGCCGGATAACTTCTGGTTTAAAGGGAAACAGTTCTTGACGTTGTTCCTTTTATGTTCTATTCGACATTTATGAACTGGCCCAGAGCAATCGAGATCAACAAGGACGCTCTCACCCGCATCGTCGCGGGGCTTGTGGCTTTGCTTGTCGCGCAGGGTGGGGCTTTGCGGTTGCCGCGTGTCGTCTATCAGATGCTCCAGCGTATTCTCTATCCGGCGGAGTCGGCTGTGCGGCGGTTGATTGTGATTGTGGCGCGGGGGCTTGTGGTGCCGGATGCGCGATCGCGTCCCATGCCGCAGGGGCTAGTCATTGCGGGGAAAGCAGGGGCGCGGGTTTCGTTTCAGCTGTTTGACCAGCGCAAGCAATTTGGTGACCCGGACGAGGTGCCGACTGCAATCTCCGGTCCTCGTATCCGCATGATTGATGTGCCCAGTCCGCGCCAGATGTTTCTGGCCAAATTCGCCAAGCCCCGTGATGAGCGATGCAGCGAAGCGGAAACCATTCGCATCCGTCAGCGTCTCACGCTCCTCGCCCGCGCCCTTGAGCATCTGCCGCGTGAGGCCAAGCGCATGGCGCGCTGGTTAAATCGCCGTGCCTTTATGGAAAACTCGGCTTTCATGTTTCCCTTGCGGCCAGGGCCGCCGCCCGGCCATCAACAAAGACCTGGCGAAGATATCGATACTGTTCTCAAGGAATGTCACGCGCTGGCGTGGATGGCACTCAGGCCTGATACGTCTTGAGACAAGCAGCGCTTATTTTAGGTGTTGGTGGTTTACTGGCGGTACTGCTGTATCCGCGTGGTGCGCAAACCTGCGAGACCATTCTTGTCGAGCGACCTCTGCCACGACAGATATTCTTCTGTCGTCAGCGTATAGCGATCACAGGCTTCTTCGAGGCTCAAGAGGCCCCCGCGCACGGCTGCTACCACTTCTGCCTTGCGGCGGATGACCCAGCGATGACTGCCGGGCGGGGGTAGATCCGCTATGGTCAGCGGGCTCCCGTCGGGGCCGATGACATAGTTGACGCGGGGACGCAATTGACCGTTTCCGTTCATACGCTTTTACTCACTCACACACACACACACCGGGCGCACAACTGGTGCCTAACTGCCCAACTTCAAACACACTACGGGGGCGGGACTTAATTTAGAGTTCAATCTCTGTGAACAAATTGGAAATTCAACACGTTAGATGCGCCAAATCGGAACAGAATTGCATTCATTGAGGTTAGGGGCCATGTAGGTCCCATGAAATTGTCACCGCATTTGATTGATGCCGTTCACGCGGCCATAGCACTGCCCGGCAACCCCGCCGATCACAGGGTTGTCGTCGCCATGTCGGGTGGTGTTGATTCGTCAGTGGCGGCAGCGCTGTTGAAGCTCGCGGGCTATGATACTGTGGGCATCACCTTGCAGCTCTACGATCATGGGGAAGCCATTCGCCGCAAGGGTGCCTGTTGTGCGGGGCAGGATATTCATGATGCGCGGCGGGTTTCTGCGGCACTTGATATTCCACACTATGTGCTGGATTTTGAATCGCGTTTCCGTGAGGCGGTGATTGATGATTTTGTTGACACCTATTTGCAGGGGGCCACACCCATTCCTTGCGTGCGCTGTAACCAGACGGTGAAATTTGCTGATTTGTTGTGGCGGTCTCGGGAGCTTGGGGCTTCGGCCTTGGTCACCGGGCATTATGTTGATTCAATTGTGACGCCGCATGGCCGCGAACTCCGCACGCCGGCCGACATGGCGCGGGACCAGAGTTACTTCCTGTTTGCGACCACGCAGGAGCAGGTAAACTATCTGCGTTTTCCCCTGGGTCGTCTGACCAAACCTGAAACGCGGGCGGTGGCGACGGAGCTTGGATTGATGGTGGCCGACAAGCCAGACAGTCAGGACATTTGCTTTGTGCCGGACGGCAAATATGCGGACCTGATTTTGAAATTGCGGCCCGATGCAGCAGATGCGGGCGACATTGTGCATATCGATGGCCGTGTGCTGGGGCGGCATGAAGGTATCGTACATTATACCATTGGCCAGCGCCGTGGTCTGGGCATTGCCGATGTTGATCCGCTTTATGTGATCAAGCTTGATGCGGCGCAAAAGCGCGTGATCGTTGGCCCGCGTGAGGCACTGCGACAAACCGACATTGCTGTGAAAGATTTGAACTGGCTGGGGGCTGCTCCTCTGGGGGAAGAACCGCAAGCCTGTTATGCGCGCATCCGCTCCACACGCCCACCCGTCGCTGCCAGCGTGCGGCGCGGGGAGAGAGATTACGTTGTCTCCATTCCCTCTGGCGAATATGGCGTGTCGCCGGGGCAGGCTTGTGTGCTTTATGATCAGCCAGGCCCCGGACAGAAGGTTTTGGGTGGCGGTTTTATTGCTGGCCAACCGGTGCTATAGAGAGCCGACACAGGGATTTCATTGGTGGCCAAACTCCAGATCAAGATCGATCCGCAACTCGACAAGGATATCAGAAAAGGCATTGCATGGTCCGTGCATGCCTTTACCACTTTTGGCATCGTTGCCGGTTTTCTGGCACTGGTTGCGGTTTTGAAGAATGATCCCTTCACCGCCTTCCTCTGGCTGGGTGTGGCGTTGTTTGTGGATGGCGTGGACGGCTCACTCGCCCGAAAGGCCAGGGTCACTGAATATACCCCGAATTTTGACGGCGCATCGCTTGACCTGGTGATTGACTACTTCACCTATGTGGCCGTGCCCGCCTTGATGGTGTACTGGTTCAACATGGTGCCGCTGGATTTCATTTTCTCCGGCAGCACATGGAGCCTCATATGCGCCGTCATCATCATGGCGGTGTCGTGTTATACCTTCGCCAATGTGGGCATGAAGTCGTCGGACTATTATTTCGTGGGCTTTCCGGCGATCTGGAATGTGGTGGTGTTGTATTTCTACCTGTTCAGCTCGGGTGCCATCGTCAATCTGGTCAGTATCCTCGTCTTGGCGGTGTTGACGTTTGTGCCAATCAAATTCGTGCATCCGTTGCGGGTCACCCTGTGGCGGTCAATCACCATACCCGTCACCATCCTGTGGGCCGCCATGACGCTCAGCCTGATTATCTCGAAAAAATTCCCGGAAAATTTCGGCGTGGTGGAGCGGGTGGAGCAGTGGATATTCGGCCTCACGTCCCTTTATTTCGCGGGGATTTCACTGTGGCGCACTTTTGTTCTGGGCGACAAGGGTGATGATGAAGAAACCACCGACGCCAGTGCTTGACGGCGCTTTGGGCTTTGCCTATATGGCGCACACCCTTTTGGTTTGGCGGGGTAGCTCAGCTGGTTAGAGCACGGGAATCATAATCCTGGGGTCGGGGGTTCGAGTCCCTCTCCCGCTACCAATTCAAGAGGCTTCCATTTAAAAGCAATATCAAGCCGCTCGAAGCGGTGTGATGCCTGTCGTGTCAGTCATTGCGTCAGCCGACCAAGCATCGAAGCTGGCTTGAATACGAAGCCAGAGTTCTGTGCCGCCACCCAACAGTGCAGATATCTTGGCAGCCATAACAGGAGACAACGGCTTTTTTCCATCCAGTACCGCATGAAGGTGTTGACGCGAAATGCCCAATCTTGTGGCGATTTCTGACTTTGATATATTAAAATCCATCAAGGTATCAGCTATCACTTTACCGGGGTGCAGCGGCGGGCATTTGCTGTCGCGCATGGCTTTGTACAACGTCATATCGTTCTCCTAGTGGTACTGCTCAAAATCAACCGCGTGTGCTTCACCCGCATCAAACTGAAAGGTGATGCACCAAGGACCATTGATATGGATTGTATAGCGTTTTGGTTCGAAGCCCTTCAGCGCATGAAAGTCAAAACCTTGAACATTCAATTGATCAAGCTTTGTTGCGGCGTCCAGCACTGTCAGGCGAGCCAGAATGCGCACGTGGAACCCGCTATCAATCTTGCACGGATTTCCGCTCCACAGGCCAGCAAGTTGTTTGCTCTTGAAAGTGACAATCACCCCAACCCTGCTAAACTAGACAGTGACATTTGTCAACAATCTGATTACAGTCGGAATGTTACATGCAGCGTCAAAGTTTTCTTTCCGAGGCGACAAATCGAAAGTTCCTGTCGTCATGTGACGCTGAAAATGGTGTGAATTGGCGAAGGCGATGTGATGAAAGACCTGAGTTCTATTTCGATACAACAGCTGCGGTCAGTTCAGGCTGTACTCACCGACATCGACGACACGCTCACCACCCATGGCCGCTTGCCTGCCGTGGCATACGACGCACTCGAGCAACTCCATGCAGCTGGTATCAAAGTTGTGCCGATTACCGGACGACCCGCAGGATGGTGTGATCACATTGCGCGCATGTGGCCGGTTGAGGGTGTGGTGGGTGAGAATGGTGCGTTTTATTTCCGTTATGACGCTGAGGCCAAACGCATGCTGCGGGTTTATGCACAGGACGATGTGACGCGCAAAGGCAATGTGGCGCGGTTGCATGGACTGGCTGATGAGGTGCTGAAACAGTTTCCGGGAACGGCATTGGCGTCCGATCAGGCCTACCGCGAAATTGATGTGGCTATCGATTTTTGTGAGGATGTTCCGGCTTTGCCACTGGCTGTTGCACAGGCGATTGCCGAGCGGTTTCATGCTTCGGGGGCAGAGGCGAAGGTTTCCTCCATTCATGTGAATGCCTGGTTTGGTGCGCATGACAAATTGTCGATGTCGCTGCGCATGTTGTCTGAATGTTTCGGTTGGGATGCAGAGATGGCGAAACACCGCGTTGCCTATTGCGGGGATTCGCCCAATGATGCGCCGATGTTTGGATATTTTCCGGTTGGCATTGGTGTTGCGAATGTAAAGCCTCTCGCGCATTTGATGGAGCACTTGCCGGCCTATGTGACGCTGCATGAAGGTGGTGAGGGTTTTGCGGAGTTTGCGAATATGTTGTTGGCGGCACGGCGATAGAATGGATTATCTCGCCAACTTTACACTGTCCAAAACTGGTTTTGTCGGCGCCGTCTTCATCATTCTTTTTATTCTCGAACGCTTGTTTCCTGTTGCGAAATGGCTTGGCGGCCCGGCACGTGTCGTCAAAAACCTGGCACTTTCCCTGTTTAATTTCATCGCCTCACCGTTGATCGTTATTCCGATAACGGCCTTTGCCGCGTCACACGTGTTGGAGTGGCGTCCGGCAATCTGGTCCGGTTGGCAGGGACTGGCGCTTGACCTGCTGCTGCTGGATCTCTGGATTTACTGGTGGCACCGGATCAATCACATCGTGCCGTTTTTCTGGCGCTTCCACGAAGTGCATCATCTGGACGAAACGCTGGACACAACGTCGGCTTTGCGGTTTCATTTCGGTGAGGTGGTATTGTCGTCGCTGGTGCGGGCGTTGGTGATTTTCATTCTTGCTGTGCCGCTGTCGTCGGTGATTGTGTTTGAAGCGCTGGTTCTCGTGTCAGCTCTGTTCCATCATTCCAATTTACGTCTGCCTGCGAAATTTGAACGTGCGATAAGCTGGGTCATCGTTACGCCGTCCATTCACTGGGTGCATCACCATGCTGTGCGGCGTGATACGGACTCAAATTACGCGACTGTGTTGTCCGTGTGGGACAGGCTGTTTGGCAGCAGCAACCCGACACGCAGAACACCTGACATGTTGATCGGCGTCGAAGGCAGGCGAGAGCGCGGTCTCGTCGGCCTTATTCTCAAACCTTTTCAGCGTTAACGGCACTGGCACTTGATGTGCATCGCATCGCATGGACTATTGCGTGGTGCGATTGATGTGCTGATACGGCACAGGTGTGTGGAGTTGGTATTTTGGGAGTTGAGCTGCCGCGAATTCAGGAAGACGTGCGACAGGCACGCGATGCTGAATCTGCGCATTTGGAAGCAGCGCTTAAAATTGATGGTGCGAAATATTTGCGCCTGGCGCGGTTGCGCGATGTTTTGCGCGATCGTGGTTTCAATGAAAATGAGTATTTTGATTTGAAGTTGCTGCCCGGCACCGAGCCGCAGCTGTGGCTCGATCTCGGTCATTGTGTAACCATGCAACCGGATGCGGGAACTTATCGGTTATCCGTTCATGGTGTTGAGACAATCGAACCAGCGCTTGAAACGACCAGCTTGGACGAGATTGTGGCGGCGTGCTCCAAGCTGTTGGCACGCGGCATTTTGCAGATGTCCAGACGGGATACAGTCGCCAACCAAGGCGATAACGTCGCCACTTCAAATCGTGCAACACTGCTATACGTCTGGTTCACTGGTGTCGTCACCGGCATAGCAGCCTTGACGATTTATGCTATCATCATGAAAAAATTGTGGTTTTAGTACAATCTCCACCGTTACATTTGGTAACACCATTTGATTTCTAAGTGCTGTCCGGGATTGTTACCTGTACGTCACAACGTGATGAATCGGTTTTTGATGCCCCTGACGCAACCTAATCTACAGCTGCTGCCAACGCCCAAAGGCGATGGTGTATTGCCGCAACGCCTGGGTGGATTTTCGACGATTGCTGCGGCTTTGGATTATGCGGCGCTGGGCAAAACCGGTTTTAATTTTTATGGCGGCAAAGGCCAGCTGGACCACGTGTTGCCCTATGCCGAGCTGCGCCACCGGGCTATTTCGACTGCCCGTAAATTATTGAGTGCGGGATTGAAGCGTGGCCAGCGGGTTGCTGTTGTCGCTGAATCGGGCCCTGATTTCATGGCCGTGTTTTTTGGCTGCCAATATGCGGGTCTCATTCCGGCACCTGTTCCCTACAGCATGTATATTGGAGGCAAGGATGCTTTCATCGCCAAGGTGGCGGGCATGTTCCGTGCGGCGGATGTTGCAGCGGTCATTACGTCGGATGATTTGAAAGACCATATTTCGGCTGGCGCTGCTGATGCGAACGTAAAGCTGGTATTGACGCACGCGCAGTTGAACAAATTTCCAGAAGCCATGGTGCGGCTTGAAGGTTTTGGTCCGGGTGATGTGGCCTATGTGCAGTATTCATCAGGGTCCACATCCGCTCCCAAGGGTGTGCTCATCAATCAAAGTGCCATCATGGCCAATACGACTGCGTTGGTTCTGCATGGTCTGAAGGCGCGGCCTGAAGACCGGGCGTTTTCGTGGTTGCCGCTCTATCATGACATGGGGCTTGTGGGTTTTTGTCTGGCGCCCATGGCGGCTCAGGTGACGGTTGATTATCTGGCCACAACATCCTTTGCGCGGCGTCCTGCCCTGTGGTTGCGCTTGATGAGTGAAAACAAATGCACCATCTGCTCCTCGCCAACGTTCGGTTATGATCTTGCGGCAAAACGCATTGCGGGTGATGCGATCACGCTTGATCTTTCACACTGGCGTGCCGCCGGCATTGGCGGCGATATGGTGCGGGCTGATGTGTTGACACGCTTTGCCGAAACGCTGGCAGTGTCGGGTTTCAATGCACGGGCTTTCCTGCCCAGTTACGGCATGGCTGAGGCCACATTGGCGATTACCATCAGTGATGTGGATCACCCGATCAAAATTGACACGGTTGATCTTGCGGCGCTCAAAACCAAACAGCGTGCCATTCCGTCCAAGAAATCCGGCGATGGTCTGACACGGAGTTTTGTGGTGTGCGGTCCGGTGATACCGGGTCATGAACTGGAAGTGCGCGGTGAAAACGGCGTTGTGCTGGGTGACCGCATGGTGGGACGAATTCACGTGCGCGGACCCAGCCTGATGGCAGGTTATTTCAACGCACCCGAAGCCACGGCCCAGACCATTGGTGCTGATGGCTTTCTGGATACGGGCGACATGGGTTACTTGCTCAACGGCGAAGTCGTCATCACCGGCCGGGTCAAAGACCTGATCCTGCACAATGGCCGCAACATCTGGCCGCAGGATCTGGAATGGGCGGCAGAAAACAATGCGCCATTGAAGTCGGGTGAGGCTGCGGCTTTCGCGGTTGAAGATGAAGACGGCAATGATGCCGTCGTGGTGCTTGTCGAATGCAAGCTGAGTGACCCTGAGCAGCAGGAAGCCTTGCGCCGTGCCGTGCATACGTCGGTGCATCAAATTGCAGGCGTGGTTTGCAAGATCGTGCTGGTGCCGCCGCGCAGTCTGCCGTTCACGTCGTCAGGAAAATTGTCGCGTGCAGGCGCGCGTGAGAGTTACATCGCAGGTGAGATTTCTGAAGTCGGAGCGACGACTCTGAAGTCTTTGAATTGAACACCGATCCCCAACTCTCGTCATTCCCGCGAACGCGGGAATCCAGACTTTCCGCCAGCTCGCTCGTTGTAAGTCTGGATTCCCTCGTTCGAGGGAATGACGATTTCAGAATTGTGTCATGACTATCCACACCCCCTACGACGGTTCGTC
>JAYUVC010000058.1:0-68090 GCA_043754325.1 Hyphomicrobiales bacterium
CGGCTGCATGGTCAATGGCGCAGGCCTCGCCATGTCCACCATGGACATCATCAAACTCTACGGCGAAGAACCCGCAAACTTCCTCGATGTCGGTGGCGGTGCCACCAAGGAAAAAGTAACAGCCGCCTTCAAGATCATCACCGCCGATCCCAAGGTCAAAGGCATCCTCGTCAACATTTTCGGCGGCATCATGAAGTGTGACGTGATCGCAGAAGGCGTGATCGCCGCCGTGAAAGACGTGGGCCTGAAAGTGCCACTGGTGGTGCGGCTTGAAGGCACCAACGTGGAACTCGGCAAGGATATCATCAACAAGTCGGGGCTGAATGTAATTTCAGCGGATGATTTGAATGATGCCGCGAAGAAGATTGTAAAGGCCGTGAAGGACGCGGCTTGATGGATATCGTAAATGGGAAATTCCCACTAACCATTATTGCTCTCGTTGCAGCAGCGGTGATTATGCTTTTTTCGTGGCTAAATCAGCGAACCTATAGAAATAGAATAACCGAAGCCAAAAAACTTCAAGAGGACTACTTAATCGAAGCTCGAGAACTTAACAACAAAAGCAGTTCATTAACAAAAGAAATGGTCGAAGAGCTGAAAGCCATTCGTTCTTTGCTGGAAAAGAAGGTTTAAATGTCCATCCTCGTCAACAAGAAAACCCGCGTCATCTGCCAGGGCATCAACGACGAACGCCTCAACTGGCTGACTTGACATCACACATATTTACACATATATCATATGTGGATTTATGTGGAGGTTATCATGCCTAATATTACGCTCGCTATCGATGAGGAATTACTTGGAAAGGCCCGAGACTACGCAGACCGTAAAGGTACAACCGTCAACGCTTTGGTTCGGGAACTACTGGGAGAAACAATTGATCAGGACAAGCGCCGCGAAGAAGCGCGACGAGGCCTGCTTGAACTTATTGACAAATCAACAGCAAGATTAGGGCCTGACTACAAGTGGAACCGGGAAGAAATTTATGAGGAACGAATGTTTCCTCGACACAAACGTGCTGATATACGCGGCTTCAACGAGGATTGATGACCCGCGTAAATTTGCAATTGCGCGGGGCTTGATTTCCAGAACGCAGTTCTGTCTTTCTGGACAGGTGCTTTCAGAGTTTGTTTCTAACATGGCCAAGAAGTTTTCAATGCCTTCAGGTGAGATAGCGATGTGGCTTGACCGTTTGTCGGAATTTGCGATTCTGCCAGTGGATATCGATCTTGTAAAAGGCGCAGTTGCGACGAGCCAACGTTATCAAATCAGCTATTGGGATGGTGCCATCGTTGCTGCCGCTGACCGCCTCGGTGCGCCAATTTTATATACCGAAGACCTCAATCACGGGCAGAATTATGGTTCTGTCAAAGTTATAAACCCTTTCAAGGTGCACTGATCCATGTCCATTCTCGTCAACAAGAAAACCCGCGTCATCTGCCAGGGCATCACCGGCAACAATGGCACCTTCCACACCGAACAGGCCATTGCCTATGGCACGCTCATGGTTGGCGGTGTCACACCGGGCAAGGGCGGCATGACCCATCTCGGCCTTCCGGTTTATGATACCGTGGCCGAAGCCCGTGAGCGCACACAGGCCGACGCCTCCGTCATCTACGTACCTCCGCCCTTCGCCGCTGACTCCATCATCGAAGCCATCGATGCAGAAATTCCGCTGATCGTCTGCATCACGGAAGGCATTCCCGTGCTTGACATGGTGCGGGTGAAGCGCGCGCTGTCAGGTTCCAAGTCCCGTCTCATCGGACCAAATTGCCCCGGCGTCTTGACCCCCGGCGAATGCAAGATCGGCATCATGCCCGGCAATATTTTCAAAAAGGGCACAGTGGGCATTGTCTCCCGCTCCGGCACGCTCACCTACGAAGCGGTATTCCAGACCACGCAACAGGGCTTAGGCCAGACCACAGCTGTCGGCATTGGCGGAGACCCTGTGAAGGGCACCGAATTCATCGACATCCTCGAAATGTTTCTGGCCGACCCCAAAACCGAGAGCATCATCATGATCGGTGAGATCGGTGGTTCCGCCGAAGAAGAAGCCGCCGAGTTCATCCGCAAGAACAAGGTGAAGAAACCCATGGCGGGTTTCATCGCAGGCGTCACCGCTCCTCCAGGCCGCCGCATGGGCCATGCCGGTGCCATCATATCCGGCGGCAAGGGAGACGCAGGTTCCAAGGTCGATGCCATGAAGCGGGCAGGGATAGCGGTGTCAGCCTCGCCAGCGCTGCTGGGCGAAACCCTGATGAAAAAGTTGAAGCGGAAGTAAGGGACCTCATCCGCCCTTTGGGCACCTTCTCCACGCAAGGGGGCGCGGAGAAGGGACTGCATTGATTCTTCCCAAATGCTTGAACAATCAGGGAGGTCCCCATGCAGTCCCTTCTCCAGCCCTCTTGCTGGAGAAGGTGGCCAACGGCCGGATGAGGTCCTTTCCCTGCTGCACGCACACCACCCTTTAACTTTTTTCCAAACATTCACTTTTCAAACCCCGCACCCAGCGCTATCTAACCAACAGTACCAAGGTTCAAACGGGGCGATTGCGCTCCACCGGGCAAGCTGGCAATGAAGCCAAAGCCCGGTCAAACGGACAGACGGGACGGACGACATGAATAAATCCGAAGCCACAGCGGCTTTCGAGGAAACCTCATTCCTCTATGGCGGCAATGCCAAATTTGTTGAGGAACTTTATCAAACCTATTTGACCAATCCCGCCGCCGTGGACAGCCATTGGCGGTCGTTTTTTGACCAGATGGCGGGAGATGCGCCCACAGCCTCCGGCCCCTCATGGGCGCGGGCCGACTGGCCACCCAAACCATCGGACGAACAGACTGCGGCCTTCGACGGCAACTGGGTCGAAGTCGAAAAAGCCATCGCCGCCAAAATCGCGGCCTCCTTGCCCAAGGGTGCCAAACCAGCGCCCGCTCCCGTAGCAGCCCCAGTAACGGTCGCCGCCACCAACACCGCCGATGAAGTCAAAAAAGCCACCATGGATTCGGTGCGCGCCTTGATGATGATCCGCGCCTACCGCATGCGCGGCCACTTGGCGGCTGATCTTGATCCCCTCAAACTCAAGGAACCGGTGCAGCACCCGGAGCTTGACCCGGAAAGCTATGGTTTTACGGCGGCTGACCTTGACCGCCCGATTTTTCTCGACATGGTGTTGGGACTTGAGAAAGCCACCATCCGCCAGATCGTCGACATTCTGAAGCGCACCTATTGCGGCACCCTGGGTGTGGAATTCATGCACATCTCGGACCCCGAGCAGAAGGCCTGGCTGCAACAGCGCATCGAAGGCGAGAACAAGGAAATCCGCTTTACCAATGAAGGCAAGAAAGCCATTCTGGCCAAGCTGATTGCGGGCGAAGACTTCGAACAATTCCTCAATGTCAAATACACAGGCACCAAGCGCTTCGGCCTCGACGGCGGCGAAGCCATGATCCCCGCACTTGAACAGGTGATCAAGCGCGGCGGTAACCTTGGCATCAAGGACATTGTACTGGGCATGGCGCACCGAGGCCGTTTGAACGTACTGGCAAACGTGATGGGGAAACCCTTTTCCGCCATCTTCCACGAATTCCAGGGTGGCTCGTCAACACCCGATGAAGTCGAAGGCTCCGGCGACGTGAAGTACCATCTGGGATCTTCGTCAGACCGCGCCTTTGACGGCAACACAGTTCACTTGTCACTGACAGCCAATCCATCGCATTTGGAAATCGTTGATCCCGTGGTGCTGGGCAAGGCCCGCGCCAAGCAGGACCAGCGCGGCGACAAGGCGCGTACCTCGGTGTTGCCACTGCTCATCCATGGCGACGCGGCTTTCGCAGGCCAAGGTGTTGTTGCGGAATGTTTGGGATTGTCCGGACTCAAGGGCCATCGCAACGGTGGCTCGCTCCACTTCATCATCAACAACCAGATCGGTTTTACCACAAGCCCCATATGGTCGCGCTCCTCACCTTACCCTTCCGACATCGCCAAGATGATCGAAGCACCGATTTTTCATGCCAATGGTGACGATCCGGAAGCTGTGGTGTTTGCGACAAAAATCGCCATCGAATTCCGCCAGCAGTTCAAGAAGCCCGTCGTCGTTGACATGTTCTGCTACCGCCGCTTCGGCCACAACGAAACCGACGAACCGGCCTTCACCCAGCCCTTGATGTACAAGCGCATCGGCTCCCACAAGCGTGTTGTTGAAATTTATGGCGCGCGGTTGATCAACGAGGCAGTGATCACGGCGGAAGAGTTTGCCGCCATGAAAGCCGAATACCGCCAGACCCTCGAAGACGCCATGAGTGTGGCCACAGGTTACAAAGCCAACAAGGCCGACTGGCTGGATGGCCGATGGGCCGGCATGAAAACCGCCGTGTCGATGGAAGAGGACCGTCGGGGTCAAACCGGTGTGCCGCTCGCCAAGTTGAAAGAGCTGGGCCAACGCCTCACGAAAATTCCCAAATCCTTCACGCCCCATAAAACCATGCAGCGCGTGCTCGATACCCGCGCCAAGATGATAGAGGACGAAGCAGGTCTCGACTGGGCGATGGCGGAATCCCTTTCCTATGCAACGCTGCTTGATGAAGGCACCAAGATCCGCTTGTCGGGTCAGGACGTGCAGCGCGGCACCTTTTCGCAACGCCACGCCGTCATCGTCGATCAGGTGAATGAAAAGCGCTACACGCCGCTCAATCACTTGAAAAAATACCAGAGCACCAAAATCGAAGTCATCAACTCCATGCTCTCGGAAGAAGCGGTGCTGGGCTTTGAATATGGCTACTCACTGGCCGAACCCAATGCGCTCGTATTATGGGAAGCGCAGTTCGGAGACTTCGCAAACGGTGCGCAAGTCATCTTCGACCAGTTCCTGTCATCAGGTGAACGTAAATGGTTGCGCATGTCAGGCTTGGTTTGTCTGTTGCCGCATGGTTACGAAGGTCAAGGGCCGGAACATTCGTCAGCACGGCTTGAACGCTTCCTGCAAATGTGCGCCGAAGACAATATGCAGGTCGCCAATTGCACCACGCCTGCGAATTATTTTCACATCCTGCGCCGCCAGATGAAACGCGAGTTCCGCAAACCTCTGGTCATCATGACGCCGAAATCCCTGCTGCGTCACAAACGCGCCACATCAACACTGGCCGAGATGGATGAAACCTCATCCTTCCACCGCCTGCTCTGGGACGATGCGGAATTTCTCAAAAGCGAAAAAATCAAACTGGTAAAGGACGACAAGATCCGCCGCGTGGTTTTGTGTTCTGGCAAAGTTTATTATGATCTCTACGAAGAACGCGAAAAGCGCGGCCTCAACGATGTCTATCTGCTGCGCATCGAACAGCTCTATCCTTGGCCGCACAAGGCGCTGGCCCAGGAATTGTCACGTTTCAGCAAGGCCGAATTCATCTGGTGTCAGGAAGAACCCATGAACATGGGGGCCTGGACTTTCGTGCAGCCCGGCATTGAGCGCGTGCTGGATTTCATCAAGGCGAAAAACAAGCGCCCACGCTACGTCGGACGCGTCGCGTCGGCGTCAACAGCAACAGGCCTGATGAGCCGCCACCTCAGAGAACTCAAAGCCTTCCTCGACGAAGCACTGGCATAATTTTTTCAAGGCGACACAACATGAGCAAAGACATCAAGGTTCCAACCCTCGGCGAAAGCGTGGTTGAAGCGACCATTGGAAAATGGTTCAAGAATGAAGGCGACTTTGTCAAGGCCGATGAGCCATTGGTCGAACTCGAAACCGACAAGGTGACGGTTGAAGTGCCGGCCCCCGCCTCCGGCAAACTGGAAAAGATTGCGGCGGCGGCGGGCACCACCGTCACTATCGGCGCATTGCTGGGCACGATTGCAGAAGGCGCCGCCGGTGCAGTTTCTGCTCCACCACCAAAAGCCGCAGCACCAACTTCTGCGCCCGTAAAACCCGCAGAGCAAACCCTCTCCCCGGCGGTGCGCAAGGCCGTCGTCGAAAATAAAATCATCCCCGCCGATGTAACAGGCTCCGGCAAAGACGGCCGCATCACCAAAGGCGATGTGATCCAGCATCTCGCAGCACCTTCACCCCTCCCCGAACTTCGGGGAGGGGCAGGGGTGGGGCCTGCACCACAAACTCCCTCAGGCACCGAGGAACGCGTGAAGATGACCCGTCTCCGCGCCACCATCGCCAAGCGCTTGAAAGACGCGCAAAACACCGCCGCCATGCTCACCACCTTCAACGAGGTGGACATGACGGCCGTCATGGCATTGCGCAACCAGTACAAAGACACCTTCGAGAAAAAGCACGGCACCAAACTGGGCTTCATGAGCTTCTTCGTGAAGGCCGCAATCCAGGCCCTGAAAGATGTGCCAAACGTCAACGCTGAAATCGATGGCGAAGATATCGTATACAAGAACTATTACCACATCGGCGTTGCCGTTGGCACCGACAAGGGCCTCGTCGTGCCCGTCGTCCGCAACGCCGACCAACTCAGTTTCGCCGGCATTGAACAAACCATCGCAGGCTACGGCAAAAAAGCCCGCGACGGCCAACTCACCATCGCCGACTTGCAGGGTGGCACTTTCACAATTTCAAACGGCGGCGTCTACGGCTCGTTGATGAGCACTCCGATCCTCAACGCCCCGCAATCTGGCATTTTGGGAATGCACAAAATCCAGGACCGCCCCGTTGCCCTGAACGGCCAAGTCGTGATCCGCCCGATGATGTACCTCGCCCTCAGCTACGACCACCGGATTGTCGACGGCAAGGAAGCGGTGACATTCCTCGTCCGCATCAAGGAAGGTCTGGAGGATCCCCAACGGGCGTTATTGGACTTGTAATTGACTTGACGTACATACATATTTGTAGTAACAAATGAAAACTGAGTTCTCATGGGACCCGGCTAAAGCGAGCAGCAATTCCGCCAAGCACGGCGTTACCTTTGAAATTGCAAGGTTGGTCTTCAACGACCCAAATGTCGTGATTGAATTGGAGCGCCACGTGGACGGCGAAGAGCGCTGGCAAGCAACAGGCCAAGTCGGTGAACACCTCATGTTGCTGGTGGTACATACCACGTGGGACGACAAGGACATCGAGATTATCCGGATCATTTCAGCCAGAAGGGCCGAAAAACATGAACGAAAGATTTATGAGGAACAACGACGTCGTCTATCAGATGGACCTTGACAATCCGCCGCCCCTCACTTCGGAACAGAAGGCCGAGATCAAAGCGCTGTCCGAAATGAAAGATGAAGATATTGACTACAGCGACATTCCTCCGCTCACGGAGGAATTCTGGAAGAACGCCAAACCGTTTCGCGACAGGCATCTCTACAGGCCCACCAAGACCTCTACGACGATAAGACTCGACAGTGATGTGCTGGACTGGTTCAAATCACAAGGCAAAGGCTATCAGACGCGGGTCAATTCAATCCTGCGTAAACAGATGATCCGGGAAAAATGCGACCGGATTGAAAATATTGAGGTTACGGGTAACCACGTTGTCTTGATTACATTTGCGGATCACACCAAAGGCGAAATAGATTTCACCGAAATCATCAAATCGCGGGCTCCGCATTTGAACATGTTGAAAGATAAAACAGCATTCCGGAACATCACGCTACACCCCTCTGGTCAAAATTTCAGTTGGAGTCTTGCAGGAGAATACAATCGCATCGAATTCACCTCTGAATTCGCTCGCACCTTGATCAAGCGCCCCGACGATCAAACTGGGCAGGCCCGAAAATTCGCAGCAGAGTAATTTCATTCATCTTCTCAACAATAAGGACCCCTTGTGTCGCGCCCGAAGAGTTCTATCAATCTCAGCTGCGACCACCGCATCTTTGAAGACAAGGAAGCTGTAACACTCTTGGCCACACCAAAGAGGGCCTGGAAGACCTGCAGTGGGATTTGTGATCGTGGCAAATGATCTTGACGACCAACCAACTGAACGTTGGAACAGTGAATTTGCAACTTGGCTCATTGGGAAATACATCCTTGTCGGTATCACAACTATCAAGTCAAAAACGAACGAAGTAATTGAGCAAGTACAAGTTCATGGAATCGTAAATTCCGCCGAAAAAAGACAAGGCATTCGAATTGCGTGCGAAGGGGTCAGGAAGGGAACAGACTACATGCTTCCGCCAGACACCGCAGCTTTCAGCCCCAGCGCTGAAGGTATTTATAGACTATATACAACAAATGAAGAAATAGATTCCCCTGACGCAATTGCGACTTGGGAGATATTTAGAACCGATTAGCACATTGAGAAAATCATGCCCCACGACATCATCATCATCGGTACCGGCCCCGGCGGCTATGTTTGCGCCATTCGTGCGGCACAGCTTGGCCTCAAGGTTCTGGTCATTGAAAAGCGGGCGACCCATGGCGGTACGTGTTTGAATGTCGGCTGCATTCCCTCGAAGGCTTTGCTCCATGCAACGGAACTTCTGCACGAGTCAAAACACGCCTTCGCCAAGATGGGCCTGATCGCCGATACCAAAGTTGACTACAGACAGATGATGGCCTTTAAACAAGAGGCCATTGACGGCAATACCAAGGGCATTGCCTTCCTGTTCAAGAAGAACAAGATTGACGCCATTCAGGGCACAGCAAAAATCATCGGCACTGGCAAAGTCGAAGTGGACGGCACCATCCACGAAGCCAAACACATCATCATCGCTACAGGTTCTGACTCCGCCAAACTGCGCGGCGTTGAGGTTGACGAAAAACAAATCGTTACCTCAACAGGCGCCCTCACCCTCGAAAAAATCCCGGAGACCATGACTGTCATCGGCGCTGGCGTTATCGGGCTTGAACTCGGTTCTGTCTACGCCCGCTTGGGCACCAAGGTCACGGTCATCGAATATCTCGACCGCATTCTCCCCGGCATGGATTCAGAAACCGCCAAAGCCTTCCAGCGTCTGCTGGAAAAACAGGGCTTCACCTTCAAGCTCGGCCACAAGGTCACCGCAGCCAAATCAGCCAAATCCGGCGTCACTCTCACCGTTGAACCCTCGGCAGGCGGCACGGCAGAAAACACCACCGCAGACGTCGTCCTCGTCGCCATTGGTCGCACCGCTTACACCGAAGGCCTTGGCGCAAAAGAAGCGGGCATTGCGCTTGACGAACGTGGCCGCGTAATTGTTGACGATCACTTCTCAACAAACATCCCCGGCATCTACGCCATCGGTGATGTGATCCGCGGCCCCATGCTCGCCCACAAGGCGGAAGACGAAGGTGTGGCCTTGGCCGAACTCCTGGCAGGCCAGGCAGGCCATGTCAATTATGACATCATCCCCGGCGTGGTCTACACCTCGCCGGAAGTTGCCTCCGTCGGCAAGACCGAGGAGGAACTGAAAGCCCAAGGCATCGAATACAAATCCGGCAAATTCCTCTTCCTCGCCAATGGCCGCGCCAAGGCCAATCAGACCACAGATGGTTTTGTGAAAGTTTTGGCAGATGCCAAAACCGACAAGGTTCTGGGCTGCCATATTGTTGGACCGCAAGCAGGCGAACTCATCCACGAGGTCGCCGTGCTGATGGAATTTGGCGGTTCCGCCGAAGATCTTGCCCGCACCACCCACGCCCATCCCACTTTGGCCGAGGCGGTGAAAGAAGCAGCCTTGGCCGTTGCGGGCCGCGCCATTCATTCATGATTGATTAAAAAGCGATCGATCCCCTTAAACCAACCGCAAGCGCTCACTGATACACCTCAGTCCAATAAGAAGGGTTGGGGTGGAAATAATGTCGAACAATCACGTGGACGTCATGGTCCTCGACGACGATGTGGACCTGTTGACCAGCGTTGCAGAACTGCTGGCCGATTCAGGCTACAAGGTCAAAGGCTTTGCCGATCCCGAAAGTGCGGTTGAATTTGCCGTGGACCGCAGCTTCACGGTTGGCCTTTTCGATTTCCGTTTGGGCTCTGTGAAGAACGGTCTTGACGTTGTCGAAACCTTGCAGGCCATGGGATCAAAAGCCAACTTCGTGCTTGTCACAGCCGATGTCGAACGCGCCACACAACTGCGCGCCATGGGTTTGAAGGTGTTCGAATTCATGCGGAAACCCGTACAGCCGCAAGAGCTGTTGGACACGGTTGAACGCGCCATGCAACAAAGCCGCGCCAAGGCAGCCTGAAGTCCCGTTTTGGGTTTGGGGTGCAAGCCATCGTGACAATCAGGCGGGAAACGCTTTTCGATACTGTTCCAGCAGATGCGCCCGGTCTACCTCTGTGTAAATCTGTGTCGAGGACAAACTCGCATGGCCCAGCAAATCCTGGATGACCCGCAGGTTGGCACCACTTCCCAAAAGATGCGATGCGAAAGAATGGCGCATGGCATGGGGGGTTGCTGTGTCGGGAAGGTTCAGGGCCGAGCGCAAACCCTGCATCGACAATTGCACGATGCGAGGCGAAAGAACGCCACCCTTGGCCCCGCGAAACAGGGGTTGGTCCCGTTCCACAGGAAACGGACACAATGCAATGTACTGCTGCAGAATGGTTTTCACGTCGGGCAACAGCGGCACCAGCCGCCCCTTGCCACCTTTGCCAATGATGGTCATCGGGTTGTGCCGCAATTGTACTTCGGTCAGAGCCAGCGCTTCTGAAATACGAAGTCCGCAGGCATAAAGCAGCGTCAGCACCGCCCTGTCCCGTGCTGCAATCCACGGCACCTCTGAGGCCATGTCTTCATCCGAGGTTACTTTCTCAGCCATCTCGATTGAAAGCGGTCGCGGAATGGCATGCGGCAGTTTGGGAGAACGCACCGCGCCATAGGCCTTGTTGTGAAAATGCCCGCGCACTTCCGCAAAACGGAAAAACGACCGCAGCGAAGACATCTGCCGCGCCAGGGACCGCACCTCTATGCCGTCATTGCGCCGACGTGCCATGAAACTGCGAAAATCGGCGAGTGGCAATTCAGCCAGCATCGCCGAATTGGCATGCGCACCCAGATGCTCCGTGAGGAATGCCGTGAACTGCTGAAAATCGCGCCCATAGGCTTCCAGCGTTTTGGGTGATACCCGCTTTTCAGATTTCAGGGACTGCAACCAGGCCTTCGCCACAAGTGCAGCGTCAGGGGCGAGATTGAAGGGGGTGAGGGTCATGTCTCAAATTTATCCCACAATCCTTCACGCAACCTTACCCGACAATCGACTCCCGGTAATGCTGCACCACCGGAAACGACTGATAGAATCCATGCAGCAGCGCTTTCCACTCCTGATACCGCCCTGACTCGCGAAAGCCGATTTCATGCGCATCCACATCAGTCCATTTGACCAACAATACATAGCGCCCAGGCTTCTCCACGCAGGGCAAAACCTCAATCCCGAGAAATCCGTCCGACGCTGAAACCAACGGCACAGCTTTCCGCATCGCCGCTTCAAATGCCAAGACTTGCCCCGGCTTCACATCAAGCACGGCATGTTCGGTAATCAAATTGTCTGTCCCGTCTTGGCCCAGTCGGCCACAAAACTGGCGATGCCCTTGTCCGTGAGAGGATGGCTGACCAGTGCCTTCAACACGGAAGGTGGAGCTGTTGCATAATCAGCACCGATCAAGGCCGCTGCCTTGATGTGATTGGCCGTGCGGATCGACGCTGCAAGGATATTGGTATTAAAACCGTAGTTGTCATAGATCTGGCGGATTTCTGAAATCAGTTCCATGCCATCAAGGTTGATATCGTCGAGCCTGCCAACAAAGGGCGAAATGAATGTGGCTCCGGCCTTTGCCGCAAGCAGCGCCTGGTTGGCTGAAAAGCACAAGGTCACATTCACCATGGTGTCTTCCGACGAGAAAACCTTGCAGGCACGAAGTCCGTCAACCGTCAGCGGCACCTTGATGGCGACGTTCTTGGCAATCTTCCGCAAGATGTTTCCCTCACGCATCATGCCGTCATAGTCGAGTGCTGCCACTTCGGCACTCACGGGGCCTTCAACGAAGGAACAGATGTCCGCAATCGTCTCCTTGAAGTCCCGCCCCGATTTCGCGATGAGGGACGGATTGGTGGTCACACCATCCACCAATCCCATCTGCTGACAGTCCTTGATGTCCTTGATCTCTGCCGTATCAACAAAAAATTTCATGGGTGTTCTCCTGTTCAATGTGAAGTGATCTGGTCATGTTGCATGCCAACGAGAATTGGTATGATCTTCTGCATGATTGCTGCTGCCGGAATAAAATGCCTGTCGTCCAGTATTTTGACTGCACGCGTATAGCGCAAGCTGTTCGTGGCGAACATGCTTTCGGCCCTGGCCAAGTCCGCCAGTCTCACAAGGCGTTCCTTGACTTTGATTCCTGCTTGGCTGGCCGCCTCAATAATCACATTGCGCATGATACCATTCAAAATGCCTTCGTAAAGTGACGGCGTTACAAGTTCACCGTCAATAACCAGAAAAATATTTCCAGTGCTGCAACAGGCAACTCGCCCCTTCGTATTGAACATCAAGGCTTCATCAAATCCGCGGTCCACTGCGTCTCGCGCAGCCATGATTTGGTCCATATAGGACAGGGTTTTGAAAAAGGATGTCGGCGATTTGATATTCCGTTCAATGCGTGAGGTTGCAAGGGTCATCGCCTGAAACTGTAAATCAGGATCAAATTCCGTGAGTGTGGCTACGAAAGTAGATCGATCTGTCTTGGCGGCCAAACCCCGGCCTCCGGCGCCCCGTGTCAAGGTAAGCCGAAGAGCATGATGCGTTCTTGTGTTTGAAATCAAGGCGTCAATTGCATCGGACATTTCGTTCGCGGGATATGCTATTCCCAACTCCTGTGCAGCAGCCTGCATGCGCATCATATGTTCCGCACGCCAGAGTGCGACGTTGTCCAAAACGAGAATGGTTTCGAAAATGCCGTCCCCCAGGGTAAGTCCGCGATCATGGGCGGAAATCGCAACAGGGCCTTCATGCAGTTTTCCATCGAACCAAATCCTGTTCATGCCGCAACCTTTAAAAAATTCCTCAGCATGTCATGGCCATGTTCTGTCAAAATCGACTCCGGGTGAAACTGTACACCAAAGGTAGGATGATCGCGATGGGTCAGTCCCATGATGGCACCGTCTTTAACCTGTGCTGTAA
Organism: Hyphomicrobiales bacterium; assembly: GCA_043754325.1. GTDB lineage: Bacteria > Pseudomonadota > Alphaproteobacteria > Rhizobiales > Aestuariivirgaceae > Aestuariivirga. Next base: position 13,049 of record JAYUVC010000058.1, read on the forward strand.
TGCGCAATGGCGTTTGTAGAACGTCTTCAACAATCAGCGAATGATAGCGCCCCACATTGAAGCCCTGCGGCAACCCCTCAAACACCCCACTGTCATCGTGGCTGATCGCAGAAGATTCACCATGCATGGGAAATTTGGCGCGGACAACCTTGCCCCCGAAAACCTGGCCAATGGCCTGGTGACCAAGACAAATGCCAAGGATTGGCAACAAGCCTGAATAGTCGCGGATCACCTCAAGTGACACCCCTGCTTCGTCAGGCGTGCAGGGTCCAGGTGAAATCACCAGGGCTTTCGCTTGCAGGTCTTTGGGTTCAACCTCATCATTGCGCCGTACACGGACGGTTTCCCCAAGCTCGACAAAGTAGCGCGCGATGTTGTGCACAAAGCTGTCGTAGTTGTCGATGATGAGGATCACGCCATCGCCTCCATGATGCGCTGGACCTTGAGAAGACTTTCCTCATATTCAGCGCCGGGTTCCGAACGCGCCGTAATCCCGCCGCCACCCTGTACCCGCATTATGCCATCATTCACCTGCACCGTGCGAATGCCGATGTTGAAATCGCAAGTGCCATTGAAACCCAAATATCCCATGGCCCCGCAATAGACACCACGCGGTGCGCCTTCGAGTTCGGCGATAATTTCCATCGCCCGGACCTTTGGCGCACCGGTGATGGAGCCACCGGGAAAAACCGCTTTCAGCAAATCAACTGCTGTGAAACCATCACGCAATTCACCCTGCACCACTGATACCAGATGATGCACATTGGCATAGGTCTCAAGGCCACACAGCACCGGCACTTTCACGCTTCCCGGTTTTGAAACAATTGACAGGTCATTGCGCAACAGATCCACAATCATCACATTCTCGGCCCGGTCCTTGCGGGACGATTGCAGGTCAGCAATCAGGCTTGCATCTTTGACCGGATCATCATCGCGTTTGCGCGTCCCCTTGATGGGCCGCGCTTCCGCGGTCTTGCCGTTCAAGCGAATGAGACGTTCGGGCGATGATGAGATGATTTTCACTTCATCATAATCCATCAGCGCTGCGAAAGGTGCCGGATTCTTTTCCCGCAACTGATCGTAAAGTGCAAATGCATCAAACCCGTGTGGTGACTTTGCCTCAAAACTCTGGGTGATGTTGGCCTGAAAAATATCGCCTGCCAGAATATAGTCGACAGCACGTTGCACATTGGCTTCATGCCGGGCTTGCGTGATTGTGGATTTGAAAGTTGCACAAACCTTTTCACGCAGGTTTTGCCGGGGCCGCGACAACAGGATTTCCAACTCCGCAATATCCTGCCTGCTGCCGCCAACGATCCAGGCCCGCTCTTGCAGGTGGTCAATTGCAATAACGGTTTCAAACAGGTGGAACACCATGTCGGGACATATTGTTTTAAAAGCTGCAATGCGGGCCTTGGGTTCGAGGTGCCGGCCATAGTCGTAAGAAATGTAACCAGCCCAGCCACCTTGAAAGGGCGGCAATCCGGCGATCTTCTTGCACGGGAATTTTGACAGATGTTTCTGTAAAATCTCAAACGGCTTTTCAGGCTTGGCCTTGCCATCCAGAAACGCTTGCCCGTCCCGCACCACCAGACTGTGACGCGGGTTGACCGCCAAAAACGAATAGCGCCCCAGATGCTCATGCCGCTGGGCACTTTCAAACAGCGTCAAAGCCCGTTCCCCCTTCAACCGCCGGGCCATGGCAAAAGGTTCGCTGTAAACTATCTCTGAATATGGGGGAGATTGCATAAACACGATATAGGGCTGGAACACCAAAGCCTCAAAGCCTATCTCAGGGCCATGCCCGAAACCCCTATTCCACTGGCTGATGTGCTCTTGCCGCTCGCGGTGGATGGCCCCTATTCCTACCGCGTGCCCGAGGGTATGTTGTTGGCTTCGGGTGACTATGTGCAGGTGCCGCTGGGTCCGCGCCAATATATCGGCGTGGTCTGGGAACGACGCGAGACCTTCGGCACCAATCTGAAACTGCGCGACGTCACCGAAAAATTTGACATGACGCCGATGACGCCGACGCACCGGAAATTCATTGAATGGCTCTCGGCTTACTATCTTGTTTCGATGGGGACCGTGTTGCGCATGGTGCTGCGGGTGCCCTCAGCCTTTGAACCCGAACGCCAGCGCATGGCTTATGTGATCGGGTCAGTTGTTCCCAAAAAACTGACCCCGCAACGCACTCGGATCCTCGACGTATTGCGCGAAGGCTTTGCCCTCTCGGCTGCTGAACTGGCATCTGCTGCGGGCGTGGGACAGTCTGTTGTGAAAGCCCTTGCGGCGTCAGGCGTGCTGAAACCGCTGCCGCTGCCCGCCCATGCGGCGTTTCAGGACCCCAAACTCAACAACGGCAACAAAAAACTTTCAGCAGCGCAAAAAGAGGCCGCAGCTTCCCTTCGCGCCAGCATCGCCACGCGGCAACACAAAGTAACACTGCTGGATGGCGTTACGGGTTCCGGCAAAACCGAGGTTTATTTCGAAGCCATGGCCGCAAGTTTGGCGGCGGGATTTCAGGTTTTGTTGCTCCTCCCCGAAATCGCATTGACCGTAGGTTTTCTGGCGCGGGTTGAAGAGCGCTTCGGCTGCGTGCCCGCAGGCTGGCATTCGGATTTGCGCCCGAGGGAACGGGAACGGGTCTGGCGCGGTGTGGCTGAGGGCCGGGCCAAAATCGTAGTGGGCGCAAGGTCAGCGCTGTTTCTGCCATGGAAAAACCTGGGTCTCATTGTGGTCGATGAGGAGCATGACGGGGCCTACAAACAGTCGGAGGGGGTAACCTATCATGCCCGTGACATGGCGGTGCTCTATGCCAATGTGGGAAAATTTCCCGTGGTGCTGGCCTCTGCCACGCCGTCGCTGGAGAGTATCGTCAATGTGGATCGCGGCCGTTATGCGACAGTGAAACTGCAGGACCGCCATGGCCGCCCGGGATTGCCGGAGATCAAATTGATCGACATGCGGACCGAAGATATGTCCGCTGGCACCTGGCTGTCAAAGCCCATGATCGAAGAGGTGCAGAAAGCGCTGGACGCTGGCGATCAGGCCCTGCTGTTTCTGAACCGTAGAGGCTACGCGCCGCTTACCTTGTGCCGTGCCTGCGGACATCGTCTGGACTGCCCGGATTGCGCGGCCTCAATGGTGGAACACCGCTTTCGTCGCATCCTCATGTGTCACCACTGCGGCCATCACGAACCAATGCCGAAAGCTTGCCCGAAGTGTGGCGTAGAAGACAAAATGGTGCCGGTGGGACCGGGTGTTGAGCGTTTGGCGGAAGAGGCAATCAAACTGTTTCCCGAGGCCCGGATGACCATTCTGTCTTCGGATCTGGCGCGGGGGCAAATGCTGCGCGATATCATACGCGAAGTCGAAAACGGTACCCATAATCTCATCATTGGCACACAACTTGTGGCCAAGGGCCACCACTTTCCGCACCTGACGTTTGTGGGTGTTGTTGATGCGGATCTGGCGCTGGAATCGTCTGATCCCCGTGCAGGTGAACGCACCTGGGCGCTTCTGGCACAAGTTGCGGGTCGTGCCGGGCGGGGAGTGAAACCCGGCCATGCCCTGGTCCAGACGTATGCGCCTGAACATCCGCTAATGCGGGCCCTGACCAAAGGCGATCGCGAGGCTTATTTCGCGCAGGAAAAATTGATCCGCGAAGGGGCGGCACTTCCACCCTATGGCCGTTTGGCGGCAATTATTGTTTCAGGCAACGAAGCTTCGGAGGTGGAGCGTTTTTGCCGCAACCTTGCCCAAATCATTCCGTCCACGGATGATGTTAAAGTGCTGGGCCCGGCGCAGGCTCCGATTTCGGTGATACGGGGACGGCACCGCTGGCGTTTTCTGGTCAAGGCGTCGCGTGAAAAAGACATTCAGGGCTTCTTGAAGCTGTGGCTTTCGCAGGTCAAACCAAAAGGTTCGCTGGCACTTGCGGTTGATGTTGATCCTTACAATTTCCTGTAACAGGAAAAAACCGCTTGACACCGCGCGGTCGATCTGCTAATTTTTCCAATACTCCACACCTGCGTCCGGCCTGCTGACACATCCTGTCTGCAGTCCGTTCTATTTTGAGGGCATCATGACCTACGCACAAACTCTCTGGATATTCTCGGTTCTGCTGTTCGGCATCATCATCGTACCGGGCATGGACATGTTCTTCGTCATTGCCAACGCACTTACGGGTGGCCGGGCGCGCGGCTTGATGGCCACGGCTGGCGTCATGCTTGGCGGGGTATTTCACACGGTGTTTACGGTGGTGCGCGTGGGTGTGGGGTGACATGCACTTGAATGATGACAGCACATATGCTATCATCACATCATGATCGTTGTTGTCGACACCAATGTTTTTGTCTCGGCTGTGATGAGTAAAAACGGGGCCTCGAGAGAGGTGATCCGTTTGTGCTTGAAGGGTTCGCTTACACCCTTGATGGGCAATGCAATGTTTTCCGAGTTTGAAGACGTTTGCTCGCGTGACAGGCTGTTTGATCCAAAACTGATCACAAGATCGGATAGGGACGTGTTGCTGGATGCTTTCTTGAGTTGTTGCCGATGGGTACCCATCTATTTTCTATGGCGACCAAATTTGCGCGATGAGGCGGATAATCACGTGTTGGAATTGGCCGTTGCGGGAAATGCGGCCTGTATCGTCACGGCCAACAAAAGGGATTTCATGAAACCTGAAATGAAGTTCCCGGGCATAGAAATTCTGAATCCCGTTGAGTTTCTGAACAAGGGAGATTTTTCACCATGAGTACACTGACGATCCGCCTGCCAGACGATCAACATGATCGTCTCAAAACTCTCGCATCACAACGCGGCCTCAGCCTTAACAAGCTGTTTGAAGAATTTTCGGTGAAAGCCTTGGCAGAGTTCGACACCGAAAACCGCTTCCGCATTCGTGCCGCGCGAGGCGACAAGACGAAAGGGTTGGCAGTGCTGGATGCGCTAGACCGAAAGCATGGCGCGCGGTAGTGTATTCTATTGCATGCTTTTATAAAAGCATGCTATAGCATGCATCATATAAAGGATGCAATCGCATACATGGTTCAGATCGCACTTAGAACACCGCTCGATATCGGCGCCCTCATCAGAGACCGCCGCCGTGCGCTTGGGCTTGATCAGGCGGAATTGGCGGATCGGATTGGTGTGGGGAGGTTATGGGTTAATCAGGTGGAGCGCGGGAAGCCGGGTGCGAGCATAGGGTTGGTGCTGCGGGCTTTGGCGGCTGTCGGGGTTGATCTTAAAGCATTCACGGAAGCGAGTGGTGAAGACTCTGCCTATCCGCCTGTTGTAGGCCCGGACATCAATGCCATTATTGAGAACGCACGGCGTAAAGCGCGGCTATGAATGAACTCGTTGTACTGCTTGACGGACGGGACGTTGGGCTGATCCGGCAGAAAAATGGTCGGCTCACCTTCACTTACGCTGACACATGGCGCAACGCACCGGGGGCCTATCCGCTCTCGTTGTCGATGCCATTGGCGGCTGCAGAACACCCACACGCAGCGATTGATCCATTTCTCTGGGGGCTTTTGCCAGACAATGAACTTGTCTTGAGTCGTTGGGCAAAGAAGTTCCAAGTGTCGCCGCGCAATGCCTTTGCGTTGATTGGCCATGTTGGGGAAGACTGCGCAGGAGCTGTGCAGTTTGTCTCGCGAGAAAGGCGCGATGAACTTGCAAGCATCGCACCTGTTGAAACCGAATGGCTGACTGAAGCCGATGTGGCCAGTCGGTTGCGCGCACTTCAAACCGATGCAAGTGCAGGGAGATCACCGCGCGATACGGGTCAGTTCAGCCTTGCGGGTGCGCAGCCAAAGACGGCCCTGTTATTTGACGGGCAACGTTGGGGTGTTCCCTCGGGGCGCACACCAACAACACATATTCTCAAACCACCAACGTCAGAGTTTGACGGCCATGCGGAAAATGAGCATTTGTGTTTAAGGCTTGCGAAAGCCTTGGGATTGCCGACGGCGCATGCGGAGGTACGCAAGTTTGAGGATGTGACGACGATTGTGGTGGAGCGATATGATCGCGTTAACATGTTGGAACCAATCGAAACCACACTCGCAGCACATGCCGAGAATATCAAAAACGAGAATTTTATTGCAGCGCTTGATAAAGAGTCCGCGCTGAAAATGCAGACCCTATTGAAGCAATTCAGCTCTGTTCCGGTCTATCGCGTTCACCAAGAAGATTTTTGCCAAGCGCTAAGAGTTCACCCGACTTTAAAATACCAGAATGAAGGCGGCCCAAGCCCAAAGCAGATTGTAGAACTCTTGAATACGAGTATTGTTGAGGGAAGAACATCGTGCAAATACATCAACGTCAACGCGCCGAGCGTCGACATCACAACTTTCATAGATGCTCTGATTTTAAACTGGCTGATCGGTGGCACCGACGCGCATGCTAAAAATTATTCACTCTTGATAGGTGGTGAAGTCGTGCGCCTTGCACCACTCTATGACATTGCAAGCATATTCGCCTATCCAGATATTGATCCTCAGAGAGCAAAACTCGCGATGAAGATTGGTGATGAGTATCGACTCCGATACATCGGACTTTCCGATTGGCGCAAACTGGCGACGAATGTTCGTGTGGACGGGGATGTGTTGATTGATCGGTTGCGAGCGATGGCGAGTGAGTTGCCTGATCGATTGTCGGATGAAATCAGGATAATGCGCGACGGTGGATTGAGCCATAAGGTTTTGGATACTCTGGGTGTGGTTTTGCCTGAGCGGGTTGCGCGAATTGCGGCATTGTAACCTCACATCCCCAACTCCGGTCCCAGAACTGCGAAGTGTTTGAATCGGAGGCAAAGCTAACTGGTGTTCATATAAGTGTCTTGGGACCATGAGAACTTTCTCAAATTCAGCTAACAAATCACTTGTCAACACTTTTCGGATGCTCATATATTGTGTATTGAGCACTTAACGTTCTGTATTTGTTCTGATGGAGACGTAAAATGCCCGCGCCCTATGATTCAAGATCGATTGCAAATGAAATTTTGCGGATTGCGAAGAAAGATTCAAAGCCGTTGACTATTATGCAGCTGATTAAGCTCGTTTATCTCGCTCATGGCTATTCTCTAGGTATATTGGGGATCGCGCTGTCAAAGCACGAAGCTCAAGCATGGCAGTACGGCCCTGTAATGGCTCCAGTCTACAAATCGTTCAAAGGCGCGGGTGCACAGCCCCTAAGTTCATTTGCTATTGACAAGTCCACTGGGTCACCTTTCCGCGATGAGTTCTCAAGTCAGGAATTGGAGATTCTACAAGGAATTGTAGACACTTATGGTGGAAGGCACGCATTCGAATTGTCGGACATGCTTCATCAAGCCGATGAGCCATGGACAATTGTTTTTAATCGAGACGGAGCATACAGCCCAATACCAAATGAGTTAATTAGGCAAGACTTCCAAAAGCTCATTGCCCCTGCAAATGGCTAAATCTGATATAAAATCACTTATCAAGGCAAGCGGAGCTAAGATGAGCCCGCCGAAAGCGGATTCAATTTCTGAGACTTTGAAACGCCGACTGGATGAAATTGAACTTCTGGCTGAAAAAATTGGGCAAACAGAACTGCTGACCGGTGCGGCGACTGAGTACTTTAGAGAAAGCACAAAAGAGTTAGAACATCTGAGATGGTATCGAATGGCGACAATGATTGTCGCAGCTGGTTTGTTGATTTTTTTGCTTTTCCTGCTGACGAGGATTCTTTTTTACCACCAAGTTTGGTTCTATCTGCAAGGGCCAATCACTCGCTCATCACTTATTATTGGAACACTCGGTGGATCAATAATTTTGATGACAGTAATCCTCAAAGGCGTGTTTAAGGCATCGTCTGATCGCTCCAAAGATGATGGTCTTCCAGAGCATCTAAAAGCTGCACTTGAGATTGTTAAGTTGTCGAGCGGTGCGCTTAAAAGTTAGAAATTCACTGGATTGTGAATCTAATTTTTTACTAGTTTCATCATAGCAATACATTCCCCACCCCCGGCCCCACCCCGCGAAGAGCGAGGTGGGTTGAAGGGTTAGGCCTTCCGCCGTCTCGATTTCGCAAACGTGTCAAACGCCACGGCCAGCACAATAATCACGCCGATGATAATCTGTTGGATGTAGCTTGAGACGTTCATCAGGACCAAGCCGTTCAGCAGCACGCCGATCAGGATTGTGCCGATGACGGTGCCGAAGATTGTGCCGACACCTCCGAACAGGCTGGTGCCGCCGATGACGACAGAAGCGATGACGGTGAGTTCGTAGCCGGTGCCGGCGACCGCTTCGGCGGAGTTCAGTCTGGCGGCCAGCACGAAGGCGCCGAGGCCTGCGAAGAAGCCCATGATGACGTAGACTGAGCAGATGATGGCGTTGACGTTGAGGCCGGATAGTCTGGCGGCTTCGGGGTTGCCGCCGACTGCGTAGACCCTGCGGCCAAAGCGCATGTAGCGGAGTACAATGTGCGCGATGATGGCGCAGACCAGGAAGATGATGACGGGGACGGGGACTGGTCCGATTTTGCCTTGGCCCCACCAGCTGAAGGCTTTGTCGAAGCCGCTGATGGGTCCGCCTGCAGCGAACAAAAGTGCCGCACCACGGAAGACTGACATGCCACCCAATGTGACCACGAAGGGTGGGACTTTCAGTTTTGTAATGGCGAGGCCTTGCAGATAGCCGCCTGCCACGCCCAAGGCGATTGCGGCAAGAGCTGCAAGTTGCCAACCGTAGCCCACGGCGTCGTTGCCCACGGTGAAGCGGTCTTGCATGCCACCTTTTGCCACGGCGGCGGCGACGAGGCCTGCGAAGGCCAGAAGTGAGCCGATGGAGAGATCAATGCCTGCCGTTAAAATCACGAAGGTCATGCCGATGGCGAGGAGACCTGTGATGGAGACTTGCCGCATGACGTTGAAGAGATTGATCGACGACAGGAAGCGCGGTTCCAGAATCGCGAAGACGGCCATGAGGATGAGCAGGAAAATCAGTGGCGCAAAGCGGGCGATGAAGCCGAAGGCATCGAAGGATTTATCGGTGCTTGTTGTGGCCATGTCGCGTGCTCCCTTATGCGGCTTTTGCGATGCTAAGTGTCATCAAGGTCATGAGCTGTTCCTGTGTGGCACCACGGCCCGGCACTTCGCCTGTGACGCGGCCCTCGCGCATGGTGACGATGCGGTCGGCCAAGGCCAGCACTTCCGGCAGTTCTGAGGATATCACGATGATGGCAATGCCGTTCTTGGCCATGTCGATGAGCAGATTGTGCACCTCGACTTTTGCTCCGACGTCTATGCCGCGCGTGGGTTCATCAACAATCAACACACTGGGGCGAAGGGCCAGCCAGCGGGCGAGGACTACTTTTTGCTGGTTGCCGCCGGAGAGATTGCCGACGAGTTGATCGGTTGAGGCCATGCGGATGTTGAGGGCTTTCCGGTAATCTTCGACCAGTGCCTTTTCTTTCCGTGTACTGATGAATGCGCCCCATGCGCTGATGCGGTCATGCGCTGCCATGGAGAGATTAGTGCGGATGGCGAGGCCAAGGAAAAGGGCTTGTTGTTTGCGGTCTTCTGGCACAAGTCCAATGCCGTGGGCGATAGCATCGGCGGGGTTTTTGATGCTGACGGGTTTGCCGCCGACCAGCACGTCGCCTGTGTCAATACGATCTGCCCCAAAAATGGCGCGGGCGGATTCGGTGCGTCCGGCACCCACGAGTCCGGCAATGCCCAGAATTTCTCCCTTGTGGACTTTGAATGACACGCCGTGCAATTCAATGGCGCTGGCGTCGGAACTCTTGCGGCGGCGGGAGAGATTTTTAACTTCGAGGGCGACTTCCGTTTGCGCGGTACTGCCTTGGCGGTGGGCGAGGAGGCCGACTTCACGCCCCACCATCATGCGGATGATGCCTTCGATGGTTGTGTCTTTGACAAGGCCTGCACCAACGTGATGGCCATCGCGCAGCACGGTGTAGCTGTCGCAGATTTCAAATACTTCTTCGAGGCGGTGCGTGACGAAAATGGTGGAGATGCCTTCCGCTTTCAATGCGCGCACGATGATGTAAAGTTTTTCAACTTCGGAACGGCTGAGGGCTGAGGTGGGTTCGTCCATGACAATGAGGCGGGACTTCATGGAAAGTGCGCGGGCGATTTCGACCATTTGCTGTTCGGCGACAGCCAAGTCCCGCACGCGGGTCGCGGGGTTGCGATCAAGGCCGATGCGGTTGCACAAGGTGCGTGTTTCATCTTCCATCTTGGCGTGGTTGACGAAAAAGCGCGAACCGGGTTCGCGGCCCACAAACACATTTTCCGCAATCGTCATGTCGGGGGCAAGGGTGAATTCCTGATAGATCGTGACAATGCCTGCGGCTTGCGCCTCATGTGGGCTTGCGAAGGCAACGGGTTTGCCGTCGAATTCAATTTGACCCGTGTCGGGGCTTTGAGCACCCGAAAGAATTTTCAGCAGCGTGGATTTGCCCGCACCATTTTCGCCGAGGCAGGCGTGGATTTCGGCGTGGCCCACGGCGAAGTCCACGTTCTCCAGCGCCTTGACACCGGGGAACGATTTGGAAATGCCCGTCATGCGGAGCAGAGGGCGGATGTCGTTTGAAAGCGCCATGGCGTGAAGCTGCGCCAGCCGGGAGGAGGACACCGGCTGGCGCAATGGGCTTGTCGTTACTTCACTTCACCCATGCGTTCGGCGATGCTCAGGTTGTCTTTGGTGACGGCAACCGGTGTGAGCAACAGAACTTTTTCTTTCGGCATGGTGCCGTCTTTCAGGAAGGCGACGAGGGTTTGCACACCCAGCGCACTTTGCTGGCCGGGGAACTGTTCGATGGTGGCGGTAAGGCCGCCGTCCCGCACCTGTGCCAAGGCTTCGGGCAAAGCGTCAAAACCGATGATGACAATACCGGTCATGCCACGGCCCTTCACCGCTTCCATGGCTCCCAAGGCCATGTCGTCATTGGCGGCCACGATCACCTTGGGCGCTTCAGCCAAGCCGGAGAGTGCGGCTTCCGTCACGGCCAAGCCCTTGGCGCGGTCAAAGCCTGCGGTTTGCTCGAACACGATCTTGTATTTGTCGGCCATGCCGTCGAGCACGTTGTGCAGGCCCTTGTTCCGGTCAATGGCGGGTGATGCGCCGGACTGGCCTTGCAGGTTGACGATGGTGGCACCAGCGGGGAACATCGAGACGATGAGGTTGGCCTGGGCTTCGCCGCCCTTTACGTTATCCGCACCGATGTGGGCGAGAATGCCTTCAACCGACGGTACGCGGCGGTCAACGGTGACCACGGGGATCTTGGCGTCAACGGCTTGTTGAAGCGCTGGAGCCATGGCGTCCACTTCATTCGGGCTGATGACGATGCCTTTCACACCTTGGGTGATGGCGGCTTCAATGTCGGCAGTCTGCTTGGGAGATGACACCTGGCCATCGCTTTCGATGGCTTCATAGCCTTGCTTGCCGATTTCAGCTTTGAACGCGTTCATCATGTGAACGAAGAACGGGAATGTGAGGCCCGGCACCGAGGCCAGAATTTTCTCGGCAGCAAGGGCCGAGGTCGCACTGGCGGCAAGGGCAATTGCTGCAACGCCCGATATAAGAGTACGTCTTGTTATCCGTGTCATCTGTTATCTCTCCCATTGGTTTTAGTTGATTGACGTGTCTGCTTCCCCCGAACATGCAACATGCACGGGACTGTTATAACAGTTAAGGGCGGGCTTGGGAATGGCAGACATGCAGAATGCACTGCACAATGCGTGTGCGGCGCACTACGATAACAGACATAGCAACAGTTGGAGCGCGATCAGATCAGATTGATTCAACGACGATGAGGGACTGTTTGCTCTATCGCAAACTGTCCCTGAACTTGAGATCGGGGACAGCTTGCAAGACAGAGCAAGCAGTCCCCGATAGCCGCTTCAGCTGAAACAAATCACGCTCTAGTGATTATCCCGTGGCACCGGATGCACTTTGGCGATGCGGCGGAATTTCACGGCACCTTTCAGCACCATACCCTGCGCCAGCTGGTCGGTTTCCTTGCGGAAAATTTCTTGCCAGGGGGTTTGGGATTCGGGGACTTTGTAGCCGCCTGCGGCTTCGAGTTCGGCGTGGCGTTGTGCAAGTTCGGTGTCTGAGATCAGTAGATTGCAATCGCCCTTGTTGAGGTCGATTCTGACCATGTCGCCGTTCTTCAATACGGCGAGGCCGCCGCCTGCGGCGGCTTCGGGGGAGGCGTTGAGGATTGAGGGTGACCCGCTGGTGCCGGATTGACGGCCGTCACCCACGCAGGGAAGCGAACGGATGCCGCGTTCCAGGAGATAGTTTGGTGCGCGCATGTTCACCACTTCTGCGGCTCCGGGATAGCCCAGGGGGCCGACACCGCGGATGAAAAGGATGGTGTTTTCATCGACGTCCAGTTTCTTGTTGTCGATGTTGGCGTGATAGTCTTCGGGGCCGTCAAACACGATGGCTTTGGCTTCAAAGGCGTTGGGGTCTTTCGGGTTGGAGAGATAGCGGTTACGGAATTCTTCCGAGATCACGCTGGTTTTCATGATCGCTGAGTCAAACAAATTGCCTTTCAGCATCTTGAATCCCGCATGTTTTTTGATGGGATCGTTATATTCGCGGATAACCTTGCGGTTCCATGAGAACTTGCCCTTGTTGTTTTCGCCGATGGTCTTGCCATTGGCAGTGATGCAGTCTTCGTGAATTTTTCCGGCACCAATCAGTTCGGCGATAACCGATGGCACGGCTCCGGCGCGGTGGAAATCCTCGCCGAGATATTCGCCAGCCGGCATCATGTTGACGAGCAATGGCAGATCAAGCCCCTCCTGTTCCCAGTCGATGACGTCAAGCTGCAAGCCCAAATGCCTTGCGATGGCGTTCAAGTGGTTCGGCGCATTGGTGGAGCCGCCAATTGCAGTGTTGACACGGATGGCGTTGATAAAGGCTTCGCGTGTCATGATCTTGGAAGGGGTTAAATCCTCAGCCACCATTTCGACGATGCGCTTGCCCGTTTCATAGGCCATCTGGCCGCGTTCACGATAAGGAGCGGGGATGACGGCGTTGTAGGGCAGGCACATGCCCAGCGCTTCCGTCAACGAGTTCATGGTGGAAGCGGTGCCCATTGTGTTGCAGTAACCTGTCGATGGGGCGGACGATGCTACGAGGTCGGTAAATTCCTTGTAGTTGATTTCGCCTGTGGCGTATTTTTCGCGCGCCAGCCAGACGATGGTACCGGAGCCCGTGCGCTGGCCTTTGTAGTCGCCATTCAACATTGGGCCTGACGAAAACGCAATTGCGGGAATATCAACGGTAGCCGCCGCCATTAAACATGCAGGCGTGGTTTTATCGCAGCCGATGGTGAGCACCACGCCGTCCAGTGGATAGCCATGCAACACTTCGACGAGGGAGAGATAAGCGAGGTTGCGGTCCAGTGACGCCGTGGGGCGCTTTCCGGTTTCCTGAATGGGATGGATGGGGAATTCAAGGGGGATGCCGCCCATGGCAATGATGCCGTCCCGCACCCGGCGCACCCAGTCGACATGGGCGCGGTTGCAGGGGGCGAGGTCAGAGCCGGTCTGGGCAATGCCGATGATGGGCTTGCCGCCTTGCAACTCGCCTTGGGTGAAGCCGTAGTTCAGATAACGCTCCACATAGAGGGCTGTCATATCGGCATTGTCTGGATTGTCGAACCAGTATTGCGAGCGGAGCTTCAGGGGCTTTTGCGTGGTGCTGGACATGGTGTGCGGGCCTCAGGTTGAATTGTCATACAAAAGATAGCGCGGGCGGGCGGAGGCGTCCAATGGTTTGAGGGCGGGTTGACAGAGGTACTGATTTCCAGTACAAGAGTTTATGGAATTCGACTGGGACCCGGACAAGGCATATTCGAACCTTCGAAAACATGGCGTCACTTTCGTTGATGCAAGTTATGTTTTCGATGATCTCGATGCGCTTGACGAGTTCGATGAATTGAATAGCGCAGACGAAGACCGCTACATCATTATCGGTATGTGCAGAGGATTTATTTTGCACGTCGTCTACACGGAACGCGACGAGAAAACCCGTCTGATTTCAGCCAGAAAGGCAACAGAACATGAGCAGTCACTCGATCAAAGCGAAAAAACGTCCAGATGGTAAATTGGTTCAGGTGATGAACGACGGTTCAGAAAGAGAATTTGAAGACATGGGCAATCTTGCCGACGCTCCCGTTCCACCAGATAACGAGGGATTGACAGATGAGCAACTGTCGAAAATGCGGCGCGTCCCGCGCTCTAAAACCATGCGCCGGGCCTTGGGGCTGACGCAAGAACAATTCTCCGAGCGTTACCGCATTCCGCTGGGCACACTGCGTGACTGGGAACAGGGACGGTCTGAACCAGATGCACCTGCGCGCGCTCTTTTGCGGGTAATCGCCAAAAACCCGGATATGGTACGTGAGGCTCTGGCGTCCTGAGGCATTTCAAAAATTTGACCATTTGAACAAAATCTGTCACTTTGAGTCCAAGAGCAAAAATTGCTGGAGGAACCATGGCGCAGATGAAGGGTCCGGATGTGGCGGCGGGGCGGTTGCCACGGGCTGACTACAAGGCGAATTTCAGCGATCTGCATCCGGCGCTGTCGCGGCGTGAGGCGCTGGTTGAGTCGGATCGTTGCTTCTTTTGTTATGATGCTCCGTGTCAGACGGCTTGTCCCACCTCCATCGACATTCCGCTGTTCATTCGTGAAATCGCATCGGGCCACGAAAAGGATGCAGCAGTTACAATTTTCAACCAGAATATTCTGGGCGGCATGTGCGCACGGGTTTGCCCTACTGAAACATTGTGTGAAGAGGCGTGCGTGCGCAACACCTCGGAAGATCAGCCGGTGAAAATCGGATTGTTGCAGCGCTATGCGACAGACGCTGTGATGGCAGAGAAGACGCATCCTTACACGCGGGCGGCTGCGACAGGGAAGTCGGTTGCTGTTGTGGGTGCGGGCCCTGCGGGTTTGGCTTGCGCCCACCGTTTGGCCATGCACGGCCATACCGTGACGATGTTTGACGCGCGGAAAAAATCCGGCGGGCTGAATGAATATGGCATTGCGGCTTACAAGAGTGTGGACGATTTTGCGCGAAAGGAAGTGGATTTTGTCTTGGCCATTGGCGGCATTGCGGTTGAACATGGAAAGTCGCTTGGCAAGAAGCTGAAGCTCAAGGATTTGCAGTCAGCGTTTGATGCCGTGTTTCTTGGCATTGGCCTGCAGGGTGTGAATGATCTTGGCATCAAGCATGATGATGTTGATGGCATTGAAGATGCTGTCGATTATATCTCGGAATTGCGCCAGGCCAAGGATGTGTCGAAGCTGAAAGTCGGTCGCCGTGTTGTCGTCATCGGTGGTGGCATGACGGCGGTTGATGTGGCGGTGCAATCAAAACTGCTGGGGGCTGAGGATGTCACCATTCTGTATCGGCGGGGTGCTGCGCAGATGAAGGCGTCAACATTCGAGCAGGACTTGGCGCAGATCAAAGGTGTCAAGATCAAGCATTGGGTGGCGCCGAAAAAAGTGCTGCTGAAGGCGGACAAAGCCGTTGGCTTGCGCTGCGACTATATGGAAATGAAACAGGGCAAGCTTGTGGCGACAGGTGAGACGTTCGACATCGCAGCCGATACGATTTTCAAAGCCATCGGCCAGACCTATGTCGATGCCACGGGTGGTGCGGTGAAGCTCGAAGGCGGTCGCATTGTTGTTGATGGCGAAAAACGCACGTCGGTTTCCGGCATCTGGGCGGGTGGTGATTGTGCTGCGGGTGGCCAGGATTTGACGGTGGCTGCGGTTGATGATGGGCGGCGTGCGGCAGAATCCATTCACGCGTTTTTGACGGCCTAGGAGAACACCATGGCAGACTTGTCCTCAAACTTCGTTGGCATCAAATCGCCCAATCCGTTCTGGCTGGCGTCAGCGCCGCCGACGGACAAGGAATATAATGTCGTCCGCGCCTTCAAGGCAGGCTGGGGTGGGGTGGTTTGGAAAACGCTTGGCGAGGAAGGCCCGCCTGTGGTCAACGTCAATGGTCCGCGTTACGGCGCTATTCACGGGCCGGATCGCCGCTTGCTTGGCCTCAACAACATCGAGTTGATCACCGACCGTCCGCTTGAAATCAACCTGCAGGAAATCAAGAAAGTGAAACGCGAATGGCCGGACCGCGCCATGGTGGTGTCCCTCATGGTGCCTTGCGAGGAGGATGCTTGGAAAAAGATTCTGCTGCGCGTGGAAGAAACCAACGCCGATGGCATTGAGCTGAACTTCGGTTGCCCGCACGGCATGAGTGAACGGGGCATGGGCGCTGCGGTGGGTCAGGTGCCCGAATATATCGAGATGGTCGCACGCTGGTGCAAGCAATATTCACGCATGCCGGTGATTGTAAAACTCACACCCAACATTACCGATATTCGCAAACCCGCAGCGGCGGCATTTCGCGGCGGCGCTGATGCGGTGTCACTGATCAACACCATCAATTCCATCACCCATGTGGATCTGGATTCATTCGCCCCCATGCCGACAATTGATGGCAAGGGCTCGCATGGTGGCTATTGTGGCCCGGCGGTAAAGCCGATTGCCTTGAGCATGGTTTCTGAAATTGCGCGGGATGCGGAATGCAAGGGCAAACCGATTTCGGCCATTGGCGGCATTACCACGTGGCGTGATGCAGCGGAGTTCATCTCCATGTCAGCGGGCAATGTGCAGGTGTGTACCGCCGCCATGACTTATGGTTTCAAGATTGTCGAGGAAATGATTTCAGGATTGGGCAGTTGGATGGACGAGAAGGGCTACAACACGATTGAAGACTTCCGTGGCCGCGCCGTGCCCAACGTCACAGACTGGCAATATCTGAATTTGAACTATATTACCAAGGCCGTGATTGACCAGGACGCCTGCATCAAGTGCGGGCGTTGTTATGCGGCATGTGAGGACACATCACACCAGGCCATCATGAAAGAAAAGGACGGCAAGCGGCACTTTGAAGTGATGGATGACGAATGCGTGGCGTGTAACTTGTGTGTGGAAGTCTGCCCGGTTCCGGACTGCATTACGATGGTAGAGCAGACGTCAGGTGTGGACGCGCGGACGGGGAAAGTGATTGATCCGGACTATGCAAACTGGACGACACATCCCAACAATCCGATGGCGCGGAAGGCGGCGGAGTGAAAAAACGAACTGCGGTCATCAGTATCACAATTTTCTCGATTGCAACGTACGTTCTGTTCCCACGCTTCGATTTAACACCGATGAATAATTTAGCTTATTCTTCGCTTGATGAGGAACTCATATGCACAGAACCGTACTCGCCCTACAAGCAGTTCGGAACTATGTTGATCACGTCACCAGACGGCGGAAAAACACTCAATGTTACTGCCAATGAAAAGTCATTTTTGTTGGTTTATTCCTACAGTTTTATGATTGAAGACTTCTATAAAAACAACGACGGACAAACATTCAGTTTCGATGGTGAAATCTATCATGACGGATTCTTTGGAAACCATAGTGGAAAGTGCAATTGGGCGTGCACCTATCGATAAACCCTCCCGCGATGACCAACGCCAACGACCAGTACAACAAGTATATCATTTCTGATTTCAGCGAGAATACGATAATCGCCGACACGGAACCGGATCAGGCCTTCGAACTCCTTGCCTTGCAACTTAGTACCTAGTTGCCAAGGTTTGTCAGAAGTGATGACGCGGGTTTCTAAAAAAGTCACGATCCGCTGGGCCGCTTTCTGGTCCATGGATTCGAGCGCTTCAGTGGCCTTCTTCTTGAATTCAAGGGTCCATGCCAAGGCGCTTCTTCACTTCCGCAAGAGAAATTGGCTTTTCGCCCGACTCATAAAACTCCTTCAAGGCCGTCTCGGCTTCGAAAGCATCTTCAAGGTCTTCCAAATGCAGCAGGATGGCTTCCTTTGCATAATGAGTTTTGGTGCGGCCAGACCTTTTGGCCAAAAGATCAAGCCGTTGTTCGACGTCTATGGGTAAGCGCAGCGCAAGCATGATTTTCTCCTGCTATACATGTATAGCGCGCGGCCAATGTTTGCAAGAGCCTTGCACCATAACAGTTGAATCGCTACTGGACGGCCTCCACTTCTTTCAGCACGGATCTTAAAATGACCTCTTTCAATCTCCTCTATCTCCCCGGTGACGGCATTGGTCCTGAAGTGATGACCGAAGTCAAAAAAGTTGTCGCTTGGATGGACGCTCAAGGCATTGTCAGGTTTGATACCGACCAGGGTCTTGTCGGTGGCTCGGCTTTTGATGCCCATGGCAAGGCTGTTTCGGATGCGGATATGGAGAAGGCGCAAGCTGCTGATGCTGTGTTGTTTGGCGCCGTGGGTGGGCCGAAGTGGGACAAGGTGGCTTATGATGTGCGGCCTGAGGCGGGGCTGCTGCGCTTGCGGAAAGATTTGGGTTTGTTTGCGAATTTGCGGCCCGCCATTTGTTATCCGGCCCTTGCTGATGCGTCGTCACTGAAAAGGAATGTAATTGAAGGTCTCGACATTCTGATTGTGCGCGAATTGACGGGTGGGGTTTATTTCGGCGAACCGAAGACCATTACGGACTTGGGCAATGGCCAGAAGCGCGGCATTGACACGCAGATTTATGATACCTTTGAAATTGAACGCATTGCGCGGGTGGCCTTTGATTTGGCCCTGACGCGCAAGGGCAAGGTCTCATCCGCTGAAAAGCGCAATGTGATGAAGACGGGCGTGTTGTGGAACGAAGTGGTGACGCGGATTCATGCGGCGGAATATCCCGGCATTCAGCTTGAGCATGTGCTGGCTGACAACTGCGCCATGCAGCTGGTGCGCTGGCCCAAGCAATATGATGTGATCGTGACGGACAATCTGTTTGGCGACGTGTTGTCGGATGTTGCGGCGATGTTGACGGGTTCGCTCGGCATGTTGCCATCGGCGTCACTGGGTGCGCCTGACGCCAAGACCAAACGGCGTAAATCGCTCTATGAGCCGGTGCATGGTTCTGCTCCTGATATTGCGGGCACGGGGGCTGCCAACCCGATTGCCATGATTGCGTCGTTTGGCATGGCGCTGCGCTATTCACTGGACATGGGCGAATGGGCCGACAAGCTGGATCAAGCGATTTCAGCGGTGCTGGCCAAGGGTCTGCGCACCAAGGACATTGCAGGGGATATTCCTGCCAACACCAATACCTCGCAAATGGGCGATGCAATCTTGACTGAATTGCAGGCGGTGGCATAAACCACTTCACTTCTCCCGTCCTTGCGGGAGAGGTGCGTAGCGAAGCGAAGCCATGAGGGAAGTCTCGACCGCCCTCACCTGCCCCTTCGGGGCGTCCTCTCCCGCAAGCGGGCGAGGTGAAGATAAGGGACATGACATGCTTGAACTCAGATCATCCACTATGACCGCCCGCTTTCACCCTTCAGGCGCGCGACTTGTGTCTTGCGTCGTCGACGGTGTTGAAACTGTCTTCGGCAATATTGTCGAAAACGAAGTGCTGAAGGGTGACCTTTATTCCGGTGTGCTGTGTGGTCGCCATGCCGGGCGCATCACCAATGCGTCTTTCATGCTTGACGGTGATAAAATTGAATTGACTCCCAACATGGGTGTGCATCAATTGCACGGTGGTCCCGACAGTTTTGCCACGCGCAACTGGGACTATATCCGCGATGGAAACCGCATCACCTTCATGTTGGAGTCTCCAGACGGCGACCAGGGTTTTCCCGGTCACTTGTCGGTGAAGGCTGTCTATGCGTTGGACGGCAACACGCTTTCATTAGTGATCACGGCTCGCACCACCAAGCCCACAGTGTGCAATCTCACCAATCATGCCTATTGGAATTTGGGCGGAGGTGGTTCCATCTTGAGCCATGAGTTGATGATCCCCGCGCAGAAATTTTTCCCGCTGAACGAGTTGCTGTTGCCTTTGGGTGAGATCAAGGACGTGAAGGATTCACGTTGGGATTTCCGCATGCCCCGCGCCATAAATGAAGACTATGACAATGCCTATCTGCTCGACGGAAAACGGGGCGACATGAAACGTGCCATGACCCTGCGTGATCCTGTGTCTCGCCGTTCGCTTGATGTGTGGACAAGTGAAGGCGTGTTGCAGATGTACACCGCAATTCACTGGAATGGCGACGGCACGGCGCTGGGGCCGAAGGGTGCGCTCAACCACGCAGAGGCTTTTGCCATTGAACCGCAGAACGTGGCTGATGCGCCGAACCACGCCAATTTCCCCTCTTCCATTTTGCGGCCTGGCGAGATTTACCAGAACCGCATGGAGTGGCGTTTCAGCTGATACGTTTCCTTGCCGCCAAGGTGCGCAGGCGAAGGGCATTCAGGCGAATGAAACCTGCGGCGTCCTTCTGGTCATAGGCACCACGATCATCTTCAAAGGTCACGAGATCGTTCTTGTAGAGCGATTTCGCACTCTTCCGTCCACTGACGATCACATTGCCCTTGTAAAGTTTGAGGCGAACAACGCCTTCCACATGTTCCTGTGATTTGTCGATCATGGCTTGCAGCATGTCGCGTTCGGGTGAGAACCAGAAGCCGTAGTAAATCAGCTCCGCATAGCGCGGCATGAACGAGTCTTTGAGATGCGCCGCTTCACGGTCCAGCGTCAAGGATTCCATGGCGCGATGTGCTGCCAGCAGAATTGTGCCTCCCGGTGTTTCGTAAATGCCGCGCGACTTCATGCCGACGAAACGATTTTCCACCAGGTCCAAACGGCCAATGCCATTGTCGTGGCCCAAGCGATTGAGTTCGGTCAATATCGTGGCGGGAGACATGGCAACGCCATTCAAGGCAACGGGGTTGCCGTTCTCGAAATTGATTTCGATGTCTTCGGGAACATCCGGCGCGTCCCACGGTGCGATGGTGCGCTGGTAGACAAATTCCGGTGCTTCTTCCCAAGGGTCTTCCAGCACTTTGCCTTCGGATGATGAGTGCAGCAAATTCGCATCTACCGAGAACGGCGCATCGCCGCGCTTGTCGGTGGAGACGGGAATTTGATGCTGTTCGGCGAAGGTGATCAAATCTGTGCGCGACTTGAACTCCCACTCGCGCCAAGGGGCAATGATCTTGATGTCGGGGTTCAAGGCATAGGCCGTAAGCTCGAATCGCACCTGGTCATTGCCCTTGCCCGTCGCCCCATGCGAAATCGCATCCGCACCCGTTTGTGCCGCAATTTCAACAAGCCGCTTGGCAATCAGCGGCCGTGCAATTGATGTGCCCAGCAGATACACACCCTCATAAACCGCATTGGCGCGGAACATCGGGAAGACAAAATCCCTGACGAATTCTTCGCGCAAATCCTCGATGAATATTTCCTTGATGCCCAGCATCTCGGCCTTTTTGCGGGCTGGTTCCAACTCGCCACCCTGCCCCAAGTCAGCGGTGAAGGTCACCACTTCGGCGCGGTATTCAGTTTGCAGCCACTTCAGGATAATGGAGGTATCAAGCCCGCCGGAATAAGCGAGGACGACTTTTTTGATGGGAGGTTTTGACATGAACAGCGCCTTTGTATGATGGCGCCGCACCTAACATGCCGAGAAAATTGCCGCAATCAGTTGATTTGCAGAAGGCTGGCCAAGAGGTAACCCAAGACGCCCATTTGCACTGTGACAATTGAGTACAGCAAGGCCTTGAACGGCTGCTTCTGCGTCTTGTGCCGAAACCGCCGCTGCGCCAAAACCGCCCCGACACTGCCACCAAGCGCCGACGCCATCAACAGGGTTTTCTCAGGGATACGGGCGTCACCGCGTACTGCTGCGCGTTTGTCGAAGCCGAAGAGGAGATAGGTGATGGCATTGATCATGAGGGCGTAGGCGGTGAGGATCATAAGAGCGATAGCATGAGATAGAGTGGCTGACTTGGTGAACGTGTGAACCCGAATTTGAGATAAAAGCCCGCAGCTTCTTCGTCCAAGGCTTGCACGAACACACCGCGTGATGCCGCTTGTTGAGCGGCAAGACGTGAACGCAGAACTGCATCTTTCAACAACGCCAAGCCAAGTCCTTTGCCCGCGTGGTTTTGATCAACAGCCAAGCGTCCAAGCACAGTAACAGGCAACGGATTTGGCATATTGCGCTTGAATTTTGCTGACACTGCATCGTGGCCAAGCGCGCCTTGAGTGAGGCAATAATAGCCAATCACATTTTGGCTTTCGTCTTCGCATATCACGAAAGTGCGGGACGCCCCCTGCTCCTCATTGGCCATGGCGCGATCAATCAACCACCCATTCAAGCTGGCACGGGAGCATTGAAAAGTGCTGAGAATGTGCGCTTTGCTCAAAGGCTCTGGCGCGCGCATTTATGTGGACTTGATATCCCACTGCGCTTTCGCAGCCATCAAACGCTCAAAACCCTTGCCCTTCGGCGGCGACTCACCAAGTTTCGAAAAGAAATCAAACGACTTCCGGTCCACCCCAAAATAAGCCTGATCCAAAAGCACCTTTTCAGCCTCCACCACAGCCGAGCGCCGCACAAACTCAGACCGCGTGCTGCCTTGTAAAGCAGCGGCACGGTCTATCTTGTCGAGACCAAGCTTGTCGAAACGCATCTGGGTGGCGATTAGGGTAGTCATGAGGAGAATCCTTACAATTGCAAGAGAGATATACGTTGTATATGGTTTGAGATCAAGAGTCGCTCAATATAATATTGGCTCAGCCGAAGCATCAGTTACCAAACCAAAACTCTTTAAACGTATGGAATATTTGATTGAAAAACGTCACATCCAATTCCCAGACTTCGCACCAATTGACCTACGCCGTGCACACGTCTCATGCCATTACCGCCTGGCCCAACAATAATGCGTTTTAGTGGCAACCTATTGGAATCACCAAACAGATAGACAAATGGAACGAGTTCATTTCCACGAATTGCGAAATGGTAAGGTGGAAGAATGCCTTCCGGCGACGCAGTAGTCTGGGTTAACGCTGCGGCGGCAACGCGATATTCTTGTTCTTCGCGAAATGAAGCATCCTTATAAAAAGGCAAGTCTTCCAGCGCCATATGCAAGAGCTGGTCAACTCTGTCGACACTACTTGACCCTTCAAATGGAACCAAGTTGAGATCAGAGTGGTCGGTCGTTCCTGTCGTGCAAAAACTGTTGAATTTATTTTTGTAGAGATCAGTTGCCAAGCCATCAAGTCTGACGAGGTCGATCTCCTGCTCTGTTTCAATGTATTGAATGAGTTTGTGCTGAAGGCTTGAAAATTTCTTGCGATCTTCGAGCTTGTCGAACAGTTTCAGCATTTCAGCTTCATCAAATACAATGCAGTAACCTCCGACTGAGCCATATCCCCTCCACTGACTCAAAACACCAGAACGCCAAGCATCTTCTGAGGTGTGCCGACACAGCGAACACATGAAAACAGGAGACATTGCGTCAAGTTGATCAATTGCAACTTGATACATCGTTTTGGCTTGCCTGTTGGCGTACTGATCCAAAAGCGTGTGATTGAGCTTTTTAAACTGGACGGGATTGGATTGAAAAAAATTACTGAGTTCATCGTAAAATTTGAAAATGATCTGCGATGAAACAACACCCATTTCTGTGCTGTCATTCAGATGTCGATAATGGGTTGCCCTCAAGTTCTGGCTTTTAAGAATACCCATGAGTCCTTCTGCGGTCGTGTAGTGAAATAGTTCGCCGCCACTCATGAAGCAGCAACCCTGTCCTTCGCCCTTACCTTCACACTCTCACTCTTCAACTGCCCGCACGCTGCCATGATATCGCGGCCGCGTGGTGTCCGCACAGGGGAAGCATATCCCGCGTTATTCAATATCTCTGCAAACACCTCGATCACATCCCATTCGGAACATTCATAAGGTGAACCCGGCCACGGATTGAACGGGATGAGATTTACTTTTGCGGGCAGTCCCGCCAATAATCGCACCAGTCGACGGGCATCTTCCTTGGTGTCGTTGATGCCTTTCAGCATCACATATTCAAACGTGATCCGTCGTGCATTCGATGCACCAGGATATTGCGCGCAGGCGTTCATCAGTTCTGCGATGGGGTATTTCTTGTTGAGGGGGACCAGCTTGTTGCGGATGTCGTCGGTGGTGCCGTGCAGCGAGATGGCGAGGGATGTGCCGATTTCTGCGCCGGCACGGATGATCTCCGGAACCACGCCTGAGGTGGAGAGTGTGATGCGACGCTTCGACAGGGACATGCCTTCACCGTCGCTTGCAATGTGCATGGCCTGCTTGACGTTGTCGAAATTATAGAGGGGTTCGCCCATGCCCATCAGCACGACGTTGGTGATGTAGCGGCCTGACAGCGGTGGCTTTGGATTGGCGGCAAGATCATCCGGCCAGTCCTTGATGCGGTCTCTCGCCAACATGATCTGGCCGACGATTTCCCCAGCGGTCAAATTGCGCACCAAGGCTTGTGTGCCGGTGTGGCAGAAGGAACAGGTGAGTGTACAGCCGACTTGTGACGAGATACACAGCGTGCCGCGGTCTTCTTCCGGAATGTAGACAGTTTCAATTTCATGCCGTTGGCCGCGCTCATCGGGAGCCAAACGCAGCAGCCACTTCAGCGTGCCGTCTGAGGATTTTTGCTCGGTGACAATTTCAGGGCGGCCGACGTGGAATGCCTCTTCCAGTTTCACCCGCAAGTCTTTCGAGATATCCGTCATCAGATCGAACGACGTAATGCCCTTGTTGTAGATCCAGTGCCAGAGCTGACGGGCCCGCATTTTGCGTTGCTTTTCAGTGACGCCGATGCGCGCCATCATCTCGGCCAGCTCATCGCGTGACAGGCCAACAAGCGTGGGGCGCAGGTCGTTTTGGATGTAGCGTTCGGGTAAATTTGAAATCAGGGTGGTGTTCATGGCCGCCCCTTACTTGATTTTGACCGCCCCCACCATAGGGCCGAGCGGCAGGAAGCCGTCATTGCGGCCAAGCTCCGGCGCATAGAGACTGGAGACTGAGCCATCGAAAAACAGCGCATTGTCGGTTTTCAGCACATCGCGAAACAGCGAAGCGAATTCCCAGAACGTCACGGCGTTTTCGGAAATCACAAAATAGGCACGGCCCGCCGCATCAATGCCCACACCGTTCCGCAATTTGCGCGACGTACCCGTTTCCGAGAACTTCGGGTGGATATTGCCGTTGATCACAAGCATGGGGCCGGATTGCGTGGCATAGTCCGGTTTCACGCCGGACCGCGCAAAGGCCTCAGTTTCCATCACGCCGGGCTTGCCGTTCTTCACATAAAACACGCCGTTTGGCTTCAGGTGAAAATTGCCGCTGCCGTTGCGCCGGTTGAGTTTTTTGAACTGCTTGCCGTCTTCCACATAATAGCCGATGGGCCGCTGGTTTTCATCGAACATGCCGGCATTCATGGCAAACAAAAGTGTGTGGCCTTCCTTCTGCAAACCCCGCGCAAGAGAGGCCAGATACGCAAAGGGCTGGCCATTGCCATCAAGATTGCGGACTTCAATTGCAGCTTCGTCGGGACCATAGCTGCAGGTGGTATAGCGCTGTCCCCCTGCTTCGAGTGCCGCACACCCGGAAAGTGCTGCCACCGATGACGCCACCCAGCAGCAAGCTGCCAGAAGCAGCTTACTTGCAGGCACCGTCAATCGTATCCAAGGCGGCTGAAATACCCGCCAGTGAATAGCTGTCCTTGGTCACTGTGCCCTTGGCCGAGGTACCCGATATCGACATGGTCTTTCCTGACTTCATGGCGGTCAAAATCGCGCGCTCAGTCTCAACCTTGTCAGTCCATGCCATGTTGTCGACGGGGTACAGAATGAAATCGCGGGTATCGATGCTCAGCTTCACATCAGACCCCTCCTTGAACGTGTAGCCGATGACAGTGGAAGGCTGGGCTTTCACCTTTTTTCCGGGCCAGTGTGTCACCATGAAATAGATCGGATCGCGGGCTGCACCCTTTTTATTGGCTTCACTCTTTTTCGGTTGCGAATAGACATAGCACACCTTGGAGCCCTCAGCGTCATAGGTGAAGGCCTCCCAATCCCCCGATGCGCCAAGCGACGTGGGGTTGCCGGGAGCCTGCGCAAATGCCAGTGCTGGCAACACTGCCAAGGCTGAAACGGTAAAGATGCGTGGGAAAATGCCGTGAATCATGACCAAATATTGGGCTCCAAAGCCTTAACAACTGCCGAATGAGGTTGTCGCTGTCAATCCACCGAAATTTCGGCCCAATTACGGCAGCGCTGCGACCTTCTGACATCGGACCTATCCAAACGCCTGGTCCATCCGTAGAAAGCGACATGACCCGAAAAACCATTCTCATCACCGGCTGTTCAACAGGCATTGGCTATGTCTGCGCCAAGGGCCTGAAAGATCGCGGTTACCGCGTGTTCGCAACAGCACGAAAACCCGGGGACATTCAGCGTCTCGAAGCAGAAGGTCTTGAAGCGGTAAGCCTTGACTACCGCTATTCGCAATCAGTGCAGGCCTGCGCCGCCGAGGTTGCGACACGCACTGGCGGCACACTTTATGCACTTTTCAACAATGGCGCCTTTGGCCAGCCTGGTGCAGTTGAAGATATTACGCGTAACGTGCTGGAGGAGCAATTTGCCGCCAATTTTTTCGGTTGGCATGAGTTGACCACCGCCTGCCTGCCATTGCTGCGAAAAAATGGTACAGGCCGTATTATCCAGTGTTCCTCGGTGCTTGGTCTTTCTGCGATGAAATGGCGAGGACCCTACAACGCGTCAAAATTCGCCGTTGAAGGATTGACGGATACCATGCGGCTCGAGCTGCGCGGTTCGGGCATTCACGTGGTCACCATCAATCCCGGACCCATTGAAAGCCAATTCGTGCCAAACGCCCGCGCTGCCTTTGAGCGCAATGTGGATATGAGCCGAAGTCACTATAAAGCTGAATTTGAAAAGCAGCGCGCGCGGCTCGATCAGGGTGGCAGCACGAAGTTCAAACTCCCGGCCACTGCTGTGCTCGACAAGCTGATACTTGCGCTCGAGCAGGACCGCCCGCGTGCCCATTATTATGTGACAACGCCGACGTGGATCGTGGCCGTGGCACGGCGCATACTGCCGCAATCGCTGCTGGATGCCTTTCTCAACCGGATATCAGACCAATGACCTACCTCCCCATGTTCGCCGTTGCCGCCGTCGCCGCTATTCTGGGGCTCGGACTGTTCAACATGATGCGGGGTGGTTCGGCCAGCCGCTCGCAAAACCTCATGCGCTGGCGCGTGGGTTTGCAGTTTGTGGCCATCATTGTTTTGATGGCGGCCTTGTGGTTTTCCCAGCGCGGCACTTGAATTGGCTATTCTTTCTTCCCATTTTAATCGAGGCGTTCGAGGAGAGTAGTACATGGCTCGTGATGACGAACAGACTGTGAAACAGAACTTCTGGCCGAAGTTGCAACAGAACCTTGCCCGGATTCCCTTTGCCGAAGACGTGGTTGCAGCCTGGTATTGCGCCAACGACACCAAAACGCCGTTAAAGGTGAAGGGCACGCTTGTTGCGGCTTTGGCCTATTTCATCCTGCCTTTCGATGTCATACCCGACGTCATCTTGGGTTTGGGCTTCACCGATGATTTGGCGGTGTTGGTGACAGCTATGACGTTGGTCCGGAATCACGTGACACAAGACCACCGTGACCGCGCGCATGATACCATTGATCGCCTGCGGAAGGGCGCTGCCCTTGACACCCCGGCGTGATCGGCTTTTGCAATTCTGTCAGACGCTGCTAATCCTGCGTCATGGCTGATCCGCAACCTGAAAACTCGATTTCCCTGCCAGAGCTCGTCTGGGAGACGTTCAAACGATTGGTCGCAGATGAGGCTATTCCGCTGGCGGGTAACATTGCCTTTCGCATGATGTTCTCGATCTTTCCGTTTTTGATTTTCCTCACGGCACTGGCTGGCTTTATCGGCAGTGAGGCATGGGTGGAACACACCGTGCAGCTGCTGTTGAGTGTTGCCCCCAACAATGTGGTGGCCTCGGTGGCGCGTGAAATCCGGTCCATCCTCACTGTACCCCGCGTTGACTTTCTGAGCCTTGGTGCATTGTTGACGATATGGAGCGCCATGGCTGGTGTTGATTCAGTGCGGGTCTGTTTGAACCGCGCCTATGACGTGACTGAAACCCGCAAAGCCTGGCAACTTTATCTGCTCAGTGTTTTGGGTGTTATTGGCAGTGCAGTGCTATTTCTGGCCTTGTCACTGCTGATCGTTGTTTATCCCGTTTTTGTACGCATCGTGACCGATGTCACCGGTAACTTCCCGTCCCGGTTTGCGAATGTTGAGCAATGGCGCTATCCCATTGCCATTCTGCTGATGTTGGTTGCAGTTCATGCCGCCCACCGTTTGTTGCCGGCCAAGCGTTTGACCTTCAAACATGTCTTGCCGGGTGTGTGGTTCACCGTGATTTGCTGGATGATCATGTCATATGTGTTTTCTGTTTGGCTGACGCGTTTCAACAGTTTCACCTCAACCTATGCCTCGTTGTCCGGCATCTTCATCATCATGTTCGTTATCTATCTGGCAGCCCTTGTGCTGATTGCAGGAGGCGAATTGAACCGCGTTCTGGAACTGGTGCGCCAAAATCGACTGGGCCGGAAAGTCATTGTTAACCGCAACGGCAAATAGTTCATGGTTAACTGGCAGTCCTCAATTTATTGGCAAAATTCAGGTGCTAGGGTGGGTCGAGGACAAAGAGACCATGGACCAGTACATCACCATCGCAACGCATTTCTGGAATGATTTTGTCGCGTGGAACCCGCCGCAGACGGTTTTATACACCATTTGGGGATTTGGTATCCTGTCGGCTTGGGTCCTCACCCGTTTTGTGGTGGCGCCGCCACTGTTTGCAGGCCCCATCAGCTTTATCACACTGACCTTTGCAGCGATGATTTCCAACTTCGCAGCGCGTAGCCAGGTATTGATGGGGACGAGTGAAATGCAAAAAGCTGTCATGTTCACAGTTGTCGGTCATACTGTCGCAGGCCTTCTGCTTCTTGCAACCCTGCGCGCCGCACACCGCACTGTGGTCCGGTAAAGTTTACTGTTGCCGGGTCGCCCCGCCCGCAATGGGCAACACCTTCCGCTCATTCCTTGACTTTGCAGGCTGTTTCCGCTTTATCTCCCCCGAAATCCCGGTTGAAAGTCTTGATCGGGACCGTTGCGCTGTCCGAGGGTGACCCCGGTTTGTTTGCAAACCAATGATGGAAAGTCTGCTTTTTCAACGGGTTATGAAAGCAGCTCCAAAGGGTGCGCGGAAATAAGGAAGAAGAAATGTACGCAGTTATCAAGACTGGCGGAAAGCAATATCGCGTTGCCGCCAATGACAAAATCCTGATCGAGAAGCTCGAAGGCACAGCCGGAGACCGGGTGACGTTCGAACACGTGCTTCTGGTGGCCAACGGCGAAGCCATTGATATTGGTGCGCCAATCGTATCTGGTGCCACCGTGGTTGGCGAAATTGCCGCCCAGGAAAAGGCCGATACGGTCTATATTTTCAAGAAGCGCCGCCGCAAGCATTATCGCCGTCGCAACGGTCACCGTCAGTTGCTGACATCCGTGACCATTACCGACATTCTGACAGGTGGTGCAAAGCCGGCTGCCAGGGCTGAAAAGCTGGTTACCGTTGCCGCACCCGTTGCCGATGGCAAGTCGGACGACATCTCCCTCGTTGGTGGCATTGGTCCCAAGATGGAAACGGGCATGCGTGAACTGGGCTATCACACCTTCGCGTCGATTGCCGCCATGAGCGCTGACGACATTGAAAAGGCTGAAACCCACCTGAAACAAAAGGGCCGCTTTGCCCGTGAGGAATGGATTGAACAGGCCAAGGAACTCTTGGATGGCAAACCACCCCGCGCCAAAACCGACCGCGTACGCAGTTAAGAGGAGCTGATCCATGGCACATAAAAAAGCAGGCGGTTCATCCCGCAACGGTCGTGACACCGCTGGTCGGCGTCTCGGGGTCAAATTGTTTGGGGGCCAAGCCGCCATTCCCGGCAACATCATCATCCGCCAGCGCGGCACGAAAGTGCATCCGGGCACCGGCGTCGGCATTGGCAAGGACCACACCATTTATGCAATGGTTGCAGGTGTTGTCGAATTCCGCGGCACCAAGGGCAACAAGCAGTTGGTGTCAGTCGTGCTGCCAAAGGCCGCTGAATAGGTTTCACCACAAATTCCTGTTGGTGTTTCACGGGAGAGCAAGGCAACTTGCTCTCCCGTTTTGTATTGGAGAGAGTGTTCTCCGTTTTGTCATTGCCAGATTTATTCCACTGTTGTCCGGTCAAGGAAATGGCTTGCAATTCTTTGATTGGCAAATTCGCACGAGTTGTCATTACCGCACGTGTTGCGGTAATCCATGGTTCAACAGGAGTGGCGTTATCCATATAGATCATGCCCGCACCACGATGGATTACCGCAACAAGTGCGGTAATGACAAAATTGAGAGACCACCTTGAGTCAGCGCACACAGGAAAAATTGCAGGACGTGCTGAATTTTGCAGGGATTTGATTGTGCGCGGGAGGCAAGTATGACGGGAGTAATCGAAACAGAGCGCCTCATGTTACGCCGACTCGAAAGCAATGACGCTGCTTCTATCGCCGCGAAAATCGACAATTTCGAGATCAGCAAAAACCTGGCGCGTGTGCCCTATCCCTATCATCGTTCCGACGCTGAGGAATTCATTGACTGGGCCTTGCAACTGGATCAGCGCTCGGCATTTCGGGTAATCAGTTTGAAGACAGAACCTGACAATCTTGCAGGCCTCATCAGCTATGACTGGATGGAGGAACGGCAGAAGGCGGAACTTGGCTATTGGCTGGTGCAGGAACACTGGGGCAAGGGCCTGATGACGGAAGCAGCCCAAGCCATGGTGGAACTTGCCTTCATGACGTCTGGCCTTGAAAGCCTCTCGTCTTGCTATTTCAACGAAAACCCGGCGTCTGGCAAAGTGCTTGCGCGGGCAGGCTTTGCGGTGACAGGGACTTGCCTGCAATTTTCAAAGGCAAGGAGTGAAGAGGTTCCCGTTACGACAGTCACGCTCACACGGGAAAGCTGGCTCAATAAAAAAGCCGCCGTTTGACGGGCGGCCTTTTCAAATCTTGTGTGTTAAATCAGAACACCCGGCTGACGTAACCCGCCACAAGGCGCTTCCGGCCAAGGCCGCCATTATGCTTGGATGCAGCCAATTTCAAATTGCCACGTGATGATCGCATGGCCAGTGACAGGTGCTTCAAACCAAATTGAATATTCGTTGCAGCATTGAGCAGGGCACCGCAATTGCCGCGAAAGCCAATGCCGCGTGCCGTTGCGCATTTCATCTGGAACACGCCATATTCGCCCGCCGCACCACGTGCGCGGGGATTGTAGCCAGACTCAACATGGGCAATCCGAAGTGCAAACCACGTCGGCACACCATGGCGGGGTGCCATCGACTTGATCATGGCAACCACATTGCCACGTCCACGCGGCACACTGGCAGCCAAAGCCGCGCGAGAGTTCACACGCTTGCCGGACAATCGCCCCGCGTAGGAAACGCGCACACGTTTGTGTTTGACAACTTTATGTGCTGAAGCATGATGATGCTTCTTCACATGTTGTTTGGGAGTGCATGTACCGTAGTCACGGCAGTTTTCCGCTTGGGCGGAACCTGCCAGAACCGCAGTGGCAAAAAACACCGCAGATAATCCGGCCAAAAGTTTCATTTTCATCTCTGTTTTATCCTTACGTTTTCAGACAGGCCACAAGTCTCGGGGAAGCGATCTCTCGCTTCCTCGTTCCTCAACGACCGCCGTTGTCAGGGAAGAGCTTCCGTTAAGGGGTTAAATGTGGCGACAATGTGTTTCAATCAAAAGCATTCAGCGGCAATATTGCTTCAAAAACAAGGGCTTGATTCAAGGTTTAAATGCATATTGTGAAACGCATGAATCAATATCGCAACTCCCTCGTGCGATGCGCGAAAGCTAAGGTTTCAACTTTGCAACAACTTGATGTATGGACGCGCAAGGACAACAGGACGACACGATGAAATTTCTCGATGAGGCAAAAATCTATGTACGCGCAGGAAATGGCGGAGCCGGTGCTGTGTCGTTCCGTCGTGAAAAATTTATTGAGTATGGCGGACCCGATGGTGGCGATGGCGGCACTGGCGGCGACGTCTGGGTGGAAGCCGCAAACGATCTCAACACCCTGATCGACTATCGCTATCAACAGCACTTCAAGGTGCGCACGGCAGGCCATGGCATGGGCCGCTTGCGTGCCGGAAACTCGACCGAAGACATTGTGTTGAAAGTCCCGGCGGGAACCGAAATCGTCGACGAGAATGGCGAGACTGTGCTGGCTGATCTTGCAACACCCGGCCAGCGTTACCGCGTCGCCAAGGGCGGCAATGGCGGTTTTGGTAACCACTATTTCAAGTCAGCCACCAATCGTTCCCCAACCCATGCCAACCAGGGTCAGGAAGGTGAAGAACGCTGGATCTGGCTGCGGCTCAAACTGATTGCCGACGCTGGCATCATCGGATTGCCCAATGCCGGAAAATCCACCTTGCTCTCTGTCGTTTCCGCAGCACGCCCGAAAATCGCTGACTACCCTTTCACCACGCTGCACCCGCAATTGGGTGTGGTCCGCGCCAATGAAAACAGCTTCGTGCTCGCTGATATTCCAGGCTTGATTGAAGGTGCGCACGAGGGCGCTGGTCTCGGCATGCGCTTTCTCGGACACGTCGAACGCTGCGCCATTCTCATTCACATGATTGACGTGACGGGTGATGACCCCGTTGCCGCCTATCGCACCGTGCGCAATGAATTGAAGGAATACAGCGAACTTCTGGCTGAAAAGCCTGAGATTGTCTGCTTCAACAAGGTCGATGCCATTGATGAGAAAACCTTGGCCAAAAAGCTCAAAACCTTTGAGACCAAAATAAAAATCACGCCAACCTTGATTTCGGCCGCCACGTCGAAGGATACAGGCAAGCTCATGAGCAAGATCATGACCATCGTCTCCAGGGCCAATGCCCGTGGTTTTGAAGCGTCAAAGCCCGTGGAGGCGTGGAAACCGTGATCAACCGTCTGGCAAAAGCCAAGCGCATTGTCATCAAGGTTGGGTCGGCACTGCTTGTTGAGCAAAAATCAGGAACCGTCAAACAGGCCTGGCTCACCTCGCTGGTGGATGATCTGGCACACCTGAAGGCCAAAGGTGCCGATATCATACTGGTCTCGTCTGGTGCCATTGCGCTTGGGCGCTTCAGACTGGGCTTTGCCAAAGGCAAACTGGAACTGCCACAAAGCCAGGCCGCAGCGGCGGTGGGGCAAATAGCGCTGGCGCAAGCCTGGGCCGAGGAGTTGAAGGCCAAAGATATTGTTGCGGCACAAGTCCTCGTCACCCTTAACGACACCGAAGAACGCCGCCGCCATTTGAATGCACGGGCAACGCTGACAACTCTCTTGACCCAAGGCGCGGTACCCGTGATCAATGAAAACGACACTGTGGCGACGTCGGAGATTCGCTATGGCGACAACGACCGTTTGGCCGCCCGTGTCGCCTCCATGATGTCTGCTGACTGTCTTGTGTTGTTGTCAGACATTGACGGGTTGTATTCCGCCCCACCTGATCAAAAGGGTGCCGAATTTATCGCCGAAGTAAAAGAGATCACACCCGAAATCGAAGCCATGGCTGGAAAACCTGTGAGCGGTCTAGGCTCCGGCGGCATGATCACCAAGATTGAAGCAGCCAAGATCGCACTGGGTGCGGGCTGCAACATGGTCATTGCGTCTGGTCACAAGGAACACCCCTTGAAGCGCATCATCGAGGGTGAGCGGGTGACCTGGTTCACGGCTTCTGCGTCACCTCTGCAATCACGGAAGCGCTGGATTGCCGGAAGTTTGCAGCCGGTAGGTCGCCTCGTGATTGATGAAGGTGCCAAGGGTGCCTTGCTCAAGGGCAAGAGTCTGTTGCCCGCAGGTGTCAAAGACATCATCGGCCTGTTTGGCCGTGGCGATACGGTGAGTATTGTGGCACAAGACGGACTGGAAGTGGCACGCGGCATGGTGGCATATGACTCGAGCGACGCGCAGAGAATCAAGGGCTTGAAATCCGCCGAGATCATGCGGGTCTTGGGAGCAGCAGGCCGTGACGAAATCATTCACCGCGATGACCTCGTGATGATGACCGGAGAGAAATGATGTTGGAGGTGATGCAGGAGTTGGGCAAACGCGCAAGACTCGCCGCGCGGATCCTTTCCACATCACCAGCCGCGCAACGCAACGCTGCCCTTCACGCCATGGCAGCAGCCTTGCGCAGCGACGCCAAAATCATCTTCGCGGCCAACAGCCGTGATCTGGAAGCAGCACGCCAGAAGGATTTGAAGGCCTCTTTCCTTGACCGTTTGACGCTGACACCTGAGCGCATCGAAGCCATGGCGGTTGGACTTGAGGACATTGCAGCCTTGGCTGATCCCGTTGGCAAAATAGAAGCCAAATGGACGCGTCCCAACGGCATGGAAATATCCCGTGTGGCGGTGCCCATCGGCGTCATCGGCATCATTTTCGAAAGCCGCCCCAATGTAACGGCGGATGCGGGTGCGCTCTGCCTGAAATCCGGCAACGCCGCAATTTTGCGGGGAGGAACCGATAGTTTTCAATCCGCAACCGCCATCGCCAATTGTTTGTCTCGCGGACTCGTCGAAGCAGGGCTTGATCCGCATTGCATCCAGATGGTGCCAACCGCTGATCGCGCCGCTGTTGGTGACATGTTGACGGGACTTAATGGGTGCATTGATCTCATCATTCCCCGTGGCGGCAAAAGCCTCGTGGCCCGTGTGCAGTCTGACGCACGCGTACCCGTGTTCAGCCACCTTGAAGGCATTTGCCATGTCTTCGTAGACCGTGACGCCGATCTCGCCATGGCCAACAGCATTGTGCTGAACGCAAAAATGCGCCGCACAGGCGTGTGTGGATCTGCTGAAACCATTCTGGTCGACCGACCCATCGCCAACAAAGCCTTGCCTCTCTTGATCCGTACACTGATGGATGCGGGATGCGAGATTC
This sequence comes from Hyphomicrobiales bacterium, assembly GCA_043754325.1. Lineage (GTDB taxonomy): Bacteria > Pseudomonadota > Alphaproteobacteria > Rhizobiales > Aestuariivirgaceae > Aestuariivirga. Next base: position 48,065 of record JAYUVC010000058.1, read on the forward strand.
GCGGCGATGCAGCGACAATGGAATTTAACCCTCAAATCAAACCTGCCACGGAAGTCGATTGGCACACCGAATATCTGGATGCCATTGTCTCGATGAAAGTTGTGGACGGCGTTGAAGCAGCCATCGACCACATTGCAAACTATGGCTCACAACATACGGACTCGATCATCACCGCCAATGCGGAAACGGCTGAAACCTTCCTCAACACTGTCGACTCCGCCATCGTTCTCCACAACGCTTCAACGCAATTTGCCGATGGCGGCGAATTTGGCTTTGGTGCCGAAATCGGCATCGCCACCGGAAAGCTGCATGCGCGTGGTCCGGTTGGCGTGGAGCAATTGACCACATTTAAATATCAGGTGCGCGGCACCGGGCAAATCCGGCCCTGATGTTGCGGTTGCCTCCCACAGGCTCCGGCCAGCGCATCGGGCTTTTTGGCGGCTCGTTCAATCCCGCACACCGTGGGCATTACATGGTGGCACTTTATGCCATGAAACAGTTGAAGCTCGATTGGGTATGGTGGCTGGTGTCGCCGCAAAATCCGCTGAAAGATCCGGCAATCATCGATGAATATGGCAAACGTCTCGCCTACACCCGGCGCATCGCCAAACATCCGCGCTTCATTGTCACCGACATCGAACAACAGATGAAGACCCGCTACACCGAAGAAACCCTCCGGCGTTTGAAGGCTGTCAGTGGCAATACAAAATTTGTCTGGATCATGGGAGCCGACAGTTTGGCCTCGCTGCACCGCTGGCATCACTGGCTGGACATCGCCGACTTGGTACCAATGGCTGTACTTGCCAGACCGGGCTACTCCATCAAAGCCCTGCGTGGTGTGGCCGCCACCCGTTTTGCATCACGCCGCATCTCACCACCCGCCGCTGTTGTCGGTGCCAAAACCCCCGCCTGGACCTTCATCACCATGCCGCTGCGCAAGGAAAGCTCAACCGCAATCCGGAAGCGCCGCAAAACCACAGCTTGAAGCTGAGACGCGCACCTCCTAAAAGGGCGAAAATTCATATTCTCCATTGAAGGATGACGACCCTGAAAAAACCAGTCAAGAAGACCGCAAAGAAAGCTGCAAAAAAAGTTGCAAAGCCTGTTGCAAAGGCGAAGGCTCCTGCGAAGAAGGTCGTTGCGAAAAAATCTGCCGCGAAAAAACCAGCGGCCAAAAAACCAGCGGCCAAAAAATTTGTAAAGGCACCAGTCAAAAAAGCAGCAATCAAAAAAACCGCTGTCAAAAAACCTGCCGCAAAAAAAGCCGTTGCCAAGAAAGCCGTTGCCAAAAAAACGGTCGCTGCAAAAGCCCCGGTCCGCAAGTTGATCAAGGCCAAAGCCAAGGCTCCCGCAGCCAAGGTCGCTTTGAGGAAAGTTGCGTCCAAAAAGCCAATCGCCTTGGCAGCACCAATCAAAAAACCGGTTGCCGTCAAAACCCAAACCAAAACCGCTGAACGTAAAGCCAAGCGTGAAGCCAAAGCTGCAACGGCTCCGGCGAAAAAGCCAAGGGCTGCAAAAAAGCTTGCACCAATCTGGCCGCCCTTGATCGTGGCGTTGCTCAATCAGTTGGATGATGCGAAAGCCGAAGAGGTGATCGCCATGGACCTCAGCGAAAAATCAACAATCGCCGACACCATGGTGGTGGCCACCGGCCGTTCTGGCCGTCACGTCAACGCCATTGCCGATCAGGTCGTGGAAGCACTCGCCAAGCACGGCCTGAAAAATATCCGCATTGAAGGTGTACCCCAGTGTGACTGGGTGCTGGTCGATGCAGGCGATGTCATTGTGCATGTGTTCCGGCCAGAAGTGCGCAGCTTCTACAATCTGGAAAAACTCTGGGCCGCCAACGTCCCGGAATGAAGCTGGGCATTGCGGCCATTGGTTTATTGAAGTCCGGCCCTGAAAAGGAATTGGCTGCTGACTATGAACAGCGCATTTCCGGGCTGGGCCGCAGCGCAGGTCTCATGGGATTTGCCGTGCAAGACTGGGCGGAGTCCAAGGCTGCAACTGCGGATTTGCGCAAAACCGAGGAGGCCAAGCGCTTGTGGTCCGCCGTTCCCGAAGACGGTTTGGCCATCGCACTCGATGAACGCGGCAAGGCACTTTGCAGCGCGGAGTTCGCCAAGCTTCTGCAACAGCAAGCCGATGCAGGTGCCAAGCAACTGCATTTCCTGATCGGCGGCCCCGATGGCCACGCCCCTGAAACGCGCGTCAATGCCTTCAAAACCATAAGTTTCGGTCCCATGACATTCCCGCACCGCTTGTTGCGCGTCATGCTGCTTGAACAAATTTACCGGGCAGTCACCATTATCGTTAATCATCCCTACCACCGGGCCTGATTCCAGACATCTTCATTTGGCCCCAATTTCAACACGGGTGCAGACCATTTTTCCCTCCATGAATTTGCTTCGTAGCCTGAGTGCGCTCAGCCTGATCGCCCTTGTGGCGCAGGCTCAGGCTGTGGCGCAGGCTCAGGCTGCCATGGCCGAAGACGTGCAGCAGCAGGACCTTGTGGCTGTAGAACAGGATCTCGCAACATCGGCGGCAAGACAGGCAGAACTGCTGGCAGACGCCACGATGGCGATTGCTGAACAGGAACATCTCTCCAACCGGTTGGTGGCCCTGGGCGAAACTGCCGCTGTGCAGGAACGTGAACTGGCCACGGTCGAAAAACGCCAGACGAAACTTAAAGCCGAAATCGCTGCCATCAACCTCGATCTTGCCGCCAAGCAGGATATTATCGCCGAAATTCTCGCAGGTCTGCAACGCCTGGCTCAAAATCCGCCGCCAGCCCTTGTTGTGGCTCCAGACGACGTGCTTGGCGCTCTGCGTGGTGCCATGCTGTTTGGCACCATCGTGCCGGAATTGCGCAATGCCGCGCAGACCCTGCATGACCAGTTGACTGATCTGAAATCCTTGCGCGAGAAATTTGATTCTGAAGTGCGGCAACATGCCAAAGCACGTGGTGCCTTGGAACTGTCGCGCACTGACATCAACAAACTCATCGACGAAAAAAAAGCCTTGGCGCTGTCCTCGCAGCAACTGCTCGACGTTGAACGCAAACGCGCCGAAGACCTCGCAGCAAAGGCCACCAGTCTGAAACAACTTTTGGCAGTCCTTGCCGAAGACAAGGCCATTGCCGAAGCAAAACAGTCAGCCGAAGCCAAGGCCCGCGCCGAGGCCGAACGTTTGGCCGCAGAAAAAGCAGCCCTGCCGCAAATGGCTTTTTCAAAATCCCAAGGCCAGATCGACTTTCCCGCCCAAGGCCAAATCGTTAAACGTTTTGGCGACGATTCTGGCCTTGGCACCCAACTTGACGGAATTGTGATCGCCACTGAAAAACAGGCGCAAGTCACCTCGCCTGTCGCCGGAAAGGTGGAGTTTTCGGGCAAATTCCGCTCTTATGGCCAGATGGTCATCATCAATCCGGGTGAGGGCTACTTGGTACTTCTGGCGGGTTTGGAGCAAACGCTGGCCAGTCATGGGCAATCCGTCAAGGCGGGTGAACCCGTAGGACAAATGGGCAGCAAACCCGGTGCAATGGCTGCATCAAATGGCATCACAAATATGACAAATCCTGTGCTATACGTGGAGTTCAGGAAAAACGGAGATCCCGTCGACCCCAATCCTTGGTGGATCGGCATCAGACAAGAGGCAATGAGATGAAGTTGAATTCGACAATGCGTGCAACGGGTTTGGTTTTGGCAGGTGCTGTTTCGGCAGCAGTATTGATGCAGGCCTGGGGTGGAGCAAGTGCCGCCACCAGCAAGGCCGATACTTACAAGCTTCTCGGCCTTTTCGGCGATGTGTTTGATCGCGTCCGCGCTGACTATGTCGAAGTGCCCGAAGAGAAAAAAATGATCGAGAATGCCATCAACGGCATGCTGACCTCACTTGATCCGCATTCAAGCTACATGGACGCTTCAAGCTTTCAGGACATGAATGAGAAGACCCGCGGCGAATTCGGCGGTCTCGGCATTGAAGTCACCATGGAAAACGGTCTGGTGAAAGTTGTGGCTCCCTATGACGGCACACCCGCTGCCAAAGCTGGAATCATGGCCAACGACCTGATTGCAAAAATTGACGGGGTTGAGGTCCAGGGTCTGACCCTGAACGAAGCTGTCGACAAGATGCGCGGTGCCATTGGTTCGCCCGTGAACCTGATGATCGTGCGAAAAGGCGTGGATCCTTTTGATGTCAAGGTGGTGCGCGATAACATCAAGGTCGAATCCGTCAAGTTCAACATCGAAAGCCAAGACGTGGGCTACATCCGCATGTCGTCATTCACGGAACAGTCAGACATTGGCCTGGCCAAGGCCATTGCCGAACTTGACAAGAAAGCCAATGGCAAGATCAAGGGCTATATCCTTGACCTTCGCAACAACCCGGGTGGCCTGTTGTTGCAGGCAGTCTCCGTGTCTGACGCCTTCCTTGAAAAAGGCGAAGTCGTCTCCACCCGTGGCCGCAACCCCGAAGATGTGGAACGCCATAGCGCCCAGAAGGGCGACCTCACGGCCGGAAAGCCGGTGGTGATCCTGATCAACGGTGGTTCTGCCTCCGCTTCGGAAATTGTCGCAGGTGCCTTGCAGGATCACAAGCGCGCAACACTCATTGGCACCCGCTCCTTTGGCAAGGGTTCCGTTCAAACCATCATCCCGCTGGGCAATGAAGGTGCCATCCGCCTGACCACGCAGCGCTACTACACGCCAGCCGGCCGTTCCATTCAGGCCAAGGGCATTGATGCCGATATCGTCATCGAACAACCCTTGCCACCCGAACTCCTGGGAAAAAACGTATCGACGGAAGGTGAAGCCAATTTGCGCGGCCATATCACCAACGAAGCAGGTGGTGACGAAGGCGGCGGCTCCTCAGCCTATGTGCCTGAAGACCGCACCAAGGACGTGCAGCTGAAGGCCGCCATTGATTTGTTGCATGGCGTCAAGGTTGTGACCAACGTGAAACCGGCAGACGCCACCAAAAAAGACGAGAAGAAGCAGTCGAACTGAGTCGAAGTCCCTCACCCGCTTTCGCTTCGCTCAATCGACCTCTCCCGCAAGCGGGAGAGGTGAAGATTCTTCACTTCTCCCGCTTGCGGGAGAAGGTGGCGCGAAGCGCCGGATGAGGGCCTTTCTTGCGCAAGGCCCGATCCCCCATGGTTAACACGACGTTAACGCTTCCACCATTAGCTGGAGGTTTGACGAATCGGACTGTCTTTTGAATAATCATGCGCCGCGATGAACTGAAACAGCCCCTGCACCAGCGCGGATTGGGAACTCGCCTGTGGGCGGGCCGTCCCGGCGTTCTGGCCTGCTGCTATGTGGCGATTGCGGCCGGTTTTGGTGGTGCTGGTTATTGGGCCGTGAAGCAGCCCATGCCTCTTGCAGGCGAACCCGTTGTTGTGGTTTCCATTCCGCCGGCACGCGAAGTCGTCAACACAGCCTCGACTGATGCGGCACCTGCTGCGGACGCCGATGTTGCGGAAGCTCCGCTTCCCGACGTGGAGCAGGTCGGCGATCCACAAGTGGCGTTTCAGGAACCCGCACGTGCTGATACCTACCAGCAGGACGCGACCATTGTTGTGAGTCCACGTCGGCCTTTGGCACAGGCTCCGCAAATGAAGGTCACGGAAGTAACCTCTTACGGACAGTTGCCACGCATTTCCAAAGCCGGTGACAGACCGTCGCGGATCTATGAGCGCCCGACGTCGATGAATGTCATTCATTCGGATGCGCCAAAGATTGCGATTCTGCTGGGGGGCATGGGTCTCAACGAAAAACTCACCGCTGCGGCCATCAAGGACTTGCCTGCCGATATCACTTTTGCTTTTGCACCCTACGGCAATAATTTGCAGGACCAGGTCAACCGTGCACGGCATGAAGGCCACGAGGTGTTTCTGCAGGTTCCGCTTGAGCCCATAGGTTATCCCGCCAACAACCCTGGCCCGAAAACGTTGACGGGCGATGGCACAGACGCTGAAAATCTCGACGCCCTGCGCTGGCACATGAGCCGCTTTACGGGCTATGTCGGCGTGGTCAATTATATGGGCTCGCGCTATCTCGCCATGCCTAAAGCCATCAAGCCCCTGCTTTCGGAGTTGAAGCAACGCGGCGTATTGTTCCTCGAAGACGGCTCCATGGCATTGTCTGCCACTGAGGGCACCGCCAAATCAATGCAGATGCCGATAAAACGCGCGCAGGTGGTGATCGATGCAGATCCCAACCCGCAAGCCATCATCGCACAATTGACGCTGCTTGAGGAACAGGCGACGGGTACCGGCTTTGCCGTGGGTACCGGTACCGGGCTTGATGTGACTATCAATACGGTAAGGGAATGGGCCAAGGCGGCAGCCGAACGCGGCATTATCCTTGTTCCTGTCACAGCCGCTTACAAAGGCCGTGCAGGCTGATAAAAGCCCCTCATGACTGACAAGAATCATATTACCGCATATCGCGCCAATGTCGGCGTCATGCTCATCAACAAATACGGCAAGCTCTGGGTGGGACGCCGTTTTGAAAAGCAGAATGACGATGGCGTGGGCAAATGGTGGCAAATGCCGCAAGGCGGCATCGACGAGGGCGAAGACCCGCGTGCCGCAGCTTTTCGCGAATTGCAGGAAGAAACAAGTGTGACCTCGGCGGAATTTCTGGAAGAAGCCGAGGGCTGGTTCAAATATGATCTGCCTGAACATCTGATCGGCAAAAGTTGGGGCGGCAAGTTTCGCGGCCAGAAGCAGAAATGGATTGCTCTTCGCTTCACGGGCGATGACGGCGAAATTGACCTGACGCCCCCCGGCCACAAACAGGAATTCGACCAGTGGAAATGGGCCGACATGGATGAGGTGCTGGACATTGTCGTGCCCTTCAAGAAGGCCGTATATATCGACGTCATCAAGGCTTTCAGGCATCTGGGCCAATGAAACTCAAGCATGTGATCTTCGACTGTGATGGCGTGTTGGTTGATAGTGAGCCGCTATCCATGCGAGCCGATGTGTTGTTGCTCAAGCAATACGGCATCGACATCAGCGAGGCTGAAGCGCACAGCCGTTTCGTCGGCACCACCTTTCAGGCCATGCTCGACATGATGACGAAGCAGTTTGGCACAGTGTTTCCGCCAGGGCTTGATCTGGTGAAAAATATCATGGTCGAAGCGCTCTATCGCAGCGAATTGAAAATCGTGCCCGGTGTTGTTGATGTACTGGATGCGCTGAAAGCCCGTGGTGTTTCGATTTCCATTGGCTCCAACAGCCCGAAAAAACGTGTTGAACTGGCGGTGGAATTGGTTGGCATCGCGGATCGCTTTGACCGCTTTGTGAGTTACCAAGATGTGGCGAACGGCAAGCCCGCGCCCGATATTTATCTGCAAGCGGCAAAGCTGGCGGGTACGGGGATTGACGAATGCATCGTGGTCGAGGACTCGGTTACAGGCGTCACAGCGGCAGTTGCAGCGGGCATTCGCACCATTGGGTTTACAGGCACACATGCGCATCCTGAGCAGCATGCGCAGGATTTAAAGCGCGTAGGAGCTGACGTGGTGATATCTCAAATGTTTGAAGTACTGGACTATCTCTAACCCAGATTCCGTCATTCCCGCGTTCGCTGGAATGACAGAGCATGAAGCACGACTTGACATTGTGCACCGCAACCGCCATATCCCCACCATCTGCTTCACGCGGCCACCATAAGAATAACGTGAGGCGCTCCCTGTGAGCTGCCATTCGGCCCTGCAGATGATTTCTGAAAGCAATCCTTTCACGTGGGACTGTATGAGCCCTGCGCACCGGATGTGGCGTGGGCGCTTGTCCCCTTATAACATCCATTGAAAGACTCGTGTCACAATGACATTTGACCAATTGAACCTCTCGCCACTCCTTTTGAAAGCCGTGGCCGCTGAGGGTTATGAAACCCCAACGCCCATTCAGGCCCAGTCGATTCCAACACTGTTGCAAGGCCGCGATTTGCTCGGCATTGCGCAAACAGGTACAGGCAAAACCGCAGCCTTCGCGTTGCCCATGCTTGAACTTTTGATGAAGGACGGAAAGCGCCCGGACAAGAATTCCTGCCGCGCGCTGATTCTGTCTCCCACCCGCGAACTCTGCTCGCAGATTCTCGAAAGCTTCCGCACCTATGGGGCCAACACCAAGCTGAAAAGCACCGTGGTGTTTGGTGGCGTATCGCTCAACAAGCAGATTGAAGCCGTGCGTAACGGCGTTGATATTCTGGTGGCAACACCAGGACGTCTTGTCGATCTGATTGACCGGCGTGCGCTCAGCCTGTCGAAGGTTGAAATTTTCGTGCTTGATGAAGTGGACCAGATGCTGGATTTGGGCTTCATCCACGCCATCCGCAAATTGACGGCCATGCTGCCGAAAGCCCGCCAGAACCTGTTCTTCTCCGCCACCATGCCGAAGGAAATTGCAGGTCTCGCTGCCGGTTTGCTGAACGACCCCGTGCGTGTGGAAATCAAACCCGCTGCCACAACAGCAGAGCGCGTGTCGCAACATGTGATCCACGTTGACCCTGCCAATAAAGTAAAGCTGCTGGTGGACCTGCTGCGTGATCCGCAGATCACCCGCGCATTGATCTTTACACGGACGAAACATGGTGCCGACAAGGTGGTGAAAGCGCTGGACAAGGAAAGCTACAAATCCGCCGCCATTCATGGCAACAAATCCCAGGCCAACCGCGAAAAGGCGCTTGCCGGTTTCAAGGATGGCAAGATTCTGGCACTTGTGGCCACCGATATTGCGGCCCGTGGCATTGACGTCGATGGCGTGTCTCACGTCTTCAATTTCGACTTGCCCTTCGTGCCTGAATCCTACGTCCACCGCATTGGCCGCACGGCCCGTGCCGGTGCCGACGGTGAAGCCATTGCCTTTTGTATTCCGGAAGACCGTGGCCTGCTGCGCGACATTGAAAAAACCATTCGTCAGGCCATCCCTGTGAAGGAACATGTGCTGGCCTTGAAGGTCGATGAACTGGCCCCCAACTTCGGCTGGGATCCATCGAGTGCCAACAAGCGGAAATCCGGTGGTGGCCGCCACATGCCAAAGGCGGGCGGTGAACCGGCAAAGAAACCACATCACCGTGGGAAAGGCCCACAGCACGCACCCAATGGCGAACCCCGCCCCGGCGTGCGGGCTGATGGTCGCTTGCAGAAGCGGGAATGGAACCCGGTGGGCATGCCAACGCAAGCCATCGACCAGGCGCAATTTGCGCGGAAGTCTGAAGGTGATGTTGCAGCGCCCGCTGAGCGCGTCCGCAATGATCGCCCACGCGAGGAACACAAAGCCCCACCAAAATTCGGCGACCGCAAATTCGGCGGTGGCGGCAAACAGGGCTTTGGCAAACCACGCGGTGGTGCACCAGCAAAATCCGGTAACTGGATGAAGTCCGTCGGCGACAAAGCCAAGGGCTGAACCATCACCTTCACCCCTCCCCATTCTTTATGGGGAGGGGTGAATTAAAACAACACTACGCCGCCTCAGGCCGCAGCTTGATGCCTAAGGCTTTCATCACTTTGAGCACAGAACTGAAACTGGGATTTCCCTGCTTTGACAGCGTGCGATACAAACCTTCGCGCGTCAGACCCGTTGCCTCGGCAATCGAAGCCATACCCCGCGCCCGCGCCACTTCACCAAGGGCCGCAGCAATGAAGGCCGCATCATCCCCCGCCTCATCAAAGCAAGCCTCAAGAAACAGGATAATGTCCTCATCGGTTTTGAGATAGTCAGTGACGTCCCATTTGGAAAAACCTGGTGGCAGTTGCATCATCTAATTCCTCCAATTCGCGGCAATATCGATGGCATTGCGGATATGTCCTATCTCGACTTTCACTATCATTTTCTCCCTCGGCTTCTTCGCCGGGGGAGTACGCCGAAGGCGGGAGGGGATGGCTGCCATCCGGTCCAGCCCTACCACCCCATCCCGGCATATGGGTTAATGCGATCTGTGCCGCCAGTGGTGTAGATTTTGGTACTGGGCGAAAATGTGATAGCGAAGAAATGGCAACTTTTGGGGCATTTGAAAATCGAATGGCGAGGCGGACCAAACAGCAAAAGATGTTCGAGGCGACAAGGCCCCCTAAAGTTGGCCCTGTGTTTCCCAAATTGCACAATAACATAACTAAGACTCGTCCGAAGTCGAAAGTTCGTGGGAGTTGGTTTGATTTCGTGCCCATGTTTTTTCTTCTTGCCACCGTCTCCATAATTGCCATCACAGAACTTTTTAGAACGCAACACGCATTCGGAAAGTTCTTAATTGTCATTTGCATTGTCATTTCTGCAATTGGCTTTGTTTTCTTTTTTTTCCAGCGACTACAGCAATGGCTCATTCGTGATCGTTGGGTAGAAGGAATTGAAATGCAGGCTATTGATGAGATGGATGGGCATGAATTTGAAGAAGTTTGTGCAGAAATTTACCGCAAACTTGGATATGGAAACGTCACTGTCACGCAAAAAACACGGGATCAGGGCGCTGACATTACGATGGAAAATCCTGACGGCTCATATGTTGTTCAGGCCAAGCGCCAGTTGGCAGCGGTGGGAAACTGGGCAGTTCAAGAAGCTCATGCAGCCAGAAGTATCTACAAAGCTACGCATGCTATAGTCATAACAAACAACACTTACACGTCTCAAGCAGTTGCATTGGCGAAGGCGTGCGAAGTCGAACTCGTGGATCGAACAAGATTGGCAGAAATGCTTGCGAAGTCGACTCAGCGCAGCCGAGAACAATCGTTAACTCAGCATATATTGCACTTTGTCTTACGGCGAAACCAATCAATTTCAGCTCAGTACAGCCGGGAACAATCACTAATCCGGAAGATTGCGGACTTTATGTTACGCTAAAAAGTAATCTGATTAATATTCGGCGTTTACATCGCCGCCGCAAGCGACCTCAAATGATCCAGCGTCTCACTCGCCTTCGCCAGTACGCCGTCGCTTTTCGCATCGGCCACATCTTCTTCCGCATTCTTGATCTGGGCTGCAATCGCGGCCCCATCAAGATCAGCCAGCGGGGTTGCGGTCTCGGCCAACACCGTCAACCCACTCGCATTCACTTCGGCAAAGCCGCCGCGGACGAAGATTTTTTCTGTGGTGCCACCGTCTTTCGTCACCGTGACCACACCGGGTTTCAGGGTGGAGAGCACGGGGGCGTGCATCGGCAATATGGTCATTTCACCTTCGCTGCCGGGGATTTGTACCGATACCACATCGCCTGAGAACAGGAGACGGGCGGGGGAGACGAGTTCGAAATGCAGTGCCATGTTTTTTTCCTTAGTCTAGGAAGGGACCTCATCCCCCCTTCGGGGACCTTCTCCAGCAAGGGGGCTGGAGAAGGGACTGAATATAGAATGCCATCGACGTCATTGAGGGAGGTGCAAGTATAGTCCCTTCTCCAACCCTCTTGTTGGAGAAGGTGCCCGAAGGGCGGATGAGGCCCCTTAAACTTCAAGCCGCATCAGCCGCCATTTTCTTGGCCTTTGCCACGGCGTCTTCGATGGTTCCCACCATGTAGAACGCAGGTTCCGGCAAATGGTCATAGTCACCATTGCACAGGCCCTTGAAGCCCTTGATGGTGTCTTCGAGTTTTACCTGCACGCCCGGCGATCCGGTGAACACGGCGGCCACGTCGAAGGGTTGGCTCATAAAGCGTTCGATCTTGCGGGCGCGGGACACCGAGATTTTGTCTTCCTCCGACAATTCATCCATGCCCAGAATGGCGATAATGTCCTGCAGCGCCTTGTAGCGCTGCAGGATCGACTGCACCTGACGCGCCACGGCATAATGCTCTTCACCCACAATCGCTGGCGACAACATGCGCGAGGTTGAATCCAGCGGGTCCACTGCGGGGTAAATGCCTTTTTCGGCAATCGACCGCGAAAGAGTGGTCGTTGCATCCAAATGCGCGAAGGAGGCGGCAGGGGCCGGGTCGGTCAAGTCGTCGGCTGGCACGTAAATCGCCTGAACGCTGGTGATCGAGCCCTTGGTTGTCGTGGTGATGCGTTCTTGCAGCGCACCCATGTCGGTGGCCAGCGTCGGCTGATAACCCACGGCGGAGGGAATGCGGCCGAGGAGGGCCGACACTTCGGAACCAGCTTGCGTGAACCTGAAGATATTGTCGACGAACAGCAACACGTCCTGTCCCTCGTCGCGGAAATGTTCAGCAACCGTAAGGCCCGACAGCGCCACGCGCATGCGGGCACCCGGTGGTTCGTTCATCTGGCCGAACACCAGGGCGCACTTCGACTGAACCTTGGAGTCCTTGTCATGCGGATCGGCGTTGACTTTCGACTCGATGAATTCGTGATAAAGATCGTTGCCTTCGCGGGTGCGCTCACCCACACCTGCGAACACCGAATAACCACCGTGGGTTTTTGCGATGTTGTTGATGAGTTCCTGAATGAGAACCGTCTTGCCAACACCTGCACCGCCGAACAACCCGATCTTGCCGCCCTTGGCATAGGGGGCAAGAAGGTCGACCACCTTGATGCCTGTGACAAGAATTTCGGCTTCTGTCGACTGTTCCGTAAAGTCCGGCGCTGGTGCGTGAATGGGGCGGCGCGTTGTGAACTTGATCGGGCCTGCTTCGTCAATCGGCTCACCGATGACGTTCATGATGCGGCCAAGGGTGCCTTCACCCACGGGAACAGAGATTGAGCTTGCGGTGTCGCGCACCGGCTGACCGCGCACCAGACCTTCAGTCGCATCCATGGCGATGCAGCGCACGGTGTTTTCACCCAAGTGCTGCGCCACTTCGAGCACCAGACGGTTTTCACCGTTCATGGTTTCAAGCGCGTTCAAAATCTGCGGCAGACCACCATCAAAGGTCACGTCAACAACGGCACCCGTGATTTGCGTGATGCGCCCGGTGGCACCTGACATGTTGGTGGAAGTTGCTGTTGCTTTTTTGGCCATGATGAGTGTCCTTAACCGTTGTCTTAGAGCGCTTCCGCGCCGGAAATGATTTCGATGAGTTCTTTGGTGATCTGGGCTTGGCGCTGACGGTTGTACTTGATCGACAGCTTGTTGATCATGTCACCGGCGTTGCGGGTGGCGTTGTCCATGGCGGACATGCGGGCCCCCTGTTCGGAGGCGGCATTTTCCAGAAGTCCCCGGAACACCTGAATGGAAATATTGCGGGGCAAAAGCTCGTCGAGAATTTCGCCTTCTTCGGGCTCGGCATCATAAACCGCACCCCCCAGATCAGGCACCTTCGACACATCATAGGTTGCCGGAATGATGCGCAGCGCCGTTGGCTTTTGCTGAATCACCGATTTGAATTCCGAGAAAAACAGCGTGCAAACGTCAAATTCGCCTGCTTCATACATCGACAGTATTTTGGCGGCCACACCCGTAGCATGGTCAAACTGCACTGACTTTGAACCCTGGAAATTCACGGCGTCGACAATGTATTTGCCATAGACGCGCTTCAATGCATCATTGCCCTTTTTGCCAACTGTCATCATCTTCACGGTCTTGCCTTCGCGCAACAAGCGCTCGGCGTGTTCGCGGGCGAGTTTGGTGATCGAGGAATTAAAACCGCCACACAATCCGCGCTCGGCCGTTGCAACGACGAGGAGATGAACCTGATCACTGCCGGTTCCAGCCAGCAACTTCGGCGCACCCGCTCTTCCCTCCATCGCCGAAGCGAGGTTGGCAAGCACCACGGCCATACGCTCCGAGTAAGGACGCGCCGCCACAGCCGCTTCCTGCGCGCGGCGCAGTTTTGCAGCGGCCACCATCTGCATGGCCTTGGTGATTTTACGTGTCGCCTTCACCGAGGCGATGCGATTGCGCAGGTCTTTGAGACTAGCCATCGTGGCCCCTTATCCGTTACGCAAACGCTTTGGCAAACGCATCAACCGCTGCCTTCAACATCGGCATGGTCTTGTCCGAGATCGCTTTTTCCGAGCGGATGGCTTCCATCACGGGCGCATGCTTTTCCTTCATCGTGCGCAACAGACCTTCTTCAAAGCTCTTGATCTTGGCCACCGGAATCGCATCAAGGTAACCATTGACGCCCGAATAAATTGACACAACCTGCTCTTCCATCTTGAGCGGAGAAAACTGGCCCTGCTTCAACAGTTCCGTCAAACGCGCACCGCGGTTCAACAGCTTTTGCGTTGTCGCATCAAGGTCGGAACCGAACTGGGCGAAGGCCGCCATTTCACGATATTGCGCCAACTCGCCTTTGATTTTGCCGGCCACCTGTTTCATGGCTTTCGTCTGCGCTGCAGAACCCACGCGCGACACCGAAAGACCCACGTTCACCGCAGGACGAATGCCCTGATAGAACAAATCAGTTTCGAGGAAGATCTGGCCATCGGTGATGGAAATCACGTTTGTGGGAATATAAGCCGACACGTCATTGGCTTGGGTTTCAATGACGGGCAAAGCCGTCAAAGAACCACCGCCCAGCGAGTCATTCATTTTCGCAGCACGTTCCAGCAAACGCGAATGCAGATAAAACACGTCGCCGGGATAGGCTTCACGGCCCGGTGGGCGGCGCAGCAACAGTGACATCTGGCGGTAAGCCACAGCTTGCTTCGACAGATCGTCGTAAGCGATCAGGGCGTGCATGCCGTTGTCGCGGAAATATTCACCAATGGCGCAACCCGCAAACGGTGCGAGATATTGCAGCGGTGCCGGGTCAGAAGCGGTCGCCGCAACCACCACGGAATATTCCATGGCACCATTGTCTTCGAGCACTTTCACGAACTGCGCCACCGTCGAACGCTTTTGTCCACAGGCCACGTAAATGCAATACAGCTTGTCTTTTTCCGGACCTGCCAAATGAATGGGCTTCTGGTTCAGAATGGTGTCGAGAATGATGGCAGTCTTGCCGGTCTGACGGTCACCAATCACCAATTCGCGCTGGCCACGGCCAACGGGGATAAGCGCGTCAATGGCTTTCAAACCCGTCGCCATCGGCTCATTCACCGATTTGCGCGGAATAATGCCGGGCGCCTTCACGTCCACGCGGGACATGAGCTTCGACTTGATCGGGCCTTTGCCGTCGAGCGGATTACCAAGCGGATCAACCACACGGCCCAGCAATTCCTTGCCCACGGGGATTTCAACAATCGCTCCGGTCCGACGAACCGTATCGCCCTCTTTAATGTCGCGGTCATTGCCGAACAACACGCAACCCACATTGTCGGATTCGAGGTTAAGCGCCATACCCTTGATGCCGCCGGGAAATTCCACCAACTCACCCGCCTGCACATTGTCAAGGCCATAAACGCGGGCAATACCGTCGCCGACGGACAGCACCTGGCCGATTTCGGACAACTGGGCATCCTTGCCGAAGTCCTTGATTTGCTTTTTCAGGATGGAAGAAATTTCGGCAGCACGGATATCCATTACTGGGTCCCCTTCATAGCGACTTTGAGATTTTGCAATTTGGTTTGGAGTGAATTGTCCAGCATGCGGGAGCCGACCTTGACGATCAGGCCACCCAGAATGGAGGCATCAATTTTGGTGGACAGCAACACGTCAGAGCCAATCGAGGCCTTGAGGGCAGCTTTCAATTCTGTGATCTGCTTGGCCGAAAGCTTCTCAGCCGACGTAACTTCGGCCGTCACTTCGCCACGGGACTTCGCCACCAGCGCCTGATAACCCGCAATGGCACCGGGCACCGCGCCCAAACGGCGATTCTTTCCCATCAACTTCAGGAAGTTCAGCGCCACACCAGAAATCTTGGCCTTGGCGGCCAGCGCATCAATGGCAGACATCTGGTCTTCGGTCTTGAACACCGGCGAAGACATCAAACGCTTGAGGTCAGCCGATTCGTTGATCATGCCGAGGAATGACGCCAGCGCATCACCCGTAGGTCCCACGGATTTGTCTTCGGTTGCGAGGTCAAACAGCGCATTGGCATAACGCCCCGCCACCCCTGAAACTGCATGATCTGCCGTTGCCACGTTTGATCTTTCGCTTATCTGTGAAACGCAAGGAGAATAGACATGCCCCCTGCCGCGCTGCGGGAGGTATCACAGGAGATTGAGACTCGCAACTGTGATTCTGGGGACGGGATGTCGCGATGTGCCGCAAGCCGCCGGGACTAGATCTTGTCTTCCCAGTTTTGGCCGCCCCGGAAGAACCGTAGTATTTCAACATGCTCCTCAAAGACAGCAAAGGTAATGGCTATGCGACGCTCAAACCCAGTAGTGCGCAAGCCTTCGCGCAAATCAGGTCTTGGGGTTCCGCGTTCAGATGCAATATCAAAACCATTCACATAGGCCCGCAATCTGCCAATGTAGCCGTCGGCAACGGCTGTACCGCCAACAACAGAAATCTGGCTGTGAATGTCTTCGAGGTCACCCACGGCTTCCGGAGTCAGGATGACCCGCCTTTGCTTCATTTCCGTACGCGCTGCATGATCATATCGAAGGCTTCGTTCACTGGAATACCCCTCGAAGGATCTTTGCGCATCTTGTCATAAGTCTCGACAACGGGCCCGCGCAGCCACGCCTCGATCGCATCGTCACGCGCCTTGAGCGACCGCAGACCATCGCGCACCACTTCGCTAACAGATGCATAATCACCGCTGGCAACCTTGGCATCGACATAGGCTGCATGTTCCGGCGGGAGACTGATTGTACGTTTGGCGGTGGCAGACATTGAAACCTCACTGGTATGAAATAGTCATACTCGAATGATGGCAATTTTACAAGCACACCACGCTACGGCCGCGCATGTTTTTGGGGTAGATGATTTGAAACCCTCCGCCTCTTCCGGCGGCAGCACCGTGAGCATCGGCACCTATTCCGAACAGTTCGGACTCTACAGCACGGGCGTTCGCATTCTGGCAGCGGTCCTGGGAATCATCATAGCGCTGGATTTCAACAGCGCTGCCCTGCTGGCCGTCATGCTGGTGATGCGTGTTTTCGTCGAGATTGGCGATGTGATTGTCGGCCTTGTTTAAACCAAGGGACGCCTGATACCAACACATTTACACTGCTCGCCCTTGCTGCAGTTGAGATCATCATGATTGCTTTGTTGATGAAAACACTTAAGAAGGCTTTGGCCCACTCATAGTGTTGTTGGGGCATTGTGCCACTTGTTGACGAGTCATCCGTTTTGCGACACGTTTGCAGGTGATGCTGTTTTCCGCCTGTCATTGCATGCATTTTCCATGGCGCTATAGTGATGGTATGGAAAGCGTGAACACTGAACATTCCCGGCTCCCTGTGAATTTCGCGTCGGAAGCGGAAGCTCTGTCGTGTTTGATTGGCGATATTTATGACACGGTATTGGACCAGTCGCTGTGGCCCGGTGTTTTGCGCCAGCTTGCGGTTTTCGTCGGTGGCAGTGCGGCGTCCCTGTTTGCCAAAAGAAGCAGTGGCGACAGTGGCAAGGCATTCTACCAGGATGGCAATATTCCGGTTGCCTATGAACAGAGTTACTTTGAGCAATATATCAGACTCGACCCCTCGGCGGTTGGCCAATTCTGCTTTGAAATAGGCGAAGCCTTCAGCACTGAAGATTTGCTCGATTACACCGAGTTCCTGACGTCGCGTTTTTACAACGAATGGGTACAACCCCAAGGTCTGGTGGATTTCCTGGCAGTCGCACTCGACAAGTCGGCGGAGAATGTTGCCTTCTTCGGCGTGTTCCGCAATGCCCGCCAAGGCTTGGCCGACGCCGGAATGCGGCGGCGCATGAACCTGATTGTGCCGCATGTGCGCCGCGCCGTGCTCATCGGCAAAACCATTGCAGTAAAAACCGCTGAGTCTGCTGCATTGGCAGACAGCTTCGACAGCCTCATGGCAGCAGTCTTCTTGGTCGATGCAGGCGGACGCATGGTGCACAGCAATGCCGCAGGATTGTCGTTGATTGCTGCAAATGATATCGTACATGCAAGGAGCGGAGTGCTTTCACTCCATGACACTGATCTCGGCCAGACCCTGCGGCACATACTCGCCCCAAACAGTGGCAACAAAAACGACCCCGTCATCGCTGCAAGCCCTGTGGCATTGGCTGTCTGTTCACAAAGTGGTCAATATTATTCTGCCCATATACTGTCGCTCTCGTCGGGTGTTCGTATGATGGCCGGGGCGGGTTACAAGGCTGCCGCCGCTATATTCATTCAAGCGGCCACGCTGGAAAGCCGGGCACCCGCTGAGACCATCGCCCGGTCATGGAAACTTACCCCGTCTGAACTTCGCGTGCTTCTGGCCATCGTCGAAGTGGGCGGTATTCCTGAAACGTCACTGGCACTTGGCATCGGGCAATCAACCGTAAAAACGCACCTGGGTCATCTTTACGCAAAGACCGGAACCCACCGTCAGGCCGACCTTGTCAAACTGGTGGCTGGGTTTTCAAACCCGTTGCGCCATAAAAGCGATAGTTCACAATAATATCGGCCCTCCCCCGATTGGGGGACGCGTCTGGGCATTTCCCCCGTCAGACTGCTGTTTCAGTGTTGAAAACCGTGGAGCCGTGGCCATGAACAATCCCAGATTCGCAAGCGCAATACTATCAGTGATGATGCTATGCCAATATTCAGTGCTTTTCCCGGCCCAAGCCGAAACCGTGCGCGATCACCGCAGGGTCTTGGGCGGTGTCAATCTTACGCAATATTGCGCCAAAAAATTTGGATATGGCAAAGCAGTGAATGTTGACAACACCTCTGGTGGCTGGCGTTGCAAGTTGGGTTATGGCCCTGGGTTCAGGATATCTGTCCAGACGGCGTGCAGACAACAATACGGCCGAAACGATCTTCTCGCCGAAGTGCGCAGTTCTGATGATTCATGGCTATGCGTGGTTCCCCGCCCGCGGTGAGCCTCTGGAAAAATCTGCAAGTCTTCTTCAATCAGAGAAGGCATGGGTATGAATTGAAGCAATCAATATGTAAATTGACTGAGGACTAAGGAGAGATGCTTTTATGAACACGTATATCAAAACATATATTTTCACCCCAATATTTGTCATACCAGTGGTGATAGCTGTTCTTGCGAGCTTCAGTTTGCCTGCCTTCAGTGAGCAAAAGGACGGGCCAGACTGGGTAGGTGACGAAATAGAGAGTGCTTGCATTGCTAGTTTAGACGTTTGCGATTTTAGTTGTGGGTCAGATCCTGATTGCAAAACTAAATGCATGTTTATTTATGTCAAATGCACAGCGTCGATAGCCAGGCAAAAAAACCGGAATGGCACGACGGGCATAGGCAAAAGTCCAAAAAGCAAATTAAGCAACTAAGTTAAAATCGGCTTGGGCTGCAAACTTAGACAATTGAAAGCTTGATTGGAGGTCTTGAAATGCCACAGCGGTTCGTACGAACAATAGTTGCAACTACATTTGTCTTGATAAACCTTCCCGCTTTGGGCGCGCAAAACAACGGCACCGGCCCCGACGCCGCAGCACTTTGCGCTGGAGCGCAAGATGTATGTTTTAAAGCCTGCAGAAGGTCAAAGAGTTTTAGCGGTTGGTTGTCTGAAGAATTATGTAAGGATGAATGCGTAAACAATGGAAATAAATGCAGAGCAACAATCCCGACACGGAGCAAGAACAAGGGATCCACAGGCGTAGGTTCAAAACCGAAACCTTTTGCCCAGGAGCGCTAGTCCTTCAGCTTAAAACCCGACTGGAAATGAAAAAGGGCGCAACCTCAACCGTCATCGCTGGCAGATCAGGATGCGCCTCTTTCTGGAGGAACTGTTTCAGCAAAAACTTTACCTGAAGCTCTTCACCCGGGCCACATGGCCCAATTGATAGCGCTTGACGCCCATGTCGGCCAAATCTGTGTCCGACAGGCTTTCGATTTCCCGGCGCTGGGCTTGATAGCCCTGCATCCTGATACGCCGCTCAAGCAGGCGGCCAAACAGCGTGAAGCTTGCCATTATGACCGTGACGCCTCACGCGCGATGCGGGTGATGTCGGCCCGGCCAAAGCCCAGATCGGCCAATTCGCGGGTCGACAGGGTTTCAAGTTCAGCCACGGTGCGGCTGTACTTCTTCCAGGTGGCGTAGCGGGTTTTCAGTGTCTCAAACATGATAATGTCCTTTCCGTATAAATTTGATCAGCGG